>NZ_JBQFZU010000008.1:0-187518 GCF_056542405.1 Ruegeria sp. AD11(2025) | reverse complement strand
TGCCCCTCGCGCACAGGGTCGAACCTGACTTCGTGGCAGAAGGTTTTCGGCAAGTTCTGAGATTTCAGGGCGGAAATCATTGCACCATGTCGATTATCCGACAGAATCGGATACCACAGAGCGATTACGCCCACGTTCCATTTCCGATGCAATTTGCCGATGATACCTGGCAAACGGTCGTATTCAGATTTCACCTCGTAGCTCGGGTCGATCAGCATCGCTCCACGCCGTGGTGTCGGGGGCAGCAAGGATTGCGCCAACTCGTACCCGTCCTGCCGATACACTTTGGCGCCATATGGCGACATTGCCATGGCCAGCGCGGAATGTTCCTGCGGGTGCAGCTCGGCAAAATGCAGGCTGTCCTGATTTCTCAGCAAATTGGCGGCGATCAGTGGCGATCCGGGGTAGGCCTCAGCCCCATGCCTTTTCTGAACAGCGCGGATCGCCTGTTCCAGCGGATGATCCGCGTCAAACCATTTGGCCTGCTGGACGCGCCGGATGCCGGCCTCGGCCTCGCCCGTGCGCACCGCCTCTGCCGCATCCAGCTTGTACAAACCCCGGCCCGAATGGGTTTCCAGGTAGGTCAGCGGTTTGTCTTTACGGGTCAGATACTCCAGCACAATTGCCAATAAAGCGTGCTTTTGCACATCAGCCAGATTCCCAGCGTGGTAAATGTGTTGATAAGAGAGCATGTTGCCTTCTAAAGTCCCTCTCAATAAGGCGGAAAGGTGCTGATTATCGCGGAATCAGCCCTTTTACCGGGCGTGCTGGCACCCTATAAGTCATCCGTCCCGGAACCGTCGAGTCGCGGGCAGTAGAAAAACCGACATACAGGATCAGGGGAAACATGGGGATCTTTGGCAATCTGGGCGGCCTGTTCACAGCGGACATGGCTATCGACCTTGGGACGGCAAACACCCTGGTGTATGTCAAGGGGCGTGGCGTGATCCTGTCTGAGCCATCCGTGGTGGCCTACCACGTCAAGGACGGCGTGAAAAAAGTTCTGGCCGTTGGCGAAGACGCCAAGCTGATGCTGGGCCGAACCCCCGGTTCGATCGAAGCGATCCGCCCAATGCGTGAAGGTGTGATTGCCGATTTCGACACCGCCGAAGAGATGATCAAGCATTTCATCCGCAAGGTGCATAAACGCTCGACCTTTTCGAAACCCAAAATCATCGTCTGCGTTCCCCATGGCGCAACCCCGGTCGAGAAACGTGCGATCCGTCAATCGGTTCTGTCCGCTGGCGCCCGTCGCGCGGGCCTTATTGCTGAACCTATCGCTGCGGCCATTGGCGCAGGGATGCCGATCACCGATCCGACCGGGAACATGGTCGTCGATATCGGCGGCGGCACCACCGAGGTTGCGGTTCTGTCGCTGGGCGACATCGTATATGCCCGCTCGGTCCGCGTTGGTGGCGACCGGATGGACGAGGCCATCATCTCATACCTGCGTCGTCAGCAGAACTTGCTGGTGGGTGAATCGACTGCTGAACGCATCAAGACCACCATCGGCACCGCGCGTATGCCCGACGATGGCCGTGGTCAGTCGATGCATATCCGTGGCCGCGACCTGCTGAACGGTGTGCCGAAGGAAATCGAGATCAGCCAGGCCCAGGTGGCCGAGGCGCTGTCTGAACCTGTCCAGCAGATTTGCGAGGCGGTGATGACCGCGCTGGAAACCACTCCGCCCGATCTGGCTGCGGATATCGTGGACCGGGGCGTGATGCTGACTGGCGGCGGTGCGCTGCTGGGCGATCTGGATCTGGCGCTGCGCGAACAGACCGGTCTGGCCGTGTCGATTGCCGACGAAAGCCTGAACTGTGTGGCATTGGGCACCGGCAAGGCCTTGGAATACGAAAAACAACTGCGCCACGCGATTGACTACGAAAGCTAAGGCGCGCACCCTTTGCAGATAGGGTAAACTCGGCACGAGCAGCACGGGAAGGAGTCCTGTGGCAAAAGACCGATCACAGCGCGATGAATACACCACCCCCCTGCGCCGCTTGCTGTTGGGGATCGTGGTGCTGTGCCTGCTGGGGATCTTTCTGGTCTGGCGTATCGACAGCCCGCGGGTGGAACGGTTCCGCGCCCAGGTCGTCGACCGGGTCGTGCCGTCGATGGAATGGGCCATGGTACCGGTCACCGCTGTGGTCAACCTGGCCCGCGATTTCCAAAGCTATCAACGCCTGAGCGAACAGAACCAGGAATTACGCAGCGAGTTGCGCCTGATGCGGGCCTGGAAAGAGGCCGCGCTGCAGCTTGAGCAGGAAAACGCCCGGCTGCTGGATCTGAACAACGTTCGGCTCGATCCACGCTTGACCTATATCACCGGGGTTGTGATGGCCGACAGCGGCTCTCCGTTCCGGCAGTCAGTTCTGCTGAATGTCGGCGAGCGGGACGGCATTACCGATGGCTGGGCCACGATGGACGGAATCGGCGTGGTCGGACGGATCTCGGGTGTGGGCCCGGACACGGCGCGGGTGATCCTGATGACAGATGCCTCCAGCGCGATCCCGGCGACCATTCAACCTTCGGGCCAGACCGCCCTGATCACGGGTGACAATACTCCGGCCCCCGCCGTCGAGTTTCTTGAAAACCGCGAACTGGTCCGCCCTGGCGACCGCGTCGTGACCTCGGGCGATGGCGGAGTGTTTCCGGCCGGGTTGCTAATCGGACAGATCACGGCCGATCCCGGAGGCCGTCTGCGGGTGCGTCTGTCGGCGGATTTCGAACGGCTCGAATTCTTGCGGGTGCTACGATATCAATCGGCGCCTACCATTCGGGACCCGGGCAGCATCGTTGGCCCCACACAGCCTGAAGCAGCTCTGCCGCCGGTGGAGGTTGGCGATGGATAGTCAGACTTCACAGCTTTGGTCCAAGCGTGTCCTGTACCTGTTTCTAGCCGCGCTGATCCTGTTTTTGCACCTGTTGCCTCTGGATACAAAACCGAACCGCTGGCCGTTTCCGGACTTGTTGATTGCCCTAACCTTCGCCTGGGTGCTGCGGCGGCCTGAATTCGTGCCGATCTTGCTGGTCGCAATCGTGATGCTGATGGCGGATCTGTTGCTGCAACGTCCGCCCGGCCTGCTGGCGGCGCTGGTGGTTCTGGGGGCCGCTTATCTGCACTCGGCCGCGTTTGGCTTGCGGGACTCGGGATTTGTCGGCGAATGGTCAACTGTTGCCGTGGTAATCACAGCTGTTTTTACGCTGAACCGCGTCATTCTTGCTATTCTGTCAGTGCAACAGGCAGCATTGGGGCCAGTGGTGATCCAAGTGGTTCTGACAATTGCAGTTTATCCTCTGATCGTTCTGCTCAGCCAGAACGGATTCGGTGTACGGCGCAAATCCACGGCTGAAACCGGCGCATTGGGAGCGCGCGCATGAAGCAACGCAAACCCAAAGCCCAAGGCCTTGCCTATAAACGCCTGCCGCGCAGAGCGCTGGTTTTGGGTGGATTGCAAGCCGTCTTTATCGGCGGGCTAGCCGCCCGGATGCGATTCATGCAGGTGGATCAGGCCGACGAATACCGCCTGCTGGCCGAAGAAAACCGGATCAATATCCGCCTGATCCCACCGACCCGAGGCCGAATCTATGACCGGAACGGAGAGATTATCAGCCAGAACTCGCCATCGTACCGGATCGTCATGGTGCGCGAGGATGCGGGCGATGTGGACGAGGTGATCGCCAAACTGTCCCAGTTGATCCCCCTGACCGAGGACGAGATCGACCGGGCCAAGACCGAAATGCACCGCTCGGCCCCGTTTCTGCCGGTGACACTGGCCGATCAGGTCACATGGGAAGATATCTCGAAGGTTGCCGTCAACGCCCCTGCGCTGCCCGGCGTGATCCCCGAAGTCGGGCAGACCCGGCAATATCCCCGATATGAAGATTTCGCCCATGTGGTCGGCTATGTCGGCCCGGTCAGTGACTATGATCTGAGCCAGATCGAAGACCCCGAGCCCGTGTTGCGCATTCCCCGATTCCAGATCGGCAAGGTCGGGCTGGAAGCCAAACAGGAAATCACCCTGCGCGGCAAGGCCGGGGCCAAGCGGGTCGAGGTCAACGCCACCGGCCGCGTGATGCGCGAACTGGACCGTCAGGAAGGTACCGCCGGGGCGGATCTGCAACTTTCGGTGGACGCCAACCTGCAACAATACGCGCAGGCTCGGCTGGCCGGTGAAAGCGCCGCTGCCGTGGTGATCGACTGTGAAAGCGGCGATATCCGCGCCATCAGTTCGGCGCCAAGTTTCGATCCGAATCTATTCGTACGCGGCATCTCGGTCGCCGATTACCGAGCATTGACCCAGGACAATTATCGCCCTCTGTCGAACAAGACGGTGCAGGGCACCTACCCCCCGGGATCGACCTTCAAGATGATCACCGCCATGGCCGCGCTTGAAGCCGGTGTAATCGGGCCCTCGAACACCGTTTACTGCCCCGGCCACCTGAAGGTGGGCAGCCGCCGCTTCCACTGCTGGAAACGGGGCGGGCATGGAACGGTTGACCTGGAAACCTCGCTGAAACGCAGTTGCGATGTTTATTACTACGACGTGGCGCTGCGGGTGGGAATCGACAAAATCTCGGACATGGCGCGCACCTTCGGGCTGGGCGTAAAGCACGATATCCCGATGTCTGCCGTAGCCGCGGGGCTGGCGCCGAACCAGGAATGGAAACAGCGTGTGCACGGGCAGGACTGGTTGGTGGGTGACACCGCGAATGCCTCGATCGGTCAGGGTTTCATGCTGGCCTCGCCATTGCAACTGGCGGTGATGACGGCGCGTATTGCGACTGGTCGCGCGGTGAAGCCAAGGCTGGTGCGCTCGGTGAACGGGATTGAACAGCCCTCGGGCGCGGGGGAACCTTTAGCGGTGAACCGCAACAATCTGGAGCAAGTGCGTCAGGCGATGTTCTCGGTCTCGAACGACCGGCGCGGCACTGCCTATCGCAGCCGCATCATCGCGGATGAGTTCCGCATGGCGGGCAAGACCGGCACCAGCCAGGTGCGCAACATCACCAAAGCCGAACGTGCCGCGGGAGTGATCCGCAACGAAGACCTGCCGTGGGAACGCCGAGACCACGCGCTGTTCGTTAGCTTTGCGCCGTATGACAATCCGAAATACGCCGTGGCCGTCGTGGTGGAACATGGCGGCGGTGGCTCGAAAGCGGCTGCCCCGGTGGCCCGCGATATCATGTTGCAGGCGCTCTACAACGGAACGCCCCCGCTCGAGGCTTATCCGACCGCCGATCGGGACGGCATCAAGGAACAGCAAAAACGGCTGGAAGGCGACCGTCGCCCCAAAGCGCGCCCGTCCGAAAAGGACCGCGCATGAGCTATCTTGAGTACGCCGTCAAATCCACGCCCTCGGGGTTCCGCAAATTCCTGTACATGAACTGGGCGCTGACCCTGCTCTTGATCAGCGTGGCCAGCACCGGGTTCCTGATGCTGTATTCCGTGGCGGGTGGATCGTGGACCCCATGGGCCGAACCGCAAATGGAACGCTTTGGGCTGGGTCTGGCCGTCATGTTCATCATCGCACTGGTTCCCATCTGGTTCTGGCGCAACATGTCAGTGCTCGCCTATATCGTATCGATCCTTCTGCTTATCTATGTGGAACTGTTTGGTACGGTCGGCATGGGCGCCCAGCGCTGGATCGACCTGAAATTCATGCGGCTGCAACCCTCGGAACTAATGAAAGTGACGCTGGTGATGCTGCTGGCGGCCTATTACGACTGGTTGCCCTCGCACAGGACCTCGCGGCCTGTCTGGGTGATCATCCCGGTCCTGCTGATCCTGATCCCGACCTTTCTGGTGCTGCGCCAGCCTGACCTTGGCACTTCGATCCTGCTGTTGGCGGCGGGCGGCGGGCTGATGTTCCTGGCCGGGGTACACTGGGCGTATTTCGCAGCCGTCATCGCGGCGGTGGTGGGCCTGATTGCCACGGTATTCAACAGCCGAGGGACCGACTGGCAGCTACTCAAAGATTACCAGTTCCGCCGGATCGACACCTTCCTCGACCCCTCGACCGATCCGTTGGGGGCGGGGTATCATATCACCCAATCCAAGATCGCACTGGGATCGGGAGGCTGGAACGGGCGCGGGTTCATGCAGGGCACCCAATCCCGTCTGAACTTCCTGCCCGAGAAACACACCGATTTCATTTTCACTACTTTGGCCGAGGAGTTCGGTTTTGTCGGGGGCATCACCCTGCTGACCCTCTATGGCCTGATACTGGTCTTCTGTCTGGTTACCGCGCTTTCAACCAAGGACCGGTTCTCGTCTCTGGTGACGCTGGGCATCGCGTTGAACTTCTTCCTGTTCTTTGCCGTCAACATGTCGATGGTGATGGGCCTGGCCCCGGTTGTGGGTGTGCCGCTGCCGATGGTCAGCTATGGCGGCTCAGCAATGCTGGTTCTGATGGCCGCCTTCGGCATCGTCCAAAGCGCCCATATTCACCGCCCCCGCTGATCTGAAAGGCCTGCTATGCCCGTGAACATCCTGTTTTCCGCGCGCCCTGCCCTGTGGCCTGTTTACGAACCACTGCTGACCAAGTACCTGACACAGGTCAGGCTGGACTTTCGCCTTGCCACCGAATTCGAACCGGACCAGGTGGACTATATCGTCTATGCCCCGAACGCAGGCCTGCTGGATTTCACCCCCTACGCGCGATTGAAGGCCGTGCTCAGCCTCTGGGCCGGGGTCGAGAAGATCGCGGGCAATGGGACCCTGACCGTCCCGCTGGCGCGGATGGTGGATCACGGCCTGACGCAAGGCATGACGGAATGGGTCGTCGGCCACGTGCTGCGATATCACCTTGGAATGGATCAGCATATCATCGCTCAGGATGGTGTCTGGGCACCTGACGCACCGCCTTTGGCCACCGAACGCCGGATTTGCATTCTGGGGCTTGGCGCGTTGGGCGAGGCTGCGGCTCGCGCTTTGTCCGCGTTGAACTTTGACGTCACCGGCTGGAGCCGCTCAGCCAAAGAGATTGCTGGCGTCACATGCATGTATGGCGACGATGGGTTGCGCGTTGCGCTTTCACGGGCAGAGATCGTGGTTCTGCTGCTGCCGGACACGCCCGCTACGGTAAATACCCTGAATGCCGAAAACCTGGCCCTGCTGCCCAAAGGCGCACGCATCATCAACCCGGGCCGGGGGCCACTGATTGATGACGACGCCCTGTTGGACGCGCTGAACTCCGGTCAGGTCGGCCACGCCACGCTGGATGTGTTCCGGGTCGAACCGTTGCCTGCGGATCATCCCTATTGGGCGCATCCGAATGTGACGGTGACCCCGCACATCGCCTCGGAGACGCGGCCGGTGACAGCGGCGCAAGTGATTTGTGAGAACATCCGCCGCGGTGAGGAAGGCAAACCTTTCCTGCACCTCGTCGATCGCGACTTGGGGTACTAGGGCGCGATCAAACCACGCCCTTTCAACAAAGCCTCAACCCCTGGCAACCGGCCACGGAAGGCGAGGTATAGCTCCTCGGCCTCACGTGAGCCACCAGTGGACAAGATGTTTTCCTCTAACGCTTTGGCTCGTTCCGGGTCGAATGCGCCGCCCGCCTCTTCGAACGCCGCAAACGCGTCGGCATCCATCACCTCGGACCACATATAGCTGTAATAGCCCGAGCTATAGCCATCGCCCGCAAATACATGCGCAAAGTGCGGCGTCGCATGACGCATTCCGATTGCGTGTGGCATCCCAATCTCGGCCAGCACCTCGGCCTGTTTCGCCATCGGATCGGTCGGAGCCGCACCGTCATGGAACGCAAGATCGACCAGCGCCGAGGCGATGTATTCCACCGTTTGGAACCCCTGATCGAAATTAGCTGCCTTCAGCAGTTTATCCAGCATCTCCTGCGGCATTGCTTCTCCGGTCTCGGCATGGGTCGCGAACTCGGCCAGAACCTCGGGGACCTCCAGCCAGTGTTCATAAAGTTGGCTGGGCAGTTCTACGAAATCCCGCGCAACCGACGTACCCGAGATGCTTTCATAGGTCACATTTGACAGCATCTGGTGCAGGGCATGGCCAAATTCATGGAACAACGTGCGCGCATCGTCATAAGACAACAGTGCCGGATCGCCCTTGGCGAAATTGCAGACATTGATCACGACCGGCGCCTGCATCTTGGGGAACTTTGCCTGCGACCGCATCGCGCTGCACCACGCGCCCGAGCGTTTCGATCCCCGCGCGAAGTAATCGCCGACGAACACTGCTATATGCCGCCCATTGCGCGTAACCTCCCACGCCCGGCAATCGGGGTGATAGAGCGGTACATCCAGCGGTGCGAATTCCAGTCCGAACAGGCGATTGGCGCAGGCAAAGGACGCCTCGATCATACGGTCCAATTGCAGATAGGGCTTAAGCGCCGCCTCATCCAGATCATGCTCGGCCTTGCGGCGTTTCTCGGCGTAGTAGCGCCAGTCCCAAGCCTCCAGCGGACCATTGACGCCGTCTTCCTGCATCATCTGCGTCAGGATTTTGGCGTCCGCATCGGCACGGGTCTTGGCCGGCTCCCACACCTGCATCAGCAGATCCCGGACCTTGTCCGGTGTGCGGGCCATCTCCGTTTCCAGCTTGTAAGCCGCGAAACTGTCATAGCCCAGCAGCTCGGCCCGTTCCTCGCGCAGCTGCAGGATTTCGGCGGCGCTCTCGCGGTTGTCAGTCTCTTTGCCGTTAGCACCCCGTGCGGTCCAGGCGCGATAGGCCTTTTCCCGCAGATCGCGGCGGGGTGAGAATTGCAGGAACGGTACGATCAGGGACCGAGACAGGGTTACCACCGGTCCCGCCGCGCCCTTTTCCTGCCCTGCGGCACGGGCGGCATCCACCACGAAACCCGGCAGTCCTTCCAGATCACCCTCTGACAGGTCCATGAACCAATCGCGTTCATCAGCCAGCAGATTTTGAGTAAAGGAGGTCCCCAGCGAGGCCAGCCGCGCCTTGATCTCTTGCATCCGGGCGTCCTTATCGCCCTCAAGCGCCGCACCGGACCGTACGAACCCCCGATGGGTCAGCATCAGAACCCGCGCCTGCTCGTCGGTCAGGTTCAGTTCGTCCTTGCGCGCCCACAGATCGGCCACGCGCTGAAACAGCGCCTTGTTCGACGAAATCCCCGAGAAATGGGCCGCCAGCTTGGGTGAGAATTCACGCTGCAACTTCTCGCGCGCCGGGTTGCTGTCCGCCCCGGCGACGGTGAAGAACACCGACAGAACCTTGTCCATTTCCTCACCCGCGGCTTCGAGAGCCTCGATCGTGTTGGCAAAGGTGGGGGTGTCCGGGTTACCCGCAATCGCGTCGATCTGAGCGTTATGGGCCTGCATCGCCTTATCCAGAGCGGGAGCGAAATCGTCATCCGCAATTTCGGCAAATGGTGCGATTTCAAACGGTGTGGTCCAGTCGGACAGGATCGGATTGGTCATGCGTGTCTCCTTTGACCACAGAGTTAGGAACGGCAGGCCGGATGATCCAGAGCGGGGTTACGCCCCCGAGCCACATATCGGACAATCGGCACGGCGCGACAGAATGATCTTGCGGCTTTCGCCATAAAGCGCGTCATATATCAGCATCTCGCCGCGCAGGGCCTGCCCGGCACCGGTGATCACCTTGATCGCCTCAACGGCCATCATCGAACCGACCACGCCGGGCAAGGGGCCAATCACACCCGCCTCGGCGCAGGAGGGCGCCAAGCCGGGGGCCGGTGCCTCAGGGAAAATGCACTGATAGCAGGGCGCACCACTGGCGGGGTCAAAGACACTCAGTTGTCCTTCCCATTGCGACAGGGCGCCCGAGATCAGAGGCTTGCCCAACGCAGCCGCCGTACGATTGGTCAGATAGCGGGTGTCGAAATTGTCGGTGCCATCTAGGATCAGATCGAAATCGGCAAACAGGTCTGCGGCGATCTCATCGGTCAGACGGCGATGATAGGGCAAAACGGTGACATTGGGATTCTGTGCCTGCATCGCCTGCTGCGCCGAGAACACCTTGGGCATCCCGATATCTGCGTCGCGGTGGATCACTTGCCGTTGCAGGTTGGCGTTCTCGACCACATCATCATCGATCACACCGATAGTACCGACACCAGCCGCCGCCAGATATTGCAGGGCAGGTGCGCCGAGCCCCCCGGCGCCGATGACCAGCACGCGGGCCTTTTTCATTTTCTTCTGACCGGGCCCGCCCAGCTCTCGCAAAACGATGTGGCGGGCATAGCGTTCCAGTTCGGTTTCAGAAAACTGATCGGATGGCATAACGGGCTCCTTGGCTGCGGCAGGGGCTGCGCGGTTTCTCAGCGCTTTCAGCACCCTTCCGTAAACCAGAACCAGAATGGCCGCGCCACCCAAGATCAGCCACAGCGCCGCAGAGCCGCCAGTCGCCTCACGCAACGGATTACCATCTGGCAGAACCAGCTGGGCTGTAATCACGCCCAGCAGCAGAACCCCGACCGAGGTCATGCGAGCCGCCCTGGACACTCCGGCCAGATAGCCGATCCCCCAGAGACCCGCAGCCAGAATCAGGACCAGCAGCATCAGCCGCGCCCGGTCGAGCCGAAGCCACCTGCGCCGCGCGCCGTGTCGCTGAGTGCTTCCACCGGCTCGAATGCGGCCTGCACCACTGGGGCGACGATCAGTTGGGCAATGCGTTCGCCATGGGTGACTTCGAACGTCTCTTGCCCGGCGTTCAAGACGATCACGCCCAGCGGGCCGCGATAGTCACTGTCGATCGTGCCGGGAGTATTGGGCAGGGTAATGCCGTGTTTCAGCGCCAGACCCGAGCGGGGACGCACTTGCACCTCGAACCCATGCGGAATCTCGATGCGTAGACCCGTTGGCACCAGCGTGCGTTGCCCCGGTTCCAGCGTGATCGAGACCCCATCCGGCAGATTCGCCCGCACATCCGCCCCGGCTGCCCCGGAGGTTTCATAAGATGGCAGCGGGACTGACGGATCAGACCCTTCCTCTCGGATCACACGAATAGCAACCATCACTGCTCCTTTGGTTTAGCTGGTCAACGCGTCGGCGATCTTTCGTACCAGACGCTTGGCCACTTCATCCTTGCCCATGCGCGGCCATTCCTCGGCGCCGTCGTCTGAAATCAGGATCACCGCATTCTCGGACCCGCCCATGATCCCCGTCGCCGGGCTGACATCATTGGCTACGATCCAGTCACAACCCTTGCGCCCTCGTTTGGCGGTGGCGTGTTCGACCACATTGTCGGTTTCAGCCGCGAACCCGACGACCAGCGCGGGGCGGCCTGCGTCCATATGCGAGACACGCTTCAGGATGTCCGGATTTTCGGCAAACTCCAGCACGGGCAATCCGTCGCGGCTTTTTTTCAGTTTCTTGTCCGAGGCACTGGCCACGCGCCAGTCGGCAACAGCCGCCGCAAACACACCCGCATCGACAGGTAGCGCCGCATCAACCGCGTCGGACATCTGTTGCGCGGTTTCCACCGGCACAACTTGAACCCCGTCTGGCGGCGGTACATCTGCAGGGCCGGTTACAAACACCACCTCAGCCCCCAGCGCGGCCAGCGCACGGGCGACCGCCGCGCCCTGCGCCCCGGACGAGCGGTTGGCGATATATCGTACCGGGTCGATGGGTTCATGCGTCGGCCCCGAGGTTACAAGCACGCGTTTGCCGTTCAGCGGGCCGTCACCCAGCTCCGTCTCGATCGCCGCGACGATCTCCAGCGGTTCCGACATACGGCCAGGGCCGAATTCGCCGCAAGCCATGTCGCCCTCGTTCGGGCCGACAAAACGGACGCCATCCGCTTGCAGTTGTTTCAAGTTGCGCTGCGTGGCGGGATGATCCCACATCCGCACATTCATCGCTGGTGCACAAAGAACCGGCGTATCGGTCGCCATCAGCAGGGTCGAGGCCAGGTCATTGGCCAGCCCCCCGACCATCTTCGCCATCAAATCAGCAGTCGCCGGGGCCACAACGATCAGATCAGCCGAACGGGACAATTGAATATGCCCCATCTCGGCCTCATCCGTCAGGTCGAACAGGTCGCGATAGACTTTCTCTCCAGCCAAGGCAGACACCGACAGAGGCGTCACGAATTCCTCGGCCGCACGGGTCAGCACGGGTTTCACAGACGCGCCACGTTCCCTCAGGCGCCGGATCAGATCCAGCGACTTATAAGCCGCGATCCCGCCACCGATGATCAGCAGAATGCGTTTCGATGCCAGCATGTTGTGCCCTTCTCGTCCCAGTCGGCCCAGACATTAGGCAAGCGGGCCGGACAGTTCCAGCGGTTAATTGGATGTTTGAAACGCCAAGCAAGGGTCTTCGCGCTCAACACTTGGGCTATCGATCACGGCATCGAATTCCCCATTCACCAACCCGTCCTCGGACTGGCCCAGCACGAACACTTTCAATCCAGGGCGCATTCGAGACAGAAAGGTCGGAATGCCCCGGTCCTTGCGAGCGTGGCCGTTGCCCGTAATCACCGCGACCGGTCCGCCGGTCTCATCCGTCGCGCGCAGGATGGCACGGGTCAACACCGCATCGCGCAGCCTTTGAATGGCGACCAACTGCGGCAAAGCGCTTTCCGGGATCGCATTGCAATGAGCGGCCAGTTGATCGGCCTCTCGCGCGGCCTGTTCGTCAGCCGGTAGCGGAACGGTCAGACCAAACCGCGCCGCATCCGCCCCCAAGGCCGTGGCTGCGCCCCGCTCCATCGCCGCACGGGCGGCTGTACGCGGGACCATTGCGCCATAAACCGGCGCGTCCGAGGCCTGAAACACTGGGTAATACATGCTGAGCGGCGGCCAGCCGGATTCGATCCATTTCAGAATACGCGCAAGTTCCTCGGGGTCGGAGACAGCTTTGTCCGCAAGACGCTGCGCACCTTCCTCAGTTACCATCTCCCACACCACGGCCGACGGCTTCACGGCCTTCAACGCCTCGGCCTGAATGACATGATGCTGGGGATTGTCGTGAACCTCGCCCAGAATGACCACGTCTGCCGACATCATCGCGGTCAGAACGTCATCCGGTATCAAATCATCGGCATGGCCAGGTCGGGCCATAACCACAAGTGCACAAAGCAGAATCGCAAGCTGTTTCATGCGATGAAGTGTTGCACCTCACGCGATTGAGCTTCAAGGTTCTTGCGCATTTTCACGAAGGCCGCGGCCTCAAGCTGACGTACACGTTCCTTGGACAGGCCAAGCTCCTGCCCCAGACTTTCCAGCGTACGGGACGGTTCACGCAGCTTGCGTTCGCGCACGATAAAGCGTTCGCGATCGTTCAGTGCCTGCATGGCCATCACCAGCCATTCGCGCAGCTGTTCGGTGTCATGGTTATTCTCGACCATCTCGGCGGCCTGAGCACGTTCATCTTCCAGCGCGTCGATCCACTCGCGCCCGTCCTCATCAGCCGACTGCACCGCGTTCAGCGAGAAATCGGACCCGGACAACCGACCCTCCATCATCTCGACGTCGCGCAGAGGGACGCCGATCTCGGCGGCGATCATCTGATGCAACTGGTGGCGGTCCAAATCCATTCCCTCGGTCGCAGCTTCGCGTTCAAGACGCGCCTGAACCCGGCGCATGTTGAAGAACAGGGATTTCTGAGACGAGGTCGATCCGGTCCGCACCATCGACCAATTGCGCATCACGTAATCCTGAATGCTGGCCTTGATCCACCAGACAGCATAGGTCGAAAAGCGCACACCGCGGTCAGGGTCGAACTTGTCGGCGGCTTTCATCAGGCCCAAACCGGCTTCCTGGATCAGATCGTTCATCGGCGCGCCATAGCGTTTAAACTTGGCCGCCATGGAAATCGCCAACCGCATATAGGCCGTGATCAGCCGATGCAGCGCCTGTTCGTCGCGATCATCACGCCACGCATAGGCCAGTTTCAGTTCGGTCTCCGCGTCCAGCAGTTCGGCCTTCATCGCTTGCCGGGACATCGAAAAATCGTTCGCATTGTCCAGTGCCATGGAAATCTCCCCTTTTCACAGGCGCGGGCCGGACTTGCCTTGCCGACCTAGGGTCGATACGCAGAACAAAACCGGGTGGATCACATGAAAGGTAATTATAGTGTATCCGGATTTAACCTTTGTGCTGGGCGGAGCGGCCTCGGGAAAGTCGGTATTTGCCGAACAACTTGTTGTTTCATCGGGGAAAAACCGGGTCTATCTCGCAACATCACAAGTGTTTGATGACGAGATGCGCGATAAGATTCGACGCCACATTGCCCAGCGGGGCGAAGGTTGGGCGACCGTGGAAGCGCCATTCGATCTGGGCCCCGTTCTGGCCGAGCTGACCCCAGACCATGTCTGTTTGATCGACTGTGCCACGATGTGGCTGACCAACCATCTGCTGGCCGAAAACGACTTGGATCGGGTACAAACGGATCTGTTGCAGGCGCTGAAATCCTGCCGCGCTACAGTTGTCATCGTCTCGAACGAGGTCGGCCATGGCATCGTCCCCGACAACACCCTGTCCCGCCGGTTCCGCGAGGCTCAGGGTCGGTTGAATATTGCGCTGGCGGCACATGCCGATCTGGCGGTGCAGATCACCGCTGGGCTGCCTCTGGTGCTGAAAGGGCAATTGCCATGACTCGGCTGCATCTTGTCCGCCACGGGCCGACCCATGCGAAAACCATGGTTGGCTGGTCCGACCTGCCTGCGGACCTCAGCGATCAGGCGGCAATCGCGCGGCTGAATGATCACCTTCCGCTTGAGGCTTTGGTGATCTCGTCTGACCTGTCCCGCGCCGCGGACACCGCCTCGGCCATTCAGGGCACTCGCCAGCGCCTACCGCATCACCGTGACCTGCGAGAGATTCATTTCGGCACGTGGGAACTGCGCAGTTTCAAGGAAATCGAGGCCGAAGACCCCGACCTCACCTTCGCTTATTGGGACAACCCCGGCGACGTGCGTCCGCCCAAAGGCGAAAGCTGGAATGAGGTTCGGACCCGCGTGGATGCCGTAATCGATCGGCTGATCACCGACCACACCGGGCGCGATCTGATCATCGTGGCCCATTTCGGCGTGATCTTGACGCAAGTGCAGCGCGCGCTTGGGGTTGATGCGCAAGAGACGTTCAGCCACCGGATCGACAACCTCTCGGTCACTGAAATCACCCATTTTGGCGACCGCTGGTCGGTTGGGCGGATCAATCACCTCCCGTGATTACACCCCGCACAAATCACTGATTTACGGAATGGCCCTGCTGCGCCATCGTAGCGGCATGACCTATGATTTGTTTACCGGAGACCGTCTGTTTTCCAGCTGGTCCATGCGCGGCTGGCTGATGCTGGAAAAGTTCGGCCTGCCCTATCGAAGCCACATGGTCGGCCTCTATTCCGGCACCATGGTCGAGGATATGAAACCGCTGGCCCCGGCGCGCCTTGTACCCGCCCTGCGCCTGCCTGACGGTACGGTCGTTGGTGAAAGCCTCGCGATGGCCGAGACATTGGCCGAACGGCATCCCGAGGCCGGGTTGTGGCCCGCGGCCCCCTCCGCCCGCGCAACCGCACGGTGGCTCTGCTCCGAGATGGTGGCCGGGTTCAACGCCTTGCGCGGGGAATGCCCGATGCAGTTGATGTACTGCTGGCAGGGGTTTGTCCCGTCGCCTGAGGCAGTGAGTGATCTGGAGCGGGTCGAAACCTTGTGGTCCCACGCCCGCACAGTGTCCGGTGCCAAGACTGGGCCTTTGTTCGGAAACTATTCTCTGGCCGACGTCTTCTATACTCCGGTGGCTGCGCGGATCATCGGGTATGGCCTGCCGGTCTCCGAGGCGAGCAGAGACTATTGCTTGGGCCTGTTGTCTGACCCCGCAACACGGCAATGGCGCGCCATGGGACGGACCGTAAGCTATGAGCCGTTCCCATACGACCTGAACCTGTCGACGCAGGCCTGGCCTGTCGGAGCGAGTACTGACGCGCAGGCCATGGATAACGGACCATCTCTCAACAAGTTTTGCCCCTATTCCGGCAAAGTGGTCACGCATTTTCTGGAGTTGAACGGGCAGCGTTGGGGCTTCTGTAACCGCTTCTGCCGCGACAAAACCGTCGCAGATCCGGGGGCTTGGCCAAAATTCACCGCAATGACGGACGCCGTTAACGATTCTTAAACCGCGATCATGGCAGCAACGACTTGTTAACCAAAAAGGTCGTTCATGGTCGCTCGCTCTCATACCGTCGCTTTCCAAGGGGTCGATGCCCGCCCGGTCGAGGTGCAATGCGCCGTCTCACCTGGGCTGCCCGCCTTTTCCATCGTCGGCCTGCCAGATAAGGCCGTGTCCGAGGCCCGCGACCGTATCCGCAGCGCGCTAAGCTCAATGGCCATCGCGCTGCCGTCGAAACGGATCACCATCAACCTGTCCCCTGCCGACCTGCCGAAAGAGGGCAGTCACTTCGACCTGCCCATTGCCGTGGCCTTGCTGTCCGCACTGGAGATCATACCGCCCGATGCCGCCGAAGGCGCGGTTTCTTTGGGTGAGTTATCTCTGGACGGCTCGCTGGTGCCTGTCGTAGGCGCCCTGCCCGCCGCCATGACCGCCGCCGCCGAGGATCGCACGTTGCTGTGCCCACGCGCGTCCAGCGCTGAGGCCGCGTGGGTAGATGCCACGCAAGTGATCGGTGCCGGTTCATTGGGAGATGTGGTGCGCCATTTCTCGGGCCAGTCACCTTTGCCAGCCGCCCAACCCGGAGAAGTAAACCTTGCGCCCAGCCCCCGCGATCTGCGCGATGTGAAAGGACAGGAACGGGCCAAACGCGCGTTAGAGATCGCTGCCGCCGGGCGCCACCACCTGATAATGATCGGTACGCCTGGGTCGGGTAAATCCATGTTAGCCGCGCGTTTGCCTGGTATCCTGCCACCACTAACCCCGACCGAAGCATTGGAAACCTCAATGATCCAATCCCTGTGCGGGTTGTTGGATGAAGGCGGCATCAGCCGCACCCGCCCGTTTCGCGAGCCGCACCACACAGCCTCGATGGCCGCTGTCGTCGGGGGCGGCAAAGGGGCGAAACCGGGGGAAATCTCACTCGCTCATAATGGCGTTCTGTTCATGGACGAATTCCCCGAGTTCCCGCGCACCGTCCTGGAAACCCTTCGACAACCGATTGAAACAGGCGAGGTCATGGTCGCCCGCGCCAATGCTCATGTGAAATATCCTTGCCGGTTCATGTTGGTGGCTGCCGCCAACCCGTGCAAGTGCGGATACCTGACCGACCCGGCCCGCGCCTGTTCGCGCGCGCCTGTGTGTGGCGAAGATTATCTGGGGCGGATTTCCGGCCCGTTGATGGACCGGTTCGATCTGCGGATCGAGGTGCCTCCGGTGGGGTTCACCGATCTCGACCTGCCACCATCTGGCGACAGCTCGGCCATCGTTGCCGCACGGGTCGATGCCGCGCGTGCCATTCAGGCGGAGCGGTTCCGCGAGACAGCGGGAACCCGCCAGAACGCAGATGTAGAGGGTAACGTGCTGGAGGAAATCGCCTCCCCTGATGCCGAAGGCAAAGAACTATTGCTGAAAGCGGCCGAACGGTTCTGCCTATCCGCCCGCGCATTTCACCGCATCCTGCGCGTGGCGCGCACGATTGCCGATCTGGATGGCGAAACGAATGTTCGTCGCCCCCACGTCGCCGAGGCGCTGAGCTTTCGCATCAGTGCCAAGGTCGCGTCTTAAAGCTTGGCCTCGATCGCCTGCCAGATCTTTTCGGCGATGTTCACGCCGTCAAACCGCTCAAGCTCCTGAATACCTGTCGGAGAGGTCACGTTGATCTCGGTCAGGTAGTCGCCGATCACGTCAATCCCGACAAAGACCTGCCCTTTTTCTTTCAGCAGAGGTCCAATCGCGGCGCAAATCTCAAGATCCCGTTCAGACAGGCCGATCTTTTCCGGCCTGCCGCCGACATGCATGTTCGAGCGTGTTTCACCCTTGGCTGGCACACGGTTGATCGCACCGACAGGCTCTCCATCAACCAGGATCACCCGTTTGTCGCCATTGCTGACATCAGGCAGAAATTTCTGAACAATCAGCGGCTCGCGCGAGAACCCGGTGAACAATTCGTGCAGCGAGGTCAGATTGCGGTCATTCGCATCCAGCCGGAACACGCCCGCACCGCCATTGCCATAAAGCGGCTTGAGGATGACATCGCCATGCTTTTCCTTGAACGCCTTGATGGTCTGAAGGTCGCGCGCAATCGTGGTCGGCGGTGTCAGGTCGGGAAAATCCAAAACCAGCAGTTTTTCGGGGTAGTTACGCACCCAGAACGGATCATTGATCACCAGCGCCTGACCTTTCAGGCGATCCAGCAGGTGGGTCGACGTGATGTAGTGCATGTCGAACGGCGGGTCCTGACGCAGCCAGATCACGTCGAAATCTGCCAGATCAACCTCACGTTCCGGACCGAGCTCAGCCGGGTTACCTGCCACGCGCTGAACGGTCATGTCATGACCGCGCGCGGTGATCCGCCCTTGCTGATAGGCCAGCTGGTCGGGCCCGTAGAAAAACAGCGTGTGCCCGCGCGCCTGTGCTTCTTCGGCCAGACGGAATGAGCTGTCTGCATTGATATCCACGGCCCCGATCGGGTCCATCTGAAAGGCGATTTTCATGGCGTGTCCCTCAATTTTACGCCCGATACATGGCCCAGCGGGGCCATGGGTTCAATGGGGATCAGGCCTGACCAAAGGCGTTTTCGATGATTTGAACAGCCCCCGAGGCGTCCACCAACGCGGCGTCGAACCGGGCATTGGTCAGTTGCCCGCGCGGTTCAGTTTCCAGAAACTGAGCGGCCGAGGCGTAAATCCGGTCCATCTGGCGGCGGTTGATCCTGGTTGCGGCCTTCTCAAAACTGCTGCTTTTCTTGACTTCGATGAAAACGACGCCCTCTGCGTTGCGGGCGATCAGGTCGATCTCACCCCCAGCGCTTCGCCAACGACGATACGCGATTGAAAACCCGCGCCGCTCATAGTCGGATGCAACCTGCTGCTCTGCCGCCTGTCCGGCGTGATAGGAAACCGAACTTCGAACGGATCGCGCGGTCATGTCATCCCTTTCCCAGTTTCAGGGCCTTCTGGTAAATCGGACGCCGCGGCAGCTTGTACATTTCAGACACCAGATCCGCCGCGTCCCGAACCGAATGGGTCTCCAGAGCCCGTTTCAGAGCCTCTTCTACGTCGGAATCGTTAACAGTTTCCGAATGTCCGCGATCCACAAGCAGGACGATCTCACCTTTGATCGTTTGCCCTTGCAGGTCTGCCGCCAATTCACCCAAAGACCCGCGCCGAACCTCTTCGAACTTCTTGGTCAGTTCGCGGCACATCGCGGCGGGGCGGTTTTCCCCCAATACCTCGGCCAGATCTGAAAGACAGGCCGCGACGCGTTTCGGCGACTCGTAGAACACCAGCGTTCCGGGCACGTCGCGCAGCGCCTCGATACGCGATCGGCGGGCACCAGAGGCGTTGGGCAGAAACCCAGCAAAAAAGAACGCATCCGTCGGCAAACCTGCCAAAGTCAGAGCCATCAAAGCTGCCGACGGCCCCGGCGCACAGGTCACCACATGACCGGCCTCGGCCGCCTGCCGCCCCAGATCATATCCTGGGTCGGCGATCAGCGGCATTCCGGCCTCGGACGCGTATGCGACTGATTTTCCTTCGCTCAGCGCGTTTAAGATTTTTCCGCGAGCGCCCGCGCCGCTGTGGTCGTGATAGGCCAGAATGCGCCGTCCATCCAAGGGAACACCGTGAATTTCCATCAACCGGCGCAGGCTGCGGGTATCCTCAGCCGCGATCATATCGGCCGAGGCCAGCACATCCAGCGCTCTGAGCGTGATATCGCGTGCCGTACCGATTGGAGTGGCAACAAAATACAGGCCGGCGCCCAATCTGACTTTTTGGAAATTCAAAGCTGGACCCTCACAGCGTGACGTTTATTATCGCGGCGTAATAGATAGGTGGCACCCCAAGCCGCCGGGACAGGGAGTTTTCATTCAGATGTTTACCGTTTGCAAGCCCGTTCGCAAGCTGGCGCGCACCGCCGCCGTTCTGGCAACTGCCGCCTTTCTGGCCGCCTGTGACGTCAGCACCATTGGCGGCGGACCATCGATCAACACATCCGAACCTGTCCCTGTCGCCCTGCTGGTACCCGCCGGATCGGGTCAGTCTGGCGACGCAGCACTGGCGCGCAGCCTTGAAAACGCAGCCCGTCTGGCGATGGCCGACCTGCAGAACGTCAAAATCGATCTGCGTGTCTATGACACCCGTGGCAGCTCGAACACAGCCGCAGAGGTTGCGCAGCGCGCGGTCGCCGACGGAGCCAAGATCATTCTGGGGCCGGTCTATGCGCAGGCGGCGAATTCCGCTGGCCTGGCGGTGCTGAACAATAACGTCAATGTGCTGTCCTTCTCAAACAACACAAGCATTGCCGGCGGCAACGTGTTCGTCCTTGGTCCAACCTTTGACAACACGGCCAATCGGCTGGTCAGCTTTGCCGGGTCGCAGGGAAAGAACAATATGGTCATCGTCCACAGCAACGATGCTGCAGGCCAGCTGGGCCAAAGCGCCATTGCCAATGCTCTCGGCAGCAGCCGCGTAAACAATGCCGGTTCGGTCGGCTACGACCGGTCACAGCAGGGTGTCATCAGCGCGGTGCCAAATGTCAAAGCCACAGTGGACGCGTCGGGCGCTGATTCCCTATTTCTGACAGCAACGACAGCTGGCGCTCTGCCGCTTTTCACTCAATTGCTGCCCGAAGCGGGTGTTTCCCAGGCAAATACACAGTTTATCGGCCTGACACGCTGGGATATCCCTCCGCAGACACTGGACTTGCCCGGCGTACAAGGCGGTTGGTTCGCATTGCCTGACCCGTCCAAGGCGCAGGCGTTTCGCCAGCGGTACAACAACACTTACGGCGAAGCCCCTCACCCGATCAGCGGTCTGGCCTATGACGGCATCGCGGCCATTGCTGCGCTGGTCAGCCAGGGTAAATCCAACGCACTGACCGCGTCGGCATTGACACAGAACGCCGGTTTCCAGGGCGTTGGCGGCATCTTCCGCCTGCGCCCGAACGGTACGAATGAACGCGGTCTGGCTGTCGCCACGATCCAGAATAAACAGGTAGTAGTGATTGACCCTGCCCCACAAAGCTTCACAGGCGCCGGTTTCTGATCGACCGGGCCTGACGCTGCCCACCAAGGGTGAGCTGATTTGCCCCGCCGATGAAATATTCGACAGCGCCGCCGTCATGGCGCAGCTGTCGGAAGCCTTCGAGAAGACCTCGGACAATGCCGCCCGCAGGAATGAGACCGTGCGTATTCTGCGTGACGCTCAGAAAGCCGGGCGCCAGGCCATTGCTGATGCCTTTGCCAAACGCCCCTTTGATGCGCGGCGGCTGACCCATTCCTATACCTATCTGACCGACGGCCTCGTCTGCACCGCCATGAAGGTTGCAAGCGAGGACCTGCATCCGCTGGCCACGCCGACGCAGGGGGAAAAGATCGCCGTGATGGCGGTCGGTGGTTACGGGCGCGGAGAGATGGCACCATCGTCCGATGTCGACCTGCTGTTTCTGACCCCCTACAAGATCACCGCCTGGGCCGAGAGCGTGATTGAATCCATGCTCTATATCCTTTGGGATCTGCGACTAAAGGTCGGGCATTCCTCGCGCACTATCAAAGATTGCCTGCGGTTGGGCGCGGAGGATTTCACCATCCGTACTGCCATGCTGGAACAGCGTTATCTGGCCGGGGAAAAGGAACTTGGGGTTGAACTGGAAACCCGTCTGAAGTCCGACCTGTTCAAGGGCAGCGAGCGACAATTCATCGAAGCCAAGCTGCAGGAACGCGACGAGCGCCATCTGAAACAGGGCCAGCGTTACGTGGTTGAGCCCAATGTCAAAGAGGGCAAGGGAGGGCTGCGCGATCTTCAATCCCTCTATTGGATCGCGAAATACATTTATGGTGTTCAGGATGTGGCCGAACTGGTGCCCTTGGGCCTGTTCACACCGGATGAGTTTGAAACTTTCGTAAAGGCCGAAGATTTCCTCTGGGCGGTGCGCTCTCACTTGCATCTGGTCACCGGTCGCGCAACGGAGCAGTTGACCTTTGACATGCAGGTCGAGGTTGCCGCCCGCATGGGGTACGAGGATCGCGCCGGACGCCGCGGCGTCGAAGTCTTCATGCAGCGCTATTTCCGCGAAGCCACGCGGGTGGGTGAGCTGACGCGCATCTTCCTGACCAAGCTGGAAGCGACCCATGTGAAGAGCGCGCCGTTGCTGGAGCGTATCTTTCGCCGCCGTCCCCGTGTGAAGGCGGGCTATACCGTCGTGCATGGTCGTCTGGACGTAGCCGATCCCGAGACGTTTCTGGCTGACAAGTTGAATCTGCTGCGCCTGTTCGAAGAGGGCCTGCGGACGGGCATGTTGATCCACCCGGATGCGATGCGTTTGGTCAGCGCCAACCTGAACCTGATCGACGAAGAGATGCGCGAAAACAAGGAAGCGCGGCGTATCTTCCTTGATCTGATGCTAAAACACGGCAACCCCGAACGCGCCTTGCGGCGGATGAACGAACTGGGCGTCCTGTCGGCCTTCCTGCCTGAGTTCGAGCACATCGTGGCGATGATGCAGTTCAATATGTATCACAGCTATACAGTCGATGAACATACGATCCAGTGCATCGTCAACCTGAACCAAATCGAACGCGGAGAGTTGGTGGAATCCCTGCCTCTGGCTTCGTCGATCCTGAAGGGCGGGGTCAATCGCAAGGTTCTGTATGTCGCTTTGCTACTACATGATATCGCCAAAGGACGACCTGAGGATCACTCGATCCTTGGCGCGCAGATCGCCCGCAAGGTTGCGCCCCGGCTGGGTTTGAACAAGGCGGATTCGGAAACCGTAGAATGGCTGGTGCGTTATCACCTGCTGATGTCGGACATGGCGCAGAAACGCGACATCTCGGACCCGCGCACGGTGCGCGATTTCGCCAAGGCGGTGAAGACGGTCAAGCGGTTGGACCTGCTGACGGTATTGACGGTCTGCGATATTCGCGGCGTCGGACCGAATACATGGAACAACTGGAAGGCCACCCTGCTGCGCGCCCTGCACGCCGAAACCAAGCGCGCGCTGGAAACCGGGATGGAAGACCTCAACCGCGCCAATCGCGGCACCGAAGCCAAGAAGGCCCTGCGCGCTGAACTGGTTGAATGGTCCAAAGCCGACCTCAAGGCAGAGACCGGGCGGCATTATCCGCCGTATTGGCAGGGTCTGAACCTGTCGACTCATGTAGAATTTGCCGAGATGCTGCGGTCACTGGAACACAGCGGCAACCCCGGTGAGATGGAAATTCGTCTGCATCCCGACGAAGACCGCGACGCTACCCGCGCCTGTTTCGCGATGGGTGACCATCCTGGAATCTTTGCGCGGATCGCTGGGGCTCTGGCGCTGGTCGGGGCGAATGTTGTGGACGCCCGCAGCTATACCACCAAGGACGGCTACGTAACCGATGCGTTCTGGATTCAGGATGCCGAGGGCCATCCGTTCGAAGCCAGCCGCCTGCCGCGCCTGACCCAGATGATCCACAAGACGCTGAAAGGCGAGGTTGTTGCCCGCGACGCGCTGAAATCGCGCGACAAGATCAAGAAACGCGAGCGCGCATTCAACGTGCCGACCCATGTCACCTTCGACAATGACGGGTCCGAGATTTACACCATTATCGAGGTCGACACCCGCGACCGTCCCGGCCTGCTGTACGACCTGACGCGCACGCTGGCTGACGCCAATGTCTATATCGCCAATGCGGTGATCGCGACCTATGGCGAGCAGGTAGTGGACACGTTTTACGTCAAGGACATGTTTGGGCTGAAATACCATTCGGAAAGCAAGCAGCGCACGCTTGAGGGCAAGCTGCGCAAAGCCATCACCGAAGGCGCCGAGCGCGCGGCCTCATGAAACAGATTCGGCTGTTTTCAGGCCTGTTTACGGTCGGTTTCTGGACGCTGGCCAGCCGGGTTCTGGGGTTCCTGCGGGAAATCCTGCTGACCGCCTTTATCGGGCCGGGTCCGGTGATGGATGCCTTTGTCGCCGCCTTCCGCCTGCCCAACATGTTCCGCCGTTTCTTTGCCGAGGGCGCGTTCAACGCGGCCTTTGTGCCGATGTTTTCAAAACGGCTGGAGGGGGATGAAAACGCCGAAGGATTTGCGCAGGACGCGTTCAACCTGCTGGCTGTGTCCGTTCTGGCTCTGGTCGGGCTGGCGATGGTGTTCATGCCCGCTTTGGTCTGGATCACTGCCGAGGGATTCCACGGGGATGAACGGTTCGATCTGGCGGTGGACTACGGGTATGTGGTTTTCCCCTATATCCTGTTCATGTCGCTGGCAGCGCTGTTTTCCGGTGTTCTGAATGCCACCGGACGCTTTGCCGCCGCCGCCGCCGCGCCAGTTCTGCTGAACATCTTTGCCTGTGCAGCCCTTATCACCTCAGCGGCGATGGGCGGCGAGGTGATACGATGGCTGACCTCCGTCATCCCGCTGGCCGGCATCGCGCAACTGGCGCTGGTCTGGATCGCCACCGAACGAGCGGGCATTCGCATTCGTCCGGGCTTGCCTAAACTCAGCCCCGAAATGCGCCGTATGGTTCGAATTGCCGTCCCCGCAGCGCTCGCCATGGGCGTCACGCAGGTCAATCTGGTGGTGGGGCAGCTTGTGGCCTCGAAAACTGAAAAGGCGGTTAGCTGGCTGTTTGCGGCGGACCGGCTGTATCAATTGCCTCTGGGCGTCGTGGGCATTGCCGTCGGTATCGTCCTGCTGCCCGATCTGTCGCGGCGCCTGCGGGCAGGAGACAAGGACGGCGCACGCAACGCCTTTTCCCGTGCTGGCGAATTCACCCTGCTACTGACCATCCCCTCGACCGTGGCCTTTGTTGTTCTGCCCAACCCAATCGTCTCGGTCCTGTTCGAGCGCGGTCAGTTCAGCGCCGAGGACACAACGGCCACAGCGCTGGCGGTGGCCGTCTATGGCATCGGACTGCCCGCCTTCATGCTGCAAAAGCTGCTGCAACCTCTTTTTTTCGCGCGCGAGGATACGCGGAGTCCGTTCCACTATGCCATCTTCGCAATGATCGTGAATGCCGGTCTCGCCTTCGGTCTTTATCCGCTGGTCGGCTGGATCGCACCCGCGATTGCGGCCTCGGCTGCGGGTTGGGCCATGGTCGGTCTACTGATCCTCGGCGCACGACGCATGGGCGAAGAGGCGCGGTTCGATGACCGGTTCAAACACCGGGCATGGCGCATCGTGGCAGCGTCATTGGGGATGGGCGTTGTGCTTTACGCCGCCATCCACCTGTTCGGCTGGACCTTCGACCTGCCCGGATGGCGGTATCTGGCGTTGATTGTCCTGATCAAAGTTGCAGCCGCTTCCTATTTCTTCCTCGGCCACCTGTTCGGCGCCTTTGAAGTATCCGAGTTCAAAAAGGCTCTGCGCCGGTCGTGATCAGTCGCGGCGAATGCGCCGAACGATCCGCGCCCAACCGCCCGGGGCCAGAAAGAAAGAAAGTCCAAAGCCTGTAGCAAACCCGCCCAGATCAGCCACCCAATGCGAGGTGCCACCGAAGAGCAGACCAAACACCAGTTGGATACCCATCAATGCCGCGATCAGGCCAAAGGCCCGGTGTTGGTTTTCCCCGACCAGTGACAGCTTGCGCCACAGCAACCATGTGAACGCGCCGATCAAACCGTAAACCGGCGGGAATCCTCCGACCAAAGGATAGCTAGGGTCCAGCAGCAGCGCATAGGCCAGCGCTCCGCCGACACCAGACAACACAAATACCACCAGCATTTGGAACCCACCAAAGACCTCGGCCACCATCTTGCCCATTGCCAGCAGAAAGACACAGACAAAGACAGCCTGAGTGAAGCTGCCCGAAACGAACGGGTAGGTTACGAAACGAACAACATGTTCGAACGGCCAGCGCCCGTTCTCAACCATCCAGTCGAAGATATCGGGCGAAAACGAATAGCTCTGCAACGCATCCAGACGCCATCCCACAGCCGACGGCCCTCCGATCAAGCCGCGAGAACCCAGGGTAAAGGCCAGTTCCACTCCCATAATGAACAGCACCAACGCCACCACCACGGGCGGCAGGGGGTTCACGGCGGGTGTAAAATTCTCACTGCTCATTGGGCTGGCCTTTCGCGGCGGTTGACGTCCCTTGGCCTCATGGGTAAGCGACGGAGGCTTATTTTTCCAGACGGGAGTTCCCTTCGATGACCGAAACCAAGTTCACGCCGCGCGTGTTTTCCGGCATCCAGCCATCGGGAAACCTGCACCTAGGCAACTATCTGGGTGCGCTGAAGCGGTTCGTGGATATGCAGGGGCCTGAGTTCGAGACCATCTATTGCATGGTCGACCTGCACGCGATCACTGTCTGGCAAGACCCGGCCCGTTTGCGTGAAAAGACGCGCGAGGTCTGTGCGGGCTTCATCGCTGCCGGCCTGGACCCCGAAAAATCAATCCTGTTCAACCAAAGCCAGGTGGCCGAGCACACGCAACTGGCCTGGATTTTCAACTGCGTCGCCCGCATGGGCTGGATGCAGCGAATGACGCAGTTCAAGGACAAGGCGGGCAAGAACGCGCAGAACGCGTCGCTTGGACTGTTTGCCTATCCGGCTCTGATGGCGGCGGACATTCTGACCTATCGCGCAACGCATGTGCCGGTCGGTGAGGACCAGAAACAGCATCTGGAGTTGACCCGCGACATCGCGATCAAGTTCAACCATGACTATGGTGTCGATTTCTTCCCAGTGACCGAGCCGGTGATCGGTGGCCCGGCGCCGCGGGTGATGAACCTGCGCGACGGCACCCGCAAGATGTCATCCTCGGATCCGTCCGACATGACCCGCATCAACATGACCGACGATGCTGACGCCATCGCCAAGAAAATCCGCAAGGCCAAGACCGACCCGGACGCCCTCCCCTCGGAACTCGACGGCCTGTCGGAACGTCCCGAGGCACGCAATCTGGTGAACATCTTTGCCGCGCTCAGCGACCAGACAGCCGAACAGGTTCTGGCCGAGGTGGGTGGCAAACAGTTCGGCGAGTTCAAGCCGATGCTGGCCGACCTGGCGGTCTCGAAACTGGCGCCGATCTCGACCGAAATGGCCCGCCTGATGGGCGAAGAGGCTGAGATCGACCAGATTCTGGCCAAAGGTGCAGAAAAGGCGCGGGCGATTGCAGCCCCGATCCTGCAGCAGACCTACGAAATCGTGGGCATGGTCGGCGCAAAACAGCGCTGATTGCTCTGGACGTTACCTCAGCGCCTTCCTAGGTTTGCCGCAAAGCTTGGGAGGGCGTAATGGCAGTCGGCAAGAACATCCGCACCTATTTCGAAGGTCAGTGGCATGACGGGAACGCCCCGATCATGCGGGCTGCAGATCATGGCTCATGGCTGGGATCGTCGGTCTTTGACGGCGCGCGTTACTTCGAAGGCATGGCCCCGGACCTTGAGGCGCATTGCGACCGCGTGAACCGATCCGCCGAGGCGCTGATGCTGACGCCCTCGGTGACGACCGAACAAATGGTCGAGATCGTCCGCGAGGGGCTGGAAGCTTTCGGCCCGGAATCCGCCGTTTACATCCGCCCGATGTATTGGGGCATCGACGGCGACGCGACCGCCATCGTTCCGCTGGAAAACAGCACCGGCTTTGCAATCTGTCTGGAAGAGATTCCAATGGCCCCCGAAACCGCCGCGGCCACGCTGGGGTACACGCGGTTCCGCCGTCCGGTGCTGGAATCCTCGGTCGTGAACGCCAAGGCCGGGTGCCTTTACCCAAATAACGCGCGGATGCTGCAAGACGTACGCTCCAAAGGGTTTTCCAACGCGCTGGTTGCCGACGCTTTGGGCCATGTGGCCGAGACCGCAACCGCCAATATCTTCATGGTCAGGGATGGTGAAGTGTTCACCCCCACCCCCAACGGTACCTTTCTGGCCGGGATCACCCGCGCCCGCCATATCGCAAACCTGCGCGCCGACGGCGTAATCGTGCACGAAGCCATTCTCAGCTTTGATGATTTCCACAAGGCAGATGAGGTTTTCATGACAGGAAACATGAGCAAGATCACTCCGGTCACTGCGATTGAAGACACGCAGTATCAGGTCGGCCCCATAGCCCGCCGCGCGCGAGAGATGTATTGGGACTGGGCAGCAAGCACGCGCTAGGCTCTGGTTGCCAGCACGCATCTGGTCGGGCATGATCGGCCGAAATGAATGAGGACACTCCATGCGCAAATTTCTGGTCGTTCTGGATGACAGCCGCGAATGCCTGAACGCTATGCGCTTTGCCGCCATGCGTGCGGCCCATACCGGCGGCGGTGTGACGATCCTGTCGGTCATCCCGCCGGATGAATTCAACCACTGGATCGGCGTGGCCGAAGTCATGCGCGAAGAAGCGCGCGAGCGTATTCACGCCCATTACGAGGTGTTCGCCAAGTGGATGCGCGACAAGCAGGGCGTGGATCCGGAACTGGCGATCCGCGAAGGTGACCCGGTTGCGCAGATCATCGAACACGTCCAGTCAGACCCCGAGATCGGGGTGCTTGTTCTGGGCGCGGGTGTCGAAAAGAAAGGCCCTGGCCCGCTGGTGACGCAGCTGACCAAAAACTCAGGCAGTCTGCCGATCCCTATCACTATTGTTCCCGGCGATCTGAGCAAGGAAAAGTTGGAAGAAATCACCTAAGGCCCGCTCATGCCCCGCAACATCCAGTTCTGGTTCGAATTCGCCTCGACCTATTCCTATCTGAGCGCGGTTCGGATCGAGGATTTGGCGGCCCAGCACGGGATCTCGGTCGAATGGCACCCGTTCCTGCTCGGCCCTATTTTTGCAGCGCAAGGCTGGGACAATTCCCCGTTCAACATTTACCCGGCCAAAGGGCGCTATATGTGGCGTGATATGGAACGGTTGTCGGCTCGGCGCGGCCTACGGTTCACACGGCCTGATCCATTTCCGCAGAATGGCCTTAAGGCCGCGCGGCTTGTGTTGTCGATCGACGCCCAACCCCAAAGGGCCGCGTTTGTTCGTGCCGTTTATGCTGCGGAATTTGTCGATGGCCTGAACATCTCGGACGACGATGTGCTGGTTGATTGCCTGTCACAGGCCAGCCTGCCTGCGGAAACGCTGACCCGCTGTCACGACCCGGACATCAAGGCTGCCTTGATTGAACAAACGAAAACGGCTCAGACCAACGGGATTTTCGGAGCCCCCAGTTTTCTGGTGGGGGATGAGCTGTTCTGGGGCGATGACCGGCTGGATGAGGCCATGCAACTAGCCACTGAAATTTAGAATGGTTCCAAATCTTGACTTCCCCGGCGCGGGCCCGCATATCAGTCACAACTGAAACGGAGCCGTGACATGTTCATCCAGACCGAATCCACGCCGAACCCTGCAACGCTGAAATTTCTGCCGGGCCAGATCGTTCTGGAGGCCGGAACCGCAGACTTTCCCACGGCGGAGGCCGGGGAGAGATCGCCCCTGGCCAAGCGCATTTTCGCAGTCAGTGGTGTGACCGGCGTATTCTTGGGCAATGACTTCGTAACCGTGACTAAATCTGACGACGTTCAGTGGGATCACATCAAACCCGCCATTCTGGGCGCCGTGATGGAGCATTTCCAATCCGGTCAGCCGGTTCTGGGCTCGGACGCACAGGCCGCTTCGGGCCACGCCGAACACACCGGTGAGGACGCAGAGATCGTCAATCAGATCAAAGACCTGCTGGACAGTCGCGTACGCCCGGCGGTGGCTCAGGATGGTGGGGACATCACCTTCCACGGGTTCGACCGGGGCGTGGTCTACCTGCACATGCAGGGTGCTTGCGCAGGCTGCCCTTCCTCGACCCTGACATTGAAAATGGGGATCGAGAACCTGCTGCGCCACTATATCCCAGAGGTGACCGAGGTGCGCCCCGTTGCCGTCTGATCCGCTGATTCTGGCGTTTGACACATCGGCCGCGCATTGCGCGGCCGCTTTGTTGCGGGGTGACAGCATCCTCGTGTCACGCACCGAATCCATGTCACGCGGTCAGGCCGAGCGGTTGATGCCCCTGCTGGAGGAAGTTCTGGCCGAAGCGGGCTGCTCGTGGCGCGACCTGACGGCCATCGGTGTTGGGATTGGGCCGGGGAATTTCACCGGCATCCGTATCTCGGTCTCTGCCGCACGGGGGTTGGCGCTGGGGCTTGGCATCCCGGCCGTGGGCGTTTCGGGCTTCGATGCACTAACTGAGGTCGGAGACGGGCTGCCCGCAATCCGCGCCCCGCGCGAACAGGTCTATGTCGCGCTGCCCGGGCAAGACCCGGCCCTGATGGCGCAGGATCACGCAGAATCACTCGGGGCCCTGATCCTGAACGACGACGCGGACGCGCAGGTGCGGGCTATCGCCCAGCTGGCGGCACGAAACTGGCAGCGCGTTACGACGCCCCCAGCCCCGCTTTACGTACGGCCTGCGGATGCGGCCCCGTCGAAAGACACGCCCCCGGTTTTGCTGGACGGATGACCCCGCAGGACCTGGCCCATACCCACGCCGCGGCCTTTACCCAATCGCGCCCCTGGACGGATCGGGAATTCGCCGATCTGTTGGATAACCGGTTTACCCATACTGTTGGTAATGCTGAATCTTTTGCTTTGTTCCAGGTCATCGCGGATGAAGCAGAATTACTGACGATTGCCACCCATCCCAGCCATCAACGGCAGGGTCTGGCATTGAAGTCCATGCAGGCATGGCACGCGACGGCCCGAAATCTGGGCGCAACCCGCGCCTTTCTGGACGTTGCGGCAGACAACGACCCTGCTATCGCCTTGTACAAGCGGTGCGGATACACGCCCTGTGGACTGCGCAAGGGCTATTATCTGCGCGAAAAAACAGGAAAAATCGACGCGATCGTCATGGAATGCAACCTTGTTTGAAGCCCGAGGCTGCTTTTTTTCGACCATCCGGTCAAAAATCAGTTGACCGGACCGGTTGCAAACGCCCTTAATTCCCGCCATCACAACAGTTATGCTCGCTCACAGTGGGTAAACGGGACTATCTTGGCCCCAACCGACAATAACAAACGGGAGTATGAAATGACCCTGATGAAATCCTTGATGGGCGCTGCCGCCGCCGTCGCGTTGACTGCTGGCGCGGCTTTGGCCGAACCGGCCCTGATCTTTGACCTTGGCGGTAAATTCGACAAGTCGTTCAACGAGGCCGCGCATAACGGTGCGTCACGTTGGGCCGAAGAAACCGGCGGCACCTACCGTGAGATCGAACTGCAGTCCGAAGCCCAGCGCGAGCAGGCCCTGCGCCGCTTTGCCGAAGCCGGTCTGAGCCCGATCATCACCATGGGTTTCGCAATGGCCGATCCGCTCAGCACGGTTGTCGGCGACTATCCCGACACGAAATTTGTCGTGGTCGACGTGAACTGGTTGGACGCACCGAACCTGCGTCAGGTTGGCTTTGCCGAGCATGAAGGCTCTTATCTTGTTGGCATGATGGCCGCCATGGCCTCGGAATCCGGCACAATCGGTTTCATCGGCGGTATGGATGTCCCGCTGATCCGCCATTTCGGCTGCGGCTATGCGCAAGGTGCCAAGGCTGTGAACCCGGATATCAACGTGGTTGCAAACATGACCGGCACCACTCCGGCCGCATGGAATGACCCGGTGAAAGGGTCCGAGTTGACCAAAGCGCAGATCAGCCAAGGTGCTGACGTAGTCTATGCTGCCGCTGGCGGCACGGGCGTTGGTGTTCTGCAAACCGCAGCCGACGAAGGCATCCTGTCGATCGGCGTGGACAGCAACCAGAACCACCTGCACCCGGGCAAGGTTCTGACCTCGATGCTGAAACGCGTTGACGTCGCCGTTTACGACGCGATGAATGCAGGTGATGATCTGGAAACCGGCGTGTTTGCCATGGGTCTGGCCGAAGAAGGTGTTGGCGTAGCGATAGACGACAACAACGCCGCGCTGGTTTCGGATGAGATGAAAGCAGCCGTTGAAAAAGCCCGTCAGGACATCATCGACGGTAACGTGAGTGTTGTCAGCTATTACGAGAACGATAGCTGCCCGGCACTGCAGTTTTGATATCGGGCGGGGCGGGGGTGACCTCCGCCTCGCATCCACTCTGCTGCGCGGCCCGCGCGGCCCTTCGGCAATCTGAGGACAAGACATGACCGTCCCCGCCATTGAGCTCAAAGGGATTTCCAAAGCCTTTGGGCCGGTTCAGGCCAACAAAGACATTTCCATCAGCGTCGCCCCCGGCACGATCCACGGGATCATCGGTGAAAACGGTGCGGGCAAATCCACGCTGATGAGCATTCTCTACGGCTTCTACAAAGCCGACAAAGGTGAGATCTGGATCAACGGCACCAAGACCGACATCCCTGACAGTCAGGCGGCGATTGCCGCGGGCATCGGGATGGTATTCCAGCACTTCAAACTGGTCGAGAATTTTACCGTTCTGGAGAACATCGTTCTGGGCGCCGAAGACGGTGGGTTGTTGGCCCCGTCTCTGGCCAAGGCCCGCAAAGAGCTGAAAGAACTGGAAGAAGAATACGAGCTGTTCGTCGACCCCGACAAACGCATCGACGAGATCGGCGTGGGGATGCAGCAGCGGGTCGAGATCCTGAAGGCGTTGTACCGCAAGGCCGAGATACTGATCCTCGACGAACCCACCGGCGTGCTGACCCCGGCCGAGGCGGATCAGCTGTTCCGCATCCTCGACCGGCTGCGGGCAGAAGGTAAAACGATCATCGTGATCACGCATAAACTGCGTGAGATCATGGAAAACACCGACACTGTTTCGGTCATGCGGCGCGGCCAGATGACCGCAACGGTAAAAACCGCTGAGACCAGCCCCGAAGAACTGGCCGAGTTGATGGTGGGCCGCAAGGTCCTGCTGCAGGTCGACAAGGTACCTGCAAAACCGGGCAAACCCATTCTGGAAGTCGAAAATCTGCGCGTCTTCGATTCAGCAAGTGTCGAGCGGGTCAAGGGCATCGATCTGACCGTGCGGGCCGGGGAAATTGTCGGCATTGCCGGTGTCGCGGGGAACGGTCAATCCGAACTGCTCGAAGTTCTGGGCGGAATGCGCCCCGGCCAGGGCTCGATCAAGCTGAACGGTGCGCCGCTGGCCCTTACCGGACATGGATCTGATGGGCAGGCCCGGCGCGCGCAACACATCGCACACGTCCCCGAGGACCGCCAGCGCGAAGGCCTGATCATGGATTTCCACGCGTGGGAGAACGTGGCTTTCGGCTATCACCGCGACCCGGCTTACAAACGCGGCGTCTTCATGGACAATGCCGCCCTGCGTGCTGATACCGAAGCCAAGATCGAGAAATTCGACGTGCGCCCGCCCAATGGCTGGCTGACCGCCAAAAGTTTCTCGGGCGGGAACCAGCAGAAAATTGTCGTCGCGCGCGAGATTGAGCGGAACCCCGACCTGTTGCTGGTCGGCCAGCCCACCCGCGGCGTGGATATCGGCGCGATCGAGTTCATTCACAAACAGATCGTCGCCCTGCGCGATCAGGGCAAGGCGATCCTGCTGGTCTCGGTCGAGCTTGAGGAGATCTTCTCGCTGTCCGACCGGATCGCGGTGATGTTTGACGGACATATCATGGGCGAGCGTCTGCCTCATGAGACGAATGAAAAAGAACTGGGCCTGTTGATGGCCGGAGTTGCGGGAGAGGCGGCGTAACATGGAAAAAATGCCCAAATGGGCCGATGTCGTCCTGATCCCCCTGATCAGCCTGATACTGGCCACGATCCTTTCAGCGCTGGTTATCCTCGCCATCGGCGAAAACCCGGTCGAGGCGGTGAACCTGATGGTCACCGGCGCGTTGGGGTCAACATATGGCTGGGGCTATACGCTCTATTACGCGACCAACTTCATGTTCACGGGGCTGGCGGTGGCCGTGGCTTTCCACGCCCGGTTGTTCAATATCGGTGGCGAAGGTCAGGCGATGCTGGGCGGGCTTGGTGTTGCCATGGCCTGCTTGTACATCCCGTGGCCGCATTGGAGCATTGCCTTGCTGGGCGCCGGGCTTGCTGCGGCCCTGTTCGGTGCAGCTTGGGCCGCGATCCCAGCCTATCTGCAAGCCAAGCGCGGCAGTCATATCGTGATCACCACGATCATGTTCAACTTCATCGCCGCCGCCTTCCTGAACTACATGCTGGTCAACGTGATGCGCCCGCAGGGCTCGCAAGACCCCGCGACGGCACGGTTTCCCGAAGCCGTGCATCTGCCGACTTTCCAGTCGATGTTCTCGACCGCTGAAAACATTGTCTTCCGCGGTGCCCCTGCAAATATCTCTTTCTTCGTAGCTATTCTGGCCTGTATCGTTGTCTGGGCGCTGATCTGGCGCACGCGACTGGGCTATGAAATCCGTGCTTACGGCCATTCCGAAACCGGAGCCGTCTATGCAGGCATTTCACCCGTTCGCATCACCATTGTGGCGATGCTGATCTCGGGCGCGCTGGCCGGTTTGATGGCAATCAACAACGTCATGGGCGAGGCGGAACGACTGGTTCTGAACTCCACCGAAGGCGCAGGTTTTATCGGCATCGCCGTGGCGCTGATGGGGCGGTCACATCCCTTCGGCGTGTTCCTGGCCGCGCTTCTGTTCGGGTTCTTGTACCAAGGTGGCGCCGAGCTGGCCTTGTGGACGTCGATCCCGCGTGAGCTGATCGTGGTCATTCAGGCGCTGGTGATCCTGTTCACCGGAGCGTTGGACAACATGGTCAGGATGCCGCTTGAAAAGCTGTTCCTGAGCCTTCGGAAGGAGGCAAAGTGATGGAGTTCTTCGTTACACTCATCCAGGTTCTCGATTCAACGATCCGCCTGGCCACGCCGCTACTGCTTGCCTGTCTGGCCGGGTTGTATTCCGAACGTGCGGGCATTTTCGACATCGGTCTTGAAGGCAAGATGCTGATGTCGGCTTTCTTCTCGGCAGCAATTGCCGCTGTAACTGGGTCGGTCTGGCTGGGCCTGCTGGCAGGCATCGCATCCTCACTGGTTCTGTCCGGATTGCATGGGCTGGCTTCGATCACCTTCAGGGGCAATCAGTTGATTTCGGGTGTAGCGATCAACTTCCTTGCATCTGGCCTTACCGTGTTGATCGCACAAAGTTGGTTCAAGCAGGGCGGGCGTACGCCTTCTCTCTTCGGCGGAGCTCGATTCGAATCCGCAGAGTTCCCTTATGCAATCGGTCCCGAAGATGCTGAACTGACTGGGCAACCGGTCTCTGAACTGATGTCTGACGCCAATTCAGTTCACATGGTGTACTCCGAGTTGTTATCCGGCCATTCCATCTTGGTCTATGTGGCGTTTCTTATGGTGCCGCTGACGTGGTGGATTCTGTACCGGACCCGGTTCGGGCTGCGTCTTCGCGCGGTGGGCGAAAACCCGGCGGCCGTGGATACCGCCGGTGTCTCGGTCGTCGGCCTGCGTTTTGCTGCCGTCGCCATCTGCGGCGTGTTGTGCGGGATTGCTGGGGCCTATCTTGCCACAGCCCTGCAGGCCGGGTTTGTCAAAGAAATGACCGCTGGACGTGGGTTCATAGCTCTGGCCGCGCTGATCTTCGCGAAATGGCGACCATGGCACGCGATGGGGGCCTGTCTTCTGTTCGGTCTGCTGCAGGCGATCGCGCTGCGGTTCCAGAACATCGATCTGGGCGGGGTGGTCATTCCGGTGCAGGTCATGGACGCTCTGCCCTATATCCTGACCGTGGTCATTCTGGCCGGGTTCGTCGGCAAGGCCGTTCCGCCGCGCGCCGGGGGCGAGCCTTATGTGAAAGAGCGCTGACAGGTCCAGTTCCGAACTCCTGTCGGTCCAGTTCGCCGCAGTGCCGCATGCAGAGTTGATTTTGCATGCGGCAACCGCTTTAAAAGGGTATGAGTGTGTTTCCTGTTATAGCCGAGATCGGACTTTCCCATATCAGGGTGCCGGAAACACAAGAACGCCCGCTATTCGGGCTTGTTCGCATTCTTCAGCCAAATCGGAGTACCGGGTGCCTGCCCAGACGTTCGATATTCGCCATGTGGCAGTGGGGTTTGTCCCCGACGCGCCGCATAAACGCCTCACCCAAATGGTTTGAGACTGTCCGAGTCACCCAATGCGGCACGGCCGACCTCATCCGGTAATTCCAAATGCAGATTTACCTTCCAATCGCCGAAGTCTCCGTCAATGCCTTCCTGCTTTTGGGGCTGGGTGGGATGGTCGGTGTCCTGTCTGGCATGTTCGGCGTGGGCGGCGGGTTCCTGATGACGCCGCTATTGTTCTTCATCGGTATCCCCCCTGCCGTCGCCGTCGCGACGGAAGCCAACCAGATCGTCGCTTCTTCCTTTTCCGGTGTATTAGCACATTTCCGACGCAAGACAGTGGACCTGAAAATGGGCACAGTCCTGTTAACCGGAGGATTAATAGGCGCCGCCCTCGGGGTGGTGGTGTTCAACTACCTCAAGAGCCTGGGCCAGGTCGATCTGCTGGTCACCCTTTGTTACGTCGTCTTCCTCGGCGTGGTTGGCAGCCTGATGTTCATCGAAAGCCTGCGTGCGCTGCGCAAGGCGAAAAAGGGCGGCGGAGCCCCTGTGAAACGACGACAGCGTGGTTGGGTCCATGCGATGCCGTTCAAGATGCGCTTTCGCACATCGGGCCTCTATATCTCGGTCATCCCCCCGGTGATGGTTGGGCTGTGCGTCGGCGTTCTGTCGGCGATCATGGGGGTCGGCGGCGGCTTTATCATGGTACCTGCGATGATCTATCTGCTGGGGATGCCCACCAAGGTCGTGGTCGGTACTTCGCTGTTTCAGATCATCTTCGTGACGGCCTTCACCACCATGCTGCACGCCACCACGAACTATACGGTCGATATCGTCCTGGCGGTTTTGCTGTTGGTCGGAGGTGTCGTCGGGGCGCAGATCGGCACGGTGATCGGCGCGCGAATGCCGGCCGAGCAGCTGCGGGTTCTTCTGGCGGCTTTGGTTCTGGTGGTCTGTGGCAAGCTAGCGCTGGACCTGCTGATTGAACCATCCGAGCTTTACTCGCTTGGCAGCGAAGGGGGCCACTGATCATGCTGAAACGCCTGATTGCCCTGCTGATCCTGTGCTGCACCCCTGCCCTTGCAGTTGATGAGCAGGTTGTTCTGGGTCTCAGCCAGGATCGCGTCGCCATCACCGCGACCTTTGACGGCTCGGAAATCCTGATCTTTGGCGCCGTCAAACGGGAAACCCCCATTCCACCCGGTCCGCCGCTTGAAGTGATCGTGGCCGTGGCCGGGCCGTCCAGTCCGGTGATGGTCCGACGCAAGGACCGCAAACTGGGGATTTGGGTCAATACCGACAGCGTTCTGGTCGACCTCGCGCCCAGCTTTTACGCGGTTGCCACCAGCGGGTTGCTGGAAGATATCCTCTCGGATACCGAGGATCTGCGCTACCGCATCTCAATCGAGCGGGCTATCCGCTCGGTCGGGGCGGCGATGCATATCCGCGGCGCGCAGTCATTCGCTGACGCCGTGGTGCGCATCCGCGAGGATGAGGGGCTGTATTCGATCCGTGAAAAAACCGTGGCGGTGGACGAACAGACCCTGTTCCGTACCTCGATCGCAATGCCCGCCGACCTGACCGAGGGCGACTACAAGGCGCGTATCTTCCTGACCCGCGGCAAAGAAGTCGTCTCGCAGTTTGAGACCACAATCGATGTGCGCAAGGTGGGGTTGGAGAGGTTCCTCTACAACCTGTCCCGCCAGCAACCGGTCTGGTACGGGCTAATGTCGCTGGTCATCGCGATTGCGGCCGGTTGGGGCGCGTCCACCGCGTTCCGACTGTTGCGCGAGAATTAAAGCCTACCCGCGACCGATATAGGGCATCGTCGTGGCCATTACGGTCATGAACTGCACATTGGCCTCGGGCGGCAGGCTGGCCATATGCAGCACCGAGCGCGCGGCGTCCTCGACGGCCATGGTCGGGTCGGGCTGCTGTCCGGCCTCGACGGCTGCATCCACCAACCCCTGCACCATCTGTGTGCGGGCATTGCCGATATCGATCTGACCACAGGCAATCCCGAACGGTCGCCCATCCAGAGACAGGCTGCGGGTCAGGCCGGTGATGGCGTGTTTCGTGGCCGAATAATGCACCGAGTTTGGACGCGGCACATAAGCAGCAATCGAGCCGTTATTGATGATGCGCCCGCCTTGCGGCGACTGGTGGCGCATGATCCGAAACGCCTCGCGCGCACTCAGGAACATGCCGTTGAGGTTAACGTTGACGCTTTGATACCAGTCCTCCAGCGCGATTTCGTCAATGGTGCCACCGGGCGCAAAAATACCGGCATTGTTGAACAGCACGTCGAGACGACCAGTCTTGTCCTGAAAGGTCTTAAACGCGGCCTGAACCGCATCCGCGTTGGTCACATCCGCAATCAAAGGGATGGCGTTATCGTGGCCCGTGGCCATCTGGTGCAGCTTGTCCGCACTGCGCGCCAGAAGACCAACCGTCCACCTCTCGGCCAGAAACAATTCCGCCGTGGCGCGCCCGATGCCCGAGCTTGCGCCGGTTACGATGATGGTGCTCATGTCTCTTCCGCCTCCAGTGTCAGCGATGCCGCCGGAACGGCGCGCAGGTCGTCCACGCGCAGCGGATGGGTGGGTTTGGCCAGACGGTTCCGCACCACCCATATCAGACGCTCCTGCGCGCGGGTGATCGCCACATAGGCCAAGCGCTTCCACAGCGGTTGCCCGGCCTCGGCCCGGCCCATGCGCGCGGCGGCGTAAATATCAGGCGCAAAGACCTGAACCGTGTCCCACTGCGAGCCCTGCGCCTTATGAATGGTCACCGCCGCGCCATGCAGAAAGGTCGCGCCCATGCGCGCGGCGAAGGGGATGAAGGGCTCTTCCTCATCCGGTTTCTCAATCTTGACGATGGAGGCGGCGCTGACCTGCGGGTCTTCAGCCCCCATCACGTGCAGGCGCGAGAATCCCGGCTTGCGCCCCGGCCCCAGATAGATCACCTGAGCGCCCTTGATCAGCCCGCGCGCCTCAAGGTCCAGACGTTTCTTGCGGTGCTTCAGCGGCAGCTCGATGCCGTCGCAGATCAGCGGCTCGCCCTCCAGCAACTCGGTATCCGGCGCGCCGTGGACGTGCCGGAACGCCTGGATCAGACGAATACGAGTGGCGTTACGCCAGACCAGCACTGGGCTGCGGGCCATCAGGTCGACCTCGACTCGCTGCCCCCAGATCACTCGGTCATCCTGACGAGCGGTCTGTTCGACCAGTCTTTCGAAATCCTCAAACCCCATCTGCGGATCGGCCAGCGCGTGGGCAAGGTCTAGAATCGGGTTGTCCGCCTCTTGCCGGTGAACCCGGTGCAGGATTTGTTTGCGTGGTTCCGGTAGGGCCTCAAACACCATGCTGCCGGATTGATTGACCGGCGCCAGCTGTGCCGGGTCGCCAAACAGCAGCAGGGTTGGAAAGATCTCCTGCAGGTCCTCGAACTGCCGGTCATCCAGCATCGAGGCTTCGTCCACAAACCCGATATCCAACGGTTCATCCCGACGTTTCCAGCCGGTGATGAAATCCGACCCGCGCAAACCCGCGGCAGCCAACGCACCGGGGATGGACTTGTTGTTCTGATAAAAGGTGGCGGCGCGGTCCAGCGCCTCATCGGTCAGCCCCTCAATCTCAGGGCGTTCGTCATTGCCCGCCAGCCATTCAGCGATGCGCTCATATTCCGGGTCATAAACCGGCGTGTAGAGTATGCGGTGAATCGTCGTCGCGGGAACACCACGCAAGCGTAACACGCTGGCCGCCTTGTTAGTGGGCGCCAGAATCGCCAGGCTGCGCTTTTCCTTCGCCTTGCGGCTCTCGAAATCGCCCGAGACGATCTGCACTCCGGTTTCGGCCAGCGCCTTGTACAGTTCGGCCAGCAACAGGGTTTTACCCGACCCCGCCTTCCCGATCACCGCCATGACACCGGATTTACCCGCTCCCGGCAGCTTCAGCAGAGCGTCATCATCCAGGTCAACACCGGCCGATCGCAGCATCTCGGCGATGCTGTCATAGGCGGCGGCCTGGTCTTCGGAAAAGGTAACGGGGGGCATAGACATGGCGCGACCCTACAGGGACGCGCCAGCTATCACCAGAGAGGGATTAAGGATTTCGCGCGGTCAGGCCGACAGGGCGAACCGGTGCTGTCGGCCGGTGCCAAAAGCGGTCTTGAACCACAGGCGGGACAGCTCGCGAGGGATACCTGCACGTTCTGCGACACGGTTGCAATCCGCGGCGGAATACGGCCAAAGCCCGACTGAAATCTGGTCACGCCCCTTCCCTTCGGTGCCGAGAACAATGGGCGAAGATCCGATCAGCCGGTAAATCCGGATCATCCGTGCATCGAAAACGCCCGCAATATGGGTCAGACCGAACCCTTCCATCATTTCACCACCGCTGAGCATGATCGCACCCGCCGTATGCGGGCTGGCTGTTCGGGACAGGCAAAACCGGGTCACCTCCCAGATCAGAGGGCTGTGGATCGGTTTGCCCCCGGTCAGGTGGCCAAAGACCTCATTCACCATTACAGGTCCGGTCGTAGGCAGAACACGCATGGACCCACCGTGGCGGCCATCCTCTTCTTCCCAGATGACGTACAAAGGGTTCAAGTCGTCATACTGATCCCGCTCCTCTCCTTTATCGTTGACCTGGACGTCCCAGCCCAGCCGGGTCTTGAACTGATCCGCGCGGTCTCGGAACATTCCGTCGGCCAGGTCCGGAAACTTGTGAAGCTCGTCAGCAAACAGATAACGCAACATGACTTTTTTCCCCTTGTCGTCCTGTGCAGGAACGAAGGGGGTACAAAGTCACGGTTAATTTCCCGTTTGTGGGGCGTGCACCTGTTAAACCACTATTAATCCCCGGCTCAGCGCCGTGGCGATGGCGTGGGTGGTGTTCTGCGCCCCAAGCTTGGCGCGGGCGCTTTCGATGTAAACACGCAGCGTATGCTCAGAAATTGACAGCGAATGGGCTACCTGAGCACGGCTGTAGCCCAGCGCCAGCAGGGTCATCGCGTCCACCTCTCGCGGTGACAGGCCACGGGACGAGTCGGGCTGACGGTCACTTTCGAATTCCAGTGCTTTGCGGTTGAAGTAATGCGCGATCAAAATCAACTCGCGGCCATGACGGTCGATGAATCCTTTCCAGGTTTCATCACTGCAGGAATGGTTCACCGTGAACAGGGCAAATTGCCCTTTCGGTCCGCGGATCGGGATCGAATATCCCTGAATGCCGACGCCGTGGCTTTGCGCGTCCATCAAGAAGGCCTTGGCCACCTTGCCGGACCAGTCCAGGGTTTTCCAATCGACCGGATGAAACCGCTGAAAGCAGCCCAGAATGACAGGGTCTATGCGGTGATAGTTCTTTTCCAGATATCGCTCAGCCCAGGCATCGGGATAGGTCGTATAGCCGTACTGTTCCCCGGCGCCATCGACCCAATGGTAAATGAGATGTTCGACCTTCAGCCTGTCGCGCAATCGGATGGCGACATTGCTTAACTCATCAAGCGTGCTGGTGTTTTCCAAGTCCTCCAGGACCTGGCTCATATCGAGTTTTGTTCCCATCTGCGGGCGTCCGTACCTCAGCCTTCATGGACGCGATCTCGGCTGCGGCAACCAGCTTAGTGTCGTCCAGTTGCTCGGCCAGCGCGATCAAACCATTCTCAACAGCGAAGGCGTTGAGGTCCGACAACACGTCCAGTATCCACTCATTGTGCGCCATCAGGGTCGCTCCGAAACGGTTAACGAAGGGTTAACACAACCATAACATGTGCGTTGTTTTTTAGCCTATTCACTGGTTTCTACTCCCCAAAAAAAGCGAAGCTAGAATCGGTAACTCGCTGAAAAGAATAAATCTATTCAAAAAAAGCGGCGCCCGCGAACCGATAAGTCGATTCGCGGGCGCCAGAGATTTATTTGCGTGCGATTCAACCGCGAGCGTCCAGAACCTCTTCCAGAGTGCGCATTCCGGTCTGCGGCGCCTGAACCAGGACCGACATGTTGCCCGGCTTATGCTCGTTGCGCAGCATCTTCATGTGCGCCTCGGGCAGATCATTCCAGGTGAACACTTCCGACATGCAGGGGTCCAGACGGCGCTCGACCATCAGCTGGTTGGCTGCCGCGGCCTGTTTCAGATGCGCAAAGTGCGATCCTTGCAGGCGCTTCTGGTGCATCCACATGTAACGGACGTCGAAGGTCAGGTTATAGCCGGTGGTACCAGCGCAGATCACAACCATGCCGCCCTTTTTCACCACGAAGGTCGAGACCGGAAAAGTGCTTTCACCCGGGTGTTCGAACACCATGTCCACGTTCACACCTTTGCCGGTGATATCCCAGATGGCTTTCCCGAACTTACGAGCCTCTTTGAACCACTCAGCATATTCCGGTGTGTTCACCGTCGGCAGTTGGCCCCAACAGTTGAAGTCCTTGCGGTTCAGAACGCCTTTGGCACCCAGCCCCATGACGAAATCGCGCTTGCTTTCGTCTGAGATCACACCGATCGCATTGGCGCCTGCAGTGTTGATCAGCTGAATCGCGTAGGAGCCCAGACCGCCCGAAGCGCCCCAAACCAGAACATTCTGGCCCGGCTTCAGATCGTGCGGCTCGTGACCGAACAGCATCCGGTAGGCAGTTGCCAGCGTCAGCGTGTAGCAGGCGCTTTCTTCCCAGGTCAGGTGCTTGGGACGCGGCATCAGCTGCTGAGCCTGAACGTTGGTGAACTGCGCAAACGATCCGTCCGGCGTCTCATAACCCCAGATCCGCTGGCTGTCCGAATACATCGGGTCACCGCCGTTGCAGTGTTCGTCGTCTCCATCGTCCTGATTGCAATGGATGACGACCTCGTCGCCGACTTTCCAGCGGGTCACTTTCGAACCCACCGCCCAGACGATGCCCGACGCATCCGAACCAGCAATGTGATACGGAGCCTTGTGTCCGTCAAACGGCGAGATCGGCTTGCCCAGCGAAGCCCAGACGCCGTTGTAGTTCACACCTGCGGCCATCACCAGCACCAGCACCTCGTGGCTGTCCAGTTCGGGAACGTCCACCACTTCCTGCACCATCGCGGTGTCCGGCTCGCCGTGGCGTTCTTTGCGGATCGCCCATGCGTACATTTTTTTGGGCACAAACCCCATCGGAGGGATTTCACCCATCTCATAGAGGTCTTTTTCCGGCGCGTCGTAAGACGCGATACCGCTGTCGGTGTCCAGAGCCATGTTGGCCTCCTTTATTCCAAATCATTGCCGCGATGCAGAATCGCGCGCTCTAAACGATGAGATATTGGTCAGAGAGAAATATTGCAACATATTTTGAGTGCATTTTGTAATTTTATGACCCAGCAGGTGCAGAAATTTCTTTTGCGGATGCAGCAAAAGCTGTTTTCGCGTCCAATGGCGCTGAAGCCGCGTAGTAGTCTAGCAGGTCAACCCTTTGACCTGAAACGGATATTTTCCCGTTCTCACGTTTAAGAATGCGGCGATCGACCAATTGTTGGATCGCAGCCTCGATTTCCGCGCGCTCCAACGGCGTGGAGAAACCGTTACGACGCATAAGCCGGTCGATCAGTTGCACTGCGTCAACTTCGGAGATCTCGCCCATCTCGCGCGTAAGCCAGCACACCGCAGGCCCCGGAACCAGAGGAATCGCCGCCCCGATACCTGCCATAAGATCACGGGCCAGGTCCGTCATCAGGTTGGTTTCATGTTCCGCGCGGAACGCTTGAAGAGAGACCGGTCGCCCGTACCGAACCGAGGCCACGCCGAATCGCTGATAGCGCCCGATCATCCGCCGCCCGATCTGCTTGAGTATCCACCACGTGATCACCCCGATCCGGGCGCGAAACCGGCGTTCGTTGCCCAGGGCGGCCTTGGTCAGAATCGTATCCTCGAGCACCCGGTCATAGTTCAGGGCAACCGGCACAAACACAACGTCGCGCCCTTCGGGCACCGTTGCGTCAATGATGTATTTCAGCAACCCGAGCTTTGGTCGCCCAAGCGCACCGGTCAGGCTGAGACCACCCTCGGGAAACATCGCCTGCGTTACTCCGGCCTCAGTCGCGTGGCGCACGTAACAGGCCAACACTTGCCGATACAACTCACTGCCCGATTTACGACGAATAAAGTAAGCGCCCATCGCCCGGATCAGCCGGCTGAGCGGCCAGACCCGCGCCCATTCGCCTACGGCATAGGACAAGGCCGATTGTGGCGCCGCCAGATAGGTGACCAGCACATAATCCATATTGCTGCGGTGGTTCATGACGAATACAACCGTTGCATCGGGGTCGATGTCACTGATTGCCTTCTCATCCACATAGCTGAGCCGGACATTATAGAAGGCATTGCTCAGCATGCGCGCCAGGCGGATGGCGATGCTAAAATAGGCCACCGCGGAAAAGGACGGAACGATCTCGCGGGCATAGCGGCGGGCCGTTTCAAAGGCCACGGCCTCGGGAACACGTTCCTCGCGTGCAAAATTCTGAACCGCCTGCCCGACCTGCGGGTCATAGATCAGTCGCTGAATCATGTCGTGCCGATGCGCCAGCTTGAACGGTTGAATCGGTCGCTGCAGGCGTTTGTTCAGGCGTTTGACCGCCCGCTCAAGCCGGCGGCGAAAAAACCAGCGCACCGAAGGAAACAAGAAGTGCGAGGCCATAGTGACCGCGGCAAATACCAGGATCAGCAAAAACAGCCAAAGCGGAAGTTCCACGGTCTGAGTCATAGGCGCACCCTGCCACCAAACTGGGACACCTACAATCTGAAGAACCAAGTATGCCGCGACGCAGCGAATTGACATATCCCGAAAATTGCGCTTTAGAACGCTTGAACGTAATTTTCTTGCCCACGCAAAGCACGAGGCCCCATTATGACGCAGACGCAGAAAGATCGCCCCTGGCTCATCCGAACCTATGCCGGTCATTCCACCGCCAAGGCGTCGAACGCGCTGTATCGTGGCAACCTGGCCAAGGGTCAGACGGGTCTGTCTGTAGCCTTCGATCTGCCGACTCAGACCGGGTATGACAGCGACCATACTTTGGCTCGCGGAGAGGTGGGCAAAGTGGGCGTTCCCATCAGCCATCTGGGCGACATGCGGGTTCTTTTCGATCAGATTCCGCTGGAGCAGATGAACACCTCGATGACGATCAACGCCACGGCCCCTTGGCTGCTGGCGCTGTACATCGCTGTGGCCGAGGAACAAGGCGCGGATGTCGCGAAACTGCAGGGCACCGTTCAGAACGACCTGATCAAGGAATACCTGAGCCGTGGTACCTATGTTTGCCCACCAAAACCGTCGCTGAAGATGATCGCGGATGTGGCCGAGTACTGCTATACCAACGTGCCCAAATGGAACCCGATGAACGTGTGTTCCTATCACCTGCAAGAGGCAGGTGCGACGCCCGAGCAGGAGCTGGCTTACGCGCTGGCCACCGCCATCGCCGTACTGGACGAGTTGCGCCCCCGCGTCCCGGCAGAGGATTTCCCGGCGCTTTGCGGCCGGATTTCGTTCTTCGTGAACGCCGGTATCCGCTTTGTCACCGAGATGTGCAAGATGCGCGCTTTTGTTGATCTGTGGGATGAGATTCTGAAGGACCGCTACGGCGTCGAAGACCCTAAATTCCGCCGCTTCCGCTATGGGGTGCAGGTGAACTCGCTGGGCCTGACCGAGCAGCAGCCGGAAAACAACGTCTACCGCATCCTGATCGAGATGCTGGCCGTGACCCTGTCGAAAAAGGCGCGCGCCCGCGCAGTGCAGCTGCCCGCATGGAACGAGGCGCTTGGCCTGCCGCGCCCTTGGGATCAGCAATGGTCGATGCGAATGCAGCAGATCCTGGCCTATGAGACAGACCTGCTGGAATACGGCGACCTGTTTGACGGCAACCCGGCAGTGGATGCCAAAGTCGAAGAGTTGAAAGCCGGCGCGCGGGCCGAATTGGCCAACCTGGATTCGATGGGTGGTGCGGTTGCTTCGATCGAATACATGAAATCGCGTTTGGTCGATTCGAATGCGGAACGTCTGAACCGGATCGAACGCAATGAAACCGTTGTTGTCGGCGTGAACAAATGGACCGAGGGTGAGCCCTCGCCGCTGCAAACTGAAGATGGCGGCATCATGGTCGTCGATCCGGCCGTGGAACAGGAACAGATTGCACGGCTGAACGAGTGGCGGTCCGAACGTGACGACGCGGCCGTTTTGGCGGCTCTGTCCGCGTTGCGCGAAGCGGCGCAGACCGGGGCCAATGTCATGGAGCCGTCGATTGCCGCCGCAAAGGCCGGCGTCACCACCGGCGAATGGGCCGAGGAAATGCGCAAGGTCTACGGCACCTATCGCGGCCCGACCGGCGTGTCCGGTTCCGTGTCGAACAAGACCGAAGGTCTGGACGACCTGCGCGCCGCCGTTGATGCGGTCAGCGACAAATTGGGGCGCCGACTGAAATTTCTGGTCGGGAAACCGGGTCTGGACGGCCACTCCAACGGCGCCGAACAGATCGCCTTTCGTGCCCGCGATTGCGGTATGGATATCAGCTATGAGGGTATCCGCCTGACACCCGAGGAAATCATCGCCGCCGCGATCGAGGACAAGGCCCACGTAATTGGCCTGTCGATCCTGTCCGGCAGCCATATCCCGCTTGTGCAAGACGTCATGACGCGCCTGCGCGAGGCCGGTTTGGACGGTGTTCCCGTGATCGTCGGGGGGATCATTCCCGATGACGATGCTGCAAAACTCACGGCAATGGGTGTGTCCAAGATCTATACGCCCAAGAATTTCGAGCTAAATGCAATTATGGGCGATATTGTGACTCTGGTCGATCCGCAGAACATTGCGGCCCAGTAACGGCCGCGATTTTGTTTTTATCTCCAAATCCATTGCCTTTAAGTAAGGGATGGATAAAACCCCGATTTCAACTTACGGTAGGCTATTACGCCTATTCGTGGTGTATTTCGAAATGGAGAAAGAAATGGCGATCAGCCTTGAGAAAATGTCACGCAAAGAACTGCTGGAATTGCGTGATCAGGTGGAAACTGCCCTAAAAAGCGCGGAAAAGCGCGAGCGTATTGCGGCGCTGAAAGCCGCAGAAAAAGCCGCCGCTGAATTTGGATTCTCTCTTTCGGAACTCTCAGCAGGCGCAGCAAAGTCGACCAAAAGCCCAAAATCCAACGCGAAATACAAAAACCCTGCCAACCCTGACCAGACGTGGTCCGGTCGCGGACGCAAACCGCAATGGGTTCACGATGCACTGAATGCCGGCGCTGATATTTCGGATTTGGAAATCTGACGGGAATTGGATCAGAGATGACAATTCATATTGGTGCCGAAAAAGGTGAAATCGCTGAAACCGTTTTAATGCCCGGCGATCCGTATCGGGCGAAATGGGCCGCAGAGTCGTTTTTGCAGGATGCAAAACTCGTTAATAACGTGCGCGGCATGCTGGGTTATACCGGTACCTGGAAAGGGAACCCGGTTACAATTCAAGGCAGCGGGATGGGAATGCCGTCCCTGTCGATCTATGCCAATGAACTGATCCACGATTATGGTGCCAAAACTTTGATCCGGATCGGTTCGTGCGGCGGGATGCAGGACAGCGTCAAAATCCGCGATGTGATCCTGGCGATGACATCGACCACCCTCAGCACGCCATCGCGCGGCATCCTGAAAGAGTTGAACTTTGCGCCCTGCGCCGATTGGGGCTTGCTGCAGGCTGCAGCCAAAGCTGCCGAAGCCAAAGGCACGCCCACCCATGTTGGCGGGATTTATTCGTCCGATGTCTTCTATGACGAACGCCCCGATCTGAACGAACAGATGGTGCGGCACGGCATCCTGGGTGTCGAGATGGAAGCCGCCGAGCTGTACATTCTGGCCGCACGCCACAACTGCCGGGCGCTGGCGGTCCTGACCGTGTCCGATCATCTTCTGACGGGTGAGGCTCTGCCCTCGTCGGAACGCGAAAGCAGCTTCGGCGAAATGGTTGAGATTGCCCTGCAGGCGGCTTTTTCGGACACTGCATAAACAAAAAAAAGGGCGCGACATCGCCTTGTTGTTTTACTGTTTGCCCTGCAGGCAGGCTGTCGGGGCGTTTTCCCCGTCTTGCCGCGCCCCACAATAGGCGCAAATCCAGACACCTTCTTTTCGGTGCTGCCGCCATCGGCAATCGCGTGTCAGAGAGGACGTCCGTGACCGCCAGACGAAGTAGGCAAACACGCCAGCGGCCAGTAAAAGCAAAAGAATGGGCATGCTTATGCATTGCCCAATCTCTGCGTGAATTCAAGCGTCAGGCGGCGTTCGCGTATTCGAACAGCTCTGGTTCGTGCTGCTCTTGAGACACGAGCGCAGGTTCAGGAGTGTAGTAGGCCCAGGCCTGTTCCAACAAAGCCAGAGCTTCGGCTGCTTTGGTGTTTTCTGCTTTTTGTTCTTGCATCGGAGCGATCCCGTTTCGGTTCCATCACTCCTCCCTGCAGGCAGGATAGACCTGAACAGAACGGTTTGCATTGCATAGTATTGCAATCTCGCCATGCACTCGCCGCAATGCGGCAAGTGCTGACAATTAGGCGTCGCTTAAACTCCGCGATCGATCATCATCTTCTTGATCTCGGCAATTGCCTTGGCCGGGTTCAGACCTTTCGGGCAGGTTTTGGCGCAGTTCATGATCGTGTGGCAGCGATACAGTTTGAACGGATCTTCCAGCTCATCCAGACGCTCTCCTGTGGCCTCATCGCGGCTATCGATGATCCAGCGATAGGCGTGCAGCAGTGCGGCCGGCCCAAGATAACGGTCGCCGTTCCACCAGTAGCTCGGGCACGAGGTCGAGCAGCTGGCGCACATCACGCATTCATAGAGACCGTCAAGTTTCTTGCGGTCTTCGATAGACTGCTTCCACTCTTTCGCGGGACGGTTTGTCTTGGTTTCCAACCACGGCATGATCGAGGCGTGCTGGGCGTAGAAATGCGTCAAGTCGGGGATCAGGTCCTTGACCACCGGCATATGCGGCAGCGGATAGATCTTCACGTCGCCCTTGATCTCATCCATGCCATAGATACAGGCCAGCGTGTTGATGCCGTCGATATTCATCGCGCAGGACCCGCAGATGCCCTCGCGGCAGGATCGGCGGAAAGTCAGCGTCGGGTCGATCTCATTCTTGATCTTGATCAGCGCGTCCAGAACCATCGGGCCGCAGCTGTCCATATCAACGAAATAGGTGTCGAGCTGCGGGTTTTTGCCGTCTTCCGGGTTCCAGCGGTAAATCTGGAACTTCCGAACATTGGTCGCGCTTTCCGGCTTGGGCCAGGTTTTGCCCGTCGTGATGCGCGAATTCTTGGGGAGGGTCAGTTGTACCATAAGTTCCTCTCCTTAGAACGTCCGCGCCTTGGGCGCGATTTTCTTGAGGCTGATGCCGCCTTCGTCTTCGGTGGTCAGCGGATCAACGATGACCGGGCGATAGCTGAGGTCTACCTTGTTGCCTTCAACGCGCGACACGGTGTGGACACGCCAGTTCTCGTCATCACGCTCGGTGAAGTCCTCATGCGCGTGCGCGCCACGGGACTCCTTACGAGCCTCGGCACCGACGATGGTGGCCAGAGCGCTCGGCATCAGGTTGGTCAGTTCCAGCGTTTCCATCAGGTCACTGTTCCAGACCAGAGAGCGGTCGGTGACTTTCAAGTCGTCCATCTTGGCGGCGATTGCCGTCATCTTCTCAACACCCTCGGCCATGGTCTTGGCGGTCCGGAACACGGCCGCGTCTTCTTGCATGGTCCGCTGCATCTCAAGCCGCAGATCGGCGGTCGGGATTGCACCGTTGGCGTTGCGAACCGCGTCGAACCGGTCAAACGCCTTGTCCACCGAAGCCTGGTTCAGAACTGGGTTCGGTGCCTTGGCGTCAACAACCTCACCCGCCCGGATCGCGGCCGCGCGGCCGAACACCACAAGGTCGATCAGCGAGTTCGAACCCAGACGGTTCGCGCCGTGGACCGAGGCACACCCGGCCTCACCCACGGCCATCAGACCTGGTACGACGCCGGTTGGGTTATCAGCGGTGGGATTCAGTACCTCACCCCAATAGTTGGTCGGAATACCGCCCATGTTATAGTGCACGGTCGGCAGAACCGGGATTGGTTCCTTGGTGACGTCGACACCGGCAAAAACGCGCGCCGATTCCGAAATCCCGGGCAGACGTTCGGCCAGTGCCTCAGCGGGCAGGTGGCTGAGGTTCAGGTGGATGTGATCGCCATTGTCGCCATGTCCACGACCTTCGCGGATTTCCATGGTCATCGAGCGCGAGACATAGTCGCGGGGCGCGAGGTCCTTGTACTGGGGCGCATAACGCTCCATGAACCGCTCGCCTTCCGAGTTCGTCAGGTATCCACCCTCGCCGCGTGCGCCCTCAGTGATCAGGCAACCAGAGCCGTAGATGCCGGTCGGGTGAAACTGAACGAATTCCATATCCTGGAGCGCCAGACCTGCGCGGGCCACCATCCCGCCACCGTCACCGGTGCAGGTATGGGCCGAGGTCGCGCTGAAATAGGCCCGGCCATAACCACCGGTCGCCAGTACAACCATCTTGGCGTTGAAAACATGCATCGTGCCATCGTCGAGCTTCCAGCAGACAACACCCTGACATTGCCCATCCTCGGACATGATCAGGTCGATGGCGAAATACTCGATGTAGAACTCGGCATTGTTTTTCAGTGATTGACCGTACAGCGTGTGCAGGATCGCGTGGCCAGTCCGGTCAGCGGCGGCACAGGTTCGCTGCACGGCGGGACCTTCGCCAAATTCTGTGGTGTGGCCACCAAAGGGACGCTGATAGATTTTGCCTTCTTCAGTCCGGCTGAAGGGCACGCCATAGTGCTCCAGCTCGTAAACCGCCTTGGGTGCCTCACGCGCGAGATACTCCATCGCGTCGGTATCGCCCAGCCAGTCCGAGCCCTTGACGGTGTCATACATGTGCCACTGCCAGTGGTCCGGGCCCATGTTGGAAAGCGATGCGGCGATACCACCCTGCGCCGCAACCGTGTGCGAGCGGGTCGGGAAAACCTTGGTGACACAAGCCGTACGCAGGCCTTGTTCCGCCATGCCCAACGTCGCCCGCAGACCTGCACCACCAGCGCCTACGACAACGACGTCGTATTCGTGGGTTTCATATTCATATGCTGCTGTCATTGTTCTTGTTCCTTACCGCGCATCATCACAGGGCCAGCTTGACCAGGGCAAACAGCCCGGCCGCCATCAGCGTGTAGCCCAGGGCCCACATTGCAGCGAGAGAGACTTTCTCCATGACGCCGTGCACATAGTCCTCAATCGCTTCCTGCGCCTCGTACATCAGTTGCAGCAGCCCCACGATCAGCGTGAGCGCCGTGACAAGCGCCGGGAACGGACGGCTGAAATAGGCCACCACCTCTTCGTGGGTTCCGCCAATGCCAGCGCCGAAGGTGAAGATGAAGATCGGAATCAACACGGTCAGGATCATCGCCCGAACCATTGTCCGCCAATGAGTGAGTGTGCCGGATTTCCCTGCGCCCAGACCCTGCGCGCGCTTGCGGTCAGTCAGATATCGCATGTGCCGTCTCCTTAAACCACAAGCACGGTGATCAGGGTCAGGACGGTCGCACCAACGAACATGCCCAGCCCCAGTTTCTCGGCGGTCTCGATGTCAAGGCAATAGCCGAAATCCCAGAGCACGTGCCGCAGGCGGCCCAGCGTGTGATACCACAACCCCCAAGTCGCAGCCGTCAGGATGAGGTCGCCGAACCAGCTGCGTAGAAACCCGTCGATCCCCGCAAATGCGCTTTCCGACGTCGACGCGGCCAGCAGCCACCAGACAACCAGAATTGCAACGGCGAACACCCCGATCCCGGTCAAACGAACCATGATCGAAGACAGAGACGTCATCTGGGGGCGATATATCATAATATGTGGCGAGAGCGGGCGGTTGCCCCGATTGACATCGGCCATGTCGGCTCCTCTTTCGTTGGCTACCAGTCGTTTTACTCGTTTTTGCCAATCTGTCACGTGCTGCGTGCGCAAAAACAGGTAAAATGGGGACAAAACCGCAGATTTCGGGAAATTGTGATCACACAAAATAATACTGTGATCACAAAACTTATACAGTCAAATCAATGTTAGCGTCCCAAGGTTGCGATCATTGTGATCACGAATCTGTAGCACTCACTTTAAAGCGGCGGATTGCTGCGTCACTTCGCGTAAAAGCTTTTTCCGGATCCGTTCGGGATAGTCAGCAAAACCGGAGGCCGAGACGACAAACGCCCCTTCGCCAACAATGACGTTTTCAAAGAAATAGGCGGTCAGGTCGGGCTCGCTTTCCTCGATTGCGATTGCGTTGACCGTGACCCCCCGATTGCGTAACACGCCGTGCACCTCGGTCGGCTCGACCCCTTCGTTGGACACTCCGTCGCCCGAAATGTCGATCAGATGCCGCGTGCACTCGGACACGTCGTCAAAGCTGGATAGCGTCATCTCAAGCGCCTCACCTATTGCGGTCGAAAAATTGCGCCAGACCCGGGGGTCGGCAGCCACCTGATCGGCAAACCGTTCGAGCGTGTCGAAACTGTCGATCCGGGTCCACGGGATCGTCACCTTCTGGCGCGATGCTCCGGTCCACTGCACCAGCATCAACTGCGCTTGCCCGCGAACCAGCGCCTCGGACACGAGGGGGTCACGCAAACCTGCGGCCAGCCCGTCCATCTGAATGCGGTATTCGCTTGTATCGACCGACCCGGACACATCCACCGCCAAAGCCAGCGCAAGATCGCAGGCCAGCGCGGGCGGGGTCAGGAACAGGCAGGCAGCAAGTGAGCGGAACAGGACCATGACCGCAGCCTAGCATGAATGTCGCAGGCTGCGATCAAATGAATGTGGGGCGACCTCAGATAGGCATCAGCGCCCAATAGTCCAGATCTAGCAGCACCTCGGGCTTGTACCGCCCATCTTCACCCTTCAGTTCGAACGGCGCACCACCCTTGGTGGCGACCAGTCGCAGTCGGATGGCGCCCACACCAGGCACACCGGTTTCGGCCTTGTCCAGAACCTCGGACCAAGCCTTGATCGTGTCGCCCGAGAAGCACGGGTTGGCATGTGCGCCACCATTCAGACCAACGATCATCTGCGCATTGGCCAGACCGTTGAACGACAGCGCCCGCGCCATCGAGATCACATGCCCGCCATAGATCAACCGACCATCCGGGCGGAAGGTCAGGTCAAAATGCACTTTGGCCGTGTTTTGCCACAGGCGGGTGGCCAACATGTGCTCGGCCTCTTCGACGGTCACACCATCAACGTGGTCGATGGTTTCACCGATCTCGTAATCGCCCCAGCGATGGGCTTCCCCGGATTGAACAAAATCATAGTTCAAAAAATCGAGTCCCTCAGGCACAACCAGATCGCCCGGCTCCAGCGCCTTTTTCAGGTCCGGCACCACCGCCTCGGGCGCGGGGGCGTCGATGTTCGCTTTGCGCACCATCACCCAGCGCACATACTCGATTACCACCTCATCGCGCTGGTTCAGTCCGCGTGTGCGCACCCAGACCACACCGGTCTTGCCATTCGAGTTCTGTTTGACCCCGATCACTTCGGACTCAGACCGCAGCGTATCACCGGAATAGACCGGTTTCAGCCAGCGCCCCTCTGCATAGCCCAGATTGGCAACCGCATTCAGCGAGATATCGGGAACGGTTTTACCAAACACTACGTGGAACGCCGCCAGATCATCTATCGGACTTTGCGGCAAACCACTGGCCCGGGCAAACTCGTCCGAGGAATAAAGCGCATGTCGCGCGGGGTAGAGCGCGTGATACAACGCCCGTTCACCGTCGGTTACGGTGCGCGGCACTGCGTGGTGCAGCACCTGCCCAACGGAGTAGTCCTCGAAAAAGCGGCCCGGATTGGTTTTTGCCATTATTGCTGTCCCAGTTTCATTTCGGCAGAATAGTCGGCCTTGACTTCTTTGGTCACGGCCTGCGCACAACGCATGACGCTGTTGGCGGCGTCATAGGCATAAGAGGGGTCGCCATACAGTTCCCACCCTTTTGCTAGCGCATCCGACACCTTGTGGCAGAAGGCGGAAGTGTCTTCTTCGGTCAACAGACGATAGAGTTTTGCCAATTTGTCTGCTCCTTATGACGGGAACGGCGATGGGCCGACCAGTCCGTGAATGTAACCGATGATCCCGAACAGCACGATCGAAGCCACAAAGAACATCGCGTCCTTGCCGTAGGTGCCGGGCTCAGCCGGAGACCAGTCAGGCTCGGCGCGGTTGATCACGACCACCTCAACCATGGCCCATAGGAACAGACCACCGAACAGGATAATCGAGGCCAGATCGCCATTCACAAGCAAATGTGCAAAGGCCCAGGCACGGAAACCGGCCAGCATCGGGTGGCGCATCTTGTTCAGCAGGCGACCTTTCTGACCAGCGGGGCTCATCATGTAGATAGCAATCAGCACCAGTAGGTTGTTTATGTGGATCATGAAGGACGGCGGCGACCAGACATGGATGAAGTCGGTCATGCGATAGCCGAAGATCATCAGCAATATCGCTACGACCAGCGCCAGCGCCACTGCGCCTTTGCCACCATTGCCCATGGCCGCGCGCTGCGCCGGCATCACGCGCTTGAACAGATGGGCGGCCCACCAAAGCGCCACCCCAAGAATCAGAAGAACAAAGCCCATGCTGGCTTACCCCGCTTGCAAAGCTGAAATCGCCTCCGCTTTTGCCAGAATTTCGCGGGCAGTTACAACATGCAGGTTTTCAACGATTTTGCCATCGACGACAGCAACACCCTGCCCTTGCGACTCAACCTCTTCAAAAGCCGCAATCTGGCGGCGGGCCAGGTCGATTTCGGTATCCGACGGGGCATAGGCCGCATTGGTGATATCCACCTGTGCAGGATGGATCAGGGTTTTGCCGTCAAAACCCATGTCACGGCCCTGTTCGCATTCGGCGGCCAGACCCTCGCCATCCTTGAAGGCATTATAGACACCGTCGACAATGATCAGACCCTCAGCCTTTGCAGCCAGCAAGCACAGACCCAGAGAGGTCATCATCGGCAGGCGATCCGGGCGGAAACGAGTCTGCAACTCCTTGGCCAAGTCGTTGGTGCCCATGACGAACCCGGCCATCAATGGGTGCGCCGCGATTTCGGCAGCGTTCAGCATGCCGCGCGGAGTCTCCATCATCGCCCAGATCGGCATGTCGCCAGTAATCGCAGCCAACGCTTCCACATCAGCGGCAGAATTCACCTTTGGCAGCAGCACCACATCAGCATCCATCTCACGCACCGCTTCGGCATCGGCGCGACCCCATTTGGTGTCCAACCCGTTGATGCGGACGATCTTGACCCGCGAGCCGTAGCCCCCGGCCGCCAAGGCAGTTTTGAGTGTTTCGCGGGCGTTTGCCTTTTCATCTGCCGAAACTGCATCTTCGAGGTCAAATATGATCGCATCCACCGGCAAGTTACGCGCCTTATCCAGCGCCCGGTCACGCGAGCCGGGAATATACAGAACGGAACGATAGGGGCGCTGACGGGGGTCCATTGGCCTCTCCCTTTGAAAGATTGTTGCGCGGAATGGGCCATTTTTTGCCGGAAAGTTCAAGAGGAAAATTGCCGCAACGCAGCATACGTGACGCAACGCGCGGAGTTTTAACCAGATATCTGCACCCCACCCGCACCCTGTTTGCAGATGGAATCGAAAGGGGTGAGAGATGAAAAAGACGCTTTTCAATATGACGATGGGCCTTGGGCTCATGGTTCTGGCCGCGCAACAGGTACAGGCCCGCACCTGCGCCCCGCGCGAAGACGTGGTGAAACGGCTGGTCGGGGCCTATGGCGAGACACGCCGCGGCATCGGCATTGCACGGCAGGGTGCGATGATGGAGGTCTATGCCTCGGATCAGACCGGAAGCTGGACCATAACGGTGACACTGCCGGATGGAATGACTTGCCTGATCGCGACCGGCCAAGCCTATGAGCAGATGGCCGAGGCGCTGCCCCCCAACGTCTAGGTCAGCGCGTCCCAGATCAGTTTGCTGCCGGTAATGGTCAGCAGTACATACGCTATGCCAAAGAACAGGCGCTCGGACAGCATGAAATGAGCCCGGACGCCCAGCCACGCACCTAGGATTGCAAATGGGGTCAGCAGAAGATCCGCCAACGCCGTGTGCCAGGTAAACAGGCCCAAATAGGCGTAGGGGATGAACTTCGCGCCGTTGATGACCCAAAAGACCAATACGGTCGAGGCCTGGAACTCGGTTTTCGACAGGCGCTGAGACAGCAGATAGACGGCGGCTGGCGGACCGCCTGCGTGACTGACAAAACTGGTGAAGCCCGCGACCAGACCCGCGAACAACCCAGCGGGGGCAGGCAGGCGATTGGCAAAACCGCGGATCAGACCTTTGCTCTGCGCCATGTGCCAGATCACGAAACCGACCGAAATCCCGCCAATCAGCAGGCGCAGCAGGTCGTCATTTGTTGCACGATAAAGCCATGCACCCAGTGCGACACCCGGTACGGCACCCAATATCAGCAGCCGTGAATCCGGCCAGCTCCAACGCTTCCAGTACGGCCCCAGAGTGGTCACATCGATCACCATCAGTATCGGCAACATCAGCGCCAACGCCTGCCCGGGCGTGAGGATCAGGGCCAGAATCGACGACGACGCAAAGGCCACGCCCGAGCCGAACCCACCCTTCGAGATACCGGCAAAGATCACCGCCGGGATTGCCACAGCAAAAAACATCAGGTTCAATTCGAACATGCGGCATCCCGTAAATAGGCTTGTCTAACAGGCCGTTTAGCGCAATCACCAAGTACAGTGCAAACAGTATGCGGTTGTATGCCACGCAGCATAACCCTTGCGCGAAAACCATTTACCGACTAGCACAACCGCGATTTCAAAACCGACCGGAGATATTCCAAATGGCCAGACCCAAGATCGCGCTGATCGGCGCAGGTCAGATCGGCGGCACGCTCGCCCACCTCGCAGCAATGAAGGAACTTGGTGACGTCGTCCTGTTCGACATCGCCGAAGGCATCCCGGAAGGCAAAGCGCTGGACATCGCTGAGTCCGGTCCTTCGGAAGGGTTCGACGCCAAATTGAAAGGCACCCAGTCCTACGAAGACATCGCAGGCGCAGACGTCTGCATCGTGACCGCCGGTGTGCCGCGCAAGCCGGGCATGAGCCGCGACGACCTGCTGGGCATCAACCTGAAGGTCATGAAATCGGTCGGTGAAGGCATCGCCGCCAACGCGCCTGACGCGTTTGTCATCTGCATCACCAACCCGCTGGACGCGATGGTCTGGGCTCTGCGCGAATTCTCGGGCCTGCCGCACAACAAGGTCTGCGGTATGGCTGGCGTTCTGGACTCGGGCCGTTTCGCTCATTTCCTGTCGGAAGAATTCAACGTGTCGATGCGCGACGTGACCGCATTCGTTTTGGGCGGCCACGGCGACACCATGGTGCCGTCGGTTCGTTACTCGACCGTTGCAGGTATCCCGCTGCCCGATCTGGTCGAGATGGGCTGGACAACACAAGAAAAGCTGGACGCGATCGTGCAGCGCACCCGTGACGGCGGCGCCGAGATCGTCGGCCTGCTGAAAACCGGTTCGGCCTTCTATGCGCCTGCAACTTCGGCAATCGAAATGGCCGAAGCCTATCTGAAAGACCAGAAGCGCGTTCTGCCCTGCGCCGCCTATTGCAACGGCGAACTGGGCGTTGAAGGCATGTATGTGGGCGTGCCCACCGTGATCGGCGCGGGCGGCATCGAGCGTGTCGTCGACATCAAGCTGAACGAAGAAGAGCAGGCCGGTTTCGACAACTCGGTCAACGCCGTGAAGGGCCTGATCGAAGCGTGCAAGGGCATCGACAGCTCGCTGGCTTGACGATACACGCATTGATCGTAAGGTTAAACGCGTCGGGGCAACTCGGCGCGTTTTTCTATTACAGGCCATATACTTATGAAGAACCTGCTTTTGATCGCCCTGTTGGGCATCGCCACTGGCACTGCCGCCCAAACGACCCTACCGACATTGACGCAACGTCTGGAAACAGCCCACGAAGGGTCGTTCGAGCGCGGAACGCTTGAGACGCTGCGCGCAGTGGAAGTTCTGCTGCAGACCCAATACCAATATGGGATAGGTCGTGGGTTTGGCCGGGTTTTTGGAATGGGACGCGGCGGACTCGCCAACCCCGAGCCGGAAAGCCGTACGCCGTCAACCTTTGCCGAGATGACTCAGGCCTTCGCCGCCAACCTCGATTTGGCCCGAGGGACACTGGCGCATACGAACCCCGAGACAGCGAAACCGTTCGAGCTAGTGGTGACCGATCTGTGGCTCGACATCAACCGCAATGGAGTTTTGGACGAAAGTGAGAATGTTTCGAACCTGTTGGTTCAATTTGCTGTGCCCCGCACTGCGCGTCCCGACAAAGGTGAGGCCGTCGCGCCCATCACCGTACGCTTCGACGGGGCCGATCATGCATGGCTGACGGCGTATACCTACATGCTGTCGGGCGTGGCCGAGGGCATTCTGGCCTTTGACCCTTCACCCATTTTTGCCGACTTGCTATTTGCCGAGGCCATGTTGGCGGATGCGCCAACAATTCCCAACACCTATGTTGTTGATGCGATCGTTCTAAAGATCGCGGCATTGGAAGTTGAACGGAATGATCTGCGGACACTCCAGGTTCAACAGAGGGAAGCGCTTGAACAGTTGCGCGAGCGGCAGCGTGAATTGGATGAGCAAATCAGAGCGCTGCCCGAAGGAGAAGAGCGGACCGAATTGGAACTGCAGCGGGAAGACGTATCGGAGCAAACCAGCATTGTTTTTGATGCGAGCCAAAGAGCCATGCGACAACATGGACTGATACGCCGAGAGATCCGAGCGCATGAGAGCAAGCTTCCAGCGGAAGTATTTGCCGATGACTCCAATGAACTCAGCTTCCACAACATAGAACGGCAGATGAATCGTATAGTTCGCGATTCAATACCGGACGAAACACGCAACGCAGTTTACGCGTTGATCAAAGCACTGGACTCCGAACCCGACCCCGTAAGAATTGCACGCGCGAGGGATCACTGGCTGAACATGCTGGCGCAAAACCGCATATTCTGGGATGCGTTGGCGCGTGAAACGGATAATGACCGCGAGTGGATTGCGAACCCGAACCAAAAAAGTGCATTGGGCATAACACTGGACGACCAAACGATTCGGGCCTGGAAGAGCGTTCTGGACGACGCGCAGGCCGTTTTGGAAGGCCGCCTTCTGGCCCCGCATCCGTTCTTGCCCGCAGAGTACGGGATAGACGTCTCGGCCTGGTTCGACGATCCTGCACCGATTGATCTACTATCCTGGCTTCACGGACGGGCCGCCATACCTTATGCCGCCAAGGGCCCCAAGATAACCAATGCAAACTGGCTGGCTTTCCAGCGGATGACACAAGGTAACGCCGGAAGTTTCGCGCTTTATTTCAACTGACGCGCTGCCCGCCCCGGGATTTCGTCAATTAGATTCGAATCGATAAAAAAGTTTTGTGATCACACCCCAAAAACCTGTGATCACAAAAGTGAAAAATCTCCACTAAAAACCGCTTTGGCATAAAAAAACCCTTTATAGATGCCCCCTAGGCACCTCTATAACGGTGTAATCGTAGTCAGACGGGACAGTTTCGATGAACATTCACGAATATCAGGCCAAAGCTCTTCTTCGCAGCTATGGCGCTCCGGTCTCCGAGGGTCGCGCGGTACTGCGCGCCGAGGAAGCCAAAACCGCAGCCGGTGAACTGGATGGCCCCCTGTGGGTTGTCAAAGCACAGATCCACGCGGGTGGCCGCGGCAAGGGTTCTTTCAAAGAGGCCGACGCCGGTGAAAAGGGCGGTGTCCGTCTGACCAAGTCGGTAGAAGAAGCCGCCGAAGAAGCCAAGAAGATGCTGGGCCGTACACTGGTCACCCACCAGACTGGCCCGGCAGGCAAGCAGGTCAACCGCATCTATATCGAGGCCGGTTCCGGCATTGAACGCGAACTGTATCTGGCTCTGCTGGTGGATCGCCAGACCAGCCGCATCTCGTTCGTCTGTTCCACCGAAGGCGGCATGGACATCGAAGAGGTGGCGGCCGCCACGCCCGAGAAAATCCTGTCCTTCTCGGTCGACCCTGCCACCGGCTATCAGCCCTATCACGGCCGTCGCATCGCCTTCTCGCTGGGTCTGGAAGGCGTGCAGGTCAAGCAATGCGTCAAGCTGATGGGTCAACTCTATAACGCCTTCGTCGAGAAGGACATGGAGATGCTGGAAATCAACCCGCTGATCATCTCGGACAAGGGCGATCTGAAAGTGCTTGACGCCAAGGTCGGCTTTGACGGCAACGCGGTCTACCGCCACCCCGACATCGCCGAGCTTCGCGACACGACCGAGGAAGATCCCAAGGAACTGGAAGCCTCGAAATACGACCTGAACTACATCGCGCTGGATGGTGAGATCGGGTGCATGGTGAACGGTGCCGGTCTGGCGATGGCCACCATGGACATCATCAAGCTGTACGGTGCCGAGCCTGCCAACTTCCTCGACGTGGGCGGCGGTGCCACCAAAGAGAAAGTGACCGAGGCGTTCAAGATCATCACCTCGGACCCGCAGGTCAAAGGCATTCTGGTCAACATCTTCGGCGGCATCATGCGCTGTGACGTCATCGCCGAGGGCGTTGTCGCTGCCGTGAAAGAGGTCGGCCTGCAAGTTCCGCTGGTCGTGCGTCTGGAAGGCACGAATGTCGAGAAAGGCAAAGAGATCATCAACACCTCTGGCCTGGACGTGATCGCGGCGGACAACCTGAAAGACGGTGCCGAGAAGATCGTGAAGGCGGTTAAGGGTTAAGTCCTGATGGGCATTTTCGCACGTTTTCTGACAATTGGTGCTTGCCTCGTGGGCCTATCGGCCTGCGAGGACAGCACCGGTGGAGAAGTATCCAAGTCGCTATTGGACAACCCTGCCGCACGACAACTCGAAGCACAGCAAGTGTTTCTTACGATGCGCGATCTATGCCTCCGCAAGCCAGTTACATTCGTTGAGGCAAAGGACGTAACTCAACACCATAAAATTGGCTTGTCCATTGATCTGCCTGGCTGGGATGATTTCAATCACTACGGAAAAGCCAGATTCAGGATTCAAACGGACCCAAGCGTCCTAAATGGTGGTGGTTTAGAAGATGTTCCCAAGGGGACTGTATTCAACAGATACAGTTGCTCAGCAGACTTCAGTGGAACATGGGCGGATGAGTTTGCCGTTGAACTTGGAAAGGAACTCACCGCCAACGGATTTCAAACTGTCAAACCCATCAGCCGGGCGACAGGAACCACATCAGTGGGGACTAAAACTGTTGCGTACACAGGTACTTACCGGCGTGACGGCGTGAATTTCAAAGTGGAAATCATGGAAGCCGGCGGCACAACCAAACGGACCTACCATACCGTCACACACTATATTTCGGGCACGAGAGTCAGATTCACCAGCCTGTGAAGCTCAAAATCTAATGCCAAAGGTGAGACCTTCGGCTCAACAACAGGAGAACGCCAAATGGCAGTCCTCATCGACGAAAACACCAAAGTGATCTGTCAGGGCTTTACCGGCTCGCAGGGCACATTCCACTCGGAACAGGCCATCGCCTATGGCACCAAGATGGTCGGCGGCGTGACCCCCGGCAAAGGCGGGATGACCCATCTCGACCTGCCCGTGTTCAACTCGGTTCACGAGGCCAAGCATGTGACCGAAGCCAATGCCTCGGTGATCTATGTGCCGCCGCCGTTTGCGGCCGACTCGATCCTCGAAGCGATTGATGCCGAGATGGAAGTGATCGTCTGCATCACCGAAGGCATCCCGGTTCTGGACATGATGAAGGTGAAACGCGCGCTGGAAGGCTCAAACTCGCGCCTGATCGGCCCCAACTGCCCCGGCGTCATCACGCCTGATGCCTGCAAGATCGGCATCATGCCCGGCCACATCCACAAGCGCGGCTCGGTCGGTGTTGTGTCACGTTCGGGCACCCTGACCTATGAGGCCGTCAAACAGACCACCGATGTGGGTCTGGGCCAGTCCACCTGTGTGGGCATCGGCGGCGACCCGATCAAAGGCACCGAGCATATCGACGTGCTGGAATGGTTCCTGGCCGATGACGAGACCGAGTCGATCATCATGATCGGTGAGATCGGTGGCTCGGCCGAGGAAGAAGCCGCGCAGTTCCTGGCGGATGAGGCCAAGAAGGGCCGCAAAAAGCCGACCGCCGGTTTCATTGCAGGCCGCACGGCCCCTCCGGGCCGCCGCATGGGCCACGCAGGCGCGATTGTCGCCGGCGGCAAGGGCGGTGCCGAAGACAAGATCGAAGCCATGCGCTCAGCTGGTATCGTCGTGGCCGAAAGCCCGGCGCAGCTGGGTGAGGCTGTGCTGGAAGCGATTGGGTAAGCGCGATGGCGCACCAAGGCATACGCTACACGAGGCGGGGAGAGAAATCTCCTCGCTTTAAGCATGTCTTGGCCCTTGTATTTGGCGGCCTGCTTTCGATGTGTGCAGGTGTTGCAAGCGCATCCCCTGAGTTCACAAAGCCAACACAGGACATAATTGACCTCTGTACTTGGTCGTCTAAGAGTCGCGCGTCGATTGCTCAAGAATTCACCGAACGCGGATGGAAAAAGTTCCGTGCGCCCTATCCCGAAGCACTTGCTTCGCTTTTGGCCGATGGCGGACTCTTCCGTGCCCTAATTGATGAGAGATACAACTTTTTCGGTCTGGATACAGAAACTGGCATTATTCCCGACATGATTGAGCATCTGGACACCATATCCGATGTCTCACAGCGCGGTGTCTATGATGCGTTCTGGTGGGATGGAGACACCCGCGCGTTTTTGATGATCCATGACAAGGGCGGGAATAGAAAACTTGGCGAAGACCTTGGATGCCGCTTCTTTAGTTCTTCTTTGCAAGATGCAACATTGGTTTCTGATGCAGTTTATCAATACCCGGGTGACGAGCACAAAGTATCTCTTGGTCCGGCTCGAACTGTGAGTGCGACGACGATTGGAGACGAGCTACACAAACCGCTTTCTGGTGCTGCTAGTGTTCTTGTGAAGCTGGGCGTTTTTGTTGATCGCCCGATTCTGGAACCTCAAGTAGGCATGGGGCCTGCGAGAGTGCAGTTTTTTTGGTTTGAACGTTCCGAATTCGAAGAGCAATATTCGAGAAAACCCAATGCGGCATTGGCATTAGAAATCTCTCGGCGAAATGAGGAAGCCAAGCCATGACCTTCTCTGACGCCATCCGCACCTGCTTCTCCAAGTTCTTCACCTTCTCGGGTCGCGCCTCGCGGCCCGAATACTGGTTCTTTTTCCTGTTCATCGTGATCTGGAACATTATCGCCGGGATCATCGACTGGCAGTTCTTCACTCAGGTCGCCACGACGCAGACCGATGAAGTCAAACAAGTCACCGCCACGTCCTCTGCGCCCGTGCAGAGCATCGTCGGCCTGGTCGTCTTTTTCCCGCATCTGGCCGCCGCGTGGCGGCGGATGCATGATACCGGGCGCAGCGGGCTTTACGCTCTGTTGCCGATCCTGCTGATCGTCGGGGCCGCTGGTGTTCTGATCTTTGGCATCGGCCTTGCGTCCAGCTTCCAGCATGGCGGCAACCTGGACATCCTGTTCACCCGCGCCACTTTGCTGGTCGTTCTTCCGACACTGCTGATTCTGTTTGTGTCGCCCCTCCTGGTTCTGTGGTGGCTGACCCGCCCGTCTCAACCAGGCACCAACCAATACGGTCCCAACCCATATGAGGTAGCCCAATGACCGAACATACGCCCAATTCCGCGTTTCACGCCTCGAGCTTTATGCAGGGGCACAATGCCGAGTATCTGGAGCAGCTTTATGCCCAGTACACCAAGAACCCCGGCGCGGTGGATGCCGCCTGGGCCGAGTTCTTTAAGGCCATGGGGGATGCGTCACCGGATGTTCAGCGCGAGGCCGAAGGGCCATCCTGGGCGCGAACCGACTGGCCACCGATGCCAGCAGATGATCTGACCGGTGCGCTGACCGGCGAATGGGCCGAGATTGACGCCAAAGCGGCGGGCAAAAAGATCAAAGACAAGGCCGCGGATAAAGGCGTCGAGGTCAGCGAGGACCAGATCAAGCGCGCCGTGCTGGACAGTCTGCGGGCGCTGATGCTGATCCGGGCCTATCGGATCCGGGGCCACCTGGCCGCCAATCTGGACCCGCTGGGGATGCGCGCCGCCAGTACACACCCCGAGCTGGACCCCAAGACCTATGGCTTTACCGAAGCCGACATGGACCGGCCGATCTTTATCGACAACGTGCTGGGCTTACAGATGGCCAGTATGCGCCAGATCGTCGAGATCGTGAAGCGGACCTATTGCGGCACGTTTGCGCTGCAATACATGCATATCTCGGATCCCGAACAGGCCGCATGGCTGAAAGAGCGGATCGAAGGCTATGGCAAGGAAATCGCCTTCACCAAGGAAGGCCGCAAGGCGATCCTGAACAAGATGGTCGAGGCCGAAGGTTTCGAGAAGTTCCTGCACGTCAAATATATGGGCACCAAGCGGTTCGGTCTGGACGGCGGTGAGGCGCTGATCCCCGCGATGGAGCAGATCATCAAGCGCGGTGGCGCCCTGGGGATCAAGGATATCGTCATCGGGATGCCGCACCGGGGCCGTCTGAATATCCTGGCCAACGTGATGAGCAAGCCCTATCGCGCGATCTTCAACGAATTCCAGGGCGGCAGCTTCAAGCCCGAGGATGTGGACGGGTCGGGCGACGTAAAATACCACCTTGGCGCGTCCAGCGACCGCGAATTCGACGGCAATAGCGTGCACCTATCTCTGACTGCGAACCCCTCGCACCTTGAGGCGGTGAACCCGGTGGTTCTGGGCAAGGTCCGCGCCAAGCAGGATCAGTTAAACGACACTGACCGTACCGCGGTGATGGGCATCCTGCTGCATGGCGACGCGGCCTTTGCCGGCCAAGGTGTTGTGGCCGAAGGCTTCGGCCTGTCGGGTTTGCGCGGTCACAAGACCGGCGGCACCATGCATATCGTGGTCAACAACCAGATCGGCTTCACCACCGCGCCGCACTTCTCGCGCTCCAGCCCATATCCCACAGATATAGCGCTGATGGTCGAGGCGCCGATCTTCCACGTGAACGGCGACGACCCCGAGGCCGTGGTCCACGCCGCCAAGGTAGCGACCGAGTTCCGTCAGAAGTTCCACAAGGACGTGGTCATCGACATCTTCTGCTATCGCCGGTTTGGTCACAACGAGGGCGACGAGCCCATGTTCACCAACCCGATCATGTACAAGAAGATCAAGACACATAAGACTACGTTGTCTCTGTACACCGAACGCCTGGTCAAGGATGGCCTGATTCCGGAAGGTGAGATCGAGGACATGAAAGCCGCCTTCCAGGCGCATCTGAACGATGAGTTCGAGGCCGGCAAGGACTACAAGCCCAACAAGGCCGACTGGCTGGACGGGCGCTGGTCGCATCTGGACAAGAACAAAGAAGAATACGTGCGCGGCGAAACCGCGATCACGCCTGACACTCTGGCCGAGATCGGCAAGGCTCTGACGCACGCGCCTGAGGACGTTGCCTTGCACAAGACTGTGGGTCGTCTGCTGGATCACAAGAAACAGATGTTCGACAACGGAAAGGGCTTTGACTGGGCGACCGGTGAAGCGCTGGCCTTTGGCTCTTTGCTGACCGAAGGCTTCCCGGTTCGCCTGTCCGGTCAGGACGCGACACGCGGCACGTTCAGCCAACGCCACTCGGGCTTTGTGCACCAGGAAAACGAAGAGCGGTATTACCCGCTGAACAACATCCGTGCCGGTCAGTCGAAATACGACGTGATCGACTCGATGCTGTCGGAATACGCGGTTCTGGGCTTCGAATACGGCTATTCGCTGGCAGAACCCAACGCGCTGACCCTGTGGGAAGCACAGTTTGGTGATTTCGCCAACGGCGCGCAGATCATGTTCGACCAGTTCATCAGCTCGGGCGAAAGCAAATGGCTGCGGATGTCCGGCCTAGTGACTCTGCTGCCGCACGGTTTCGAAGGGCAGGGCCCCGAGCATAGTTCGGCGCGTCTGGAACGTTTCCTGCAAATGTGCGGTCAGGACAACTGGATCGTGGCGAACTGTACTACGCCCGCGAACTATTTCCACATCCTGCGCCGGCAGTTGCACCGGACCTTCCGCAAGCCGTTGATCCTGGTGACGCCGAAGTCGCTGCTGCGTCACAAGCTGGCGGTCAGCACCGCCGAAGAGTTCACCACCGGCTCCAGCTTCCACCGGGTGCTGTGGGACGATGCGCAGCAGGGCAACTCCGAGACTAAGCTGGTCAAGGACAACAAGATCAAACGTGTCGTGATGTGTTCCGGCAAGGTCTATTACGACCTGCTGGAAGAACGTGACGCACGCGGCATTGACGATGTCTACCTGATGCGGATCGAACAGTACTACCCGTTCCCGGCGCATTCGCTGATTAACGAGCTTGAGCGCTTCAAGGGGGCCGAGATCATCTGGTGTCAGGAAGAACCCAAGAACCAAGGTGCCTGGACATTTATCGAACCCAATATCGAATGGGTTCTGACCCGTATTAAGGCCAAACATACCCGGCCCCGCTATGTCGGTCGCGCAACTTCGGCCTCGCCCGCCACGGGTCTGGCCAGCCAACACAAAGCCCAACAAGAGGCGCTCGTGAACGAAGCGCTGAGCATCGAAGGAAAGTAAACGATGACCATTGAAGTTCGTGTTCCCACGCTTGGCGAATCCGTCACCGAAGCCACGGTTGCGACGTGGTTCAAGAAACCCGGTGATGCCGTAGCCGTGGATGAGATGCTCTGTGAGCTTGAAACCGACAAGGTGACCGTCGAAGTGCCTTCGCCCACGGCGGGTGTGATGGGCGAGATCGTAGCTGCCGAGGGTGAAACCGTTGGCGTCGATGCCCTGCTAGCAACAATCGCTGCAGGTGAAGGCGCCGCCCCGGCCCCTGCACCAGCTGCGACCCCCGCAGCCGAGGCCGCCCCGGCCGCTGGTGCAGGCCGCGTCGACGTCATGGTTCCCACCTTGGGCGAGTCGGTTACCGAGGCCACCGTATCCACCTGGTTCAAACAGGTTGGCGATGCCGTCGCGCAGGACGAAATGCTGTGTGAGTTGGAAACCGACAAGGTCTCGGTCGAGGTCCCTTCCCCGACCGCTGGCGTTCTGGCGGAAATCGCGGCCCCCGAAGGCACCACCGTGGACGCGTCGGCCAAGCTGGCGGTGATCTCGGGTGAAGGTACCGTTGCAGCCCCTGCCGCTGTTCCAGCCGCTGCCGCCGCCCCAGCGACGGTGGCCACGGGCATGGACGTGGCCAATGCGCCCTCGGCCGAAAAAGCGATGGCCGAAGCCGGTCTATCCCCTGATCAGGTCTCCGGCACCGGTCGCGATGGCCGCATTATGAAAGAGGACGTAGCCCGCGCCGTGGCAACCGCAGCCGCACCGGCTCCTGCTGCGGCTCCGGCCCCTGCGCCTGCACCACGCGCGCCAGTAGCGGCCGAGGATGCATCTCGCGAGGAACGCGTGCGCATGACTCGCCTGCGCCAGACCATCGCAAAGCGCCTGAAGGACGCGCAAAACACCGCTGCGATCCTGACCACCTTCAACGAGGTGGACATGACCGAGGTGATGGCTCTGCGCAACCAGTACAAGGACCAGTTCGAGAAGAAGCACGGCGTGCGTCTGGGCTTTATGTCTTTCTTCACCAAGGCCTGCTGCCATGCTCTGAAGGAAGTGCCCGAGGTGAATGCCGAGATCGATGGCACCGACATCGTTTACAAGAACTTCGTGCACATGGGGGTTGCCGCCGGTACGCCTCAAGGTCTGGTTGTTCCAGTCATCCGTGACGCCGACAGCATGTCCTTTGCCGCGATCGAAAAAGCCATCGCCGAAAAGGGCAAGCGCGCCCGTGACGGTAAGCTTTCGATGGCCGAAATGCAGGGCGGCACCTTCACCATCTCGAACGGTGGTGTCTACGGCTCTCTGATGTCGTCGCCGATCCTGAACCCCCCGCAGTCGGGTATTCTGGGCATGCACAAGATCCAGGACCGTCCGATGGTCATCAACGGTGAGATCAAGATCCGCCCGATGATGTATCTGGCTCTGTCCTACGATCACCGGATCGTTGACGGCAAAGGCGCCGTGACCTTCCTTGTACGTGTAAAAGAGGCGCTGGAAGATCCGCGCCGCCTGCTGATGGATCTGTAATTATGGCAACTCATGTATTGTGGCAGGCCGATGTGGCCGATTTCGATGCCTGGTTGAAAGTGTTCCGCGAAGACAAACCTATGCGCAAGGCCGCGGGTATTCGCGACCTGCACGTCTGGCGCGACCCGGACCAACGCGACCATGCCATCGCCATGTTCGAGGTCACGAACCTGGACAAGGCCCGTGCCTTTTTCGGTTCGGAAGAGCTGGCGATGCACCACGAACGGGGCGGCATTGCACATATCACGATCAAGCTGCTGGAACCGGTTTGAAGAAAACACCGCATGAACCGGCCATGCTGGATCATGCAGCCACCGGTCCATCCGGTCGACTTAGGAGAGTATAATGGCAAACTATGACGTCATCGTAATCGGCGCCGGCCCCGGCGGCTATGTCTGCGCCATCCGCTGCGCCCAGCTGGGTCTGAAAACCGCCGTTGTCGAAGGGCGTGAAACCCTGGGCGGGACCTGTCTGAACGTGGGCTGTATCCCGTCCAAGGCTCTGCTGCACGCCTCTCATCAATTACATGAGGCCGAGCATAACTTTGCCAAGATGGGCCTGAAGGGCAAAAGCCCCTCGGTCGACTGGAAACAGATGCAGGCATACAAGGAAGAAACCATCGAGGGCAACACCAAGGGCATCGAGTTCCTGTTCAAGAAGAACAAGATCGACTGGCTCAAGGGTTGGGGATCGATCCCAGCGGCCGGTCAGGTGAAGGTGGGCGATGAGGTCCACTCGGCCAGGAACATCATCATCGCGTCCGGGTCCGAGCCGGCCTCGCTGCCGGGCGTTGAGGTCGATGAAAAGGTCGTCGTGACCTCGACTGGTGCGTTGTCACTGGGCAAGATCCCGAAAAAGATGGTCGTGATCGGCGCGGGTGTTATCGGTCTGGAGCTGGGGTCCGTCTATCAGCGTCTGGGGGCCGAGGTCACCGTGATCGAGTTCCTCGACGTAGTCACTCCGGGCATGGACCCTGAGGTGCAGAAGACCTTCCAGCGCATCCTCAAGAAGCAGGGTCTGAAATTCGTGATGGGAGCAGCGGTGCAAAAAACCGAAGCCACCAAGACCAAGGCCAAGGTTACCTACAAGCTGCGCAAGGATGACAGCGAGCACGTGATCGACGCCGACACCGTTCTGGTCGCGACCGGGCGCAAGCCGTTCTCGGACGGTCTTGGGCTTGAGGCTCTGGGCGTTGAGATGACCCCGCACGGTCAGATCAAAGTTGGTGCAGACTGGCAGACCAACGTTCCGGGCATCTATGCCATCGGCGACGTGACCGAAGGCCCGATGCTGGCACATAAGGCCGAGGATGAAGGTATGGCTGCCGCCGAGCAAGTCGCGGGCAAGCATGGTCATGTCAATTATGGCGTCATCCCGGGCGTGATCTACACTTGGCCCGAAGTGGCGAACGTGGGCGAAACCGAAGAGACGCTCAAGGCCGCGGGCCGCGCCTACAAGGTCGGCAAGTTCATGTTCATGGGCAATGGCCGCGCCAAGGCGAACTTTGCCGCCGATGGCTTCGTCAAGATTCTGGCCGACAAGGAAACCGATCGCATTCTGGGTTGCCACATCATCGGTCCGGCCGCGGGTGACCTGATTCACGAGGTTTGCGTCGCGATGGAATTCGGTGCCTCGGCCGAGGATTTGGCCCTCACCTGCCACGCCCACCCGACCTATTCGGAAGCGGTGCGTGAGGCCGCACTGGCCTGTGGCGATGGTCCGATCCACAGCTGATAGATTTACGATAGAACTCCTTAAAGGCGAGCCAAGAAGCCCGCCTTTTTCTTGCCGCTGCGCCACCTTACTTTTGCTACCGTATAGGTTGATCACTCGATTGTGATTGCCGGGAAGAACCGGCAGAACTGATTGAAACGAAACATTTATCGAGGCGGAAATGCGGTTTGCACTTCTTTGCGCGGTGGCGCTGTTATTCACCATGTTCTCTGGTCAGAACGCGCACGCGGCCCGCGGCGGCGGCGTCTGGGGCACGGCCGAACAGATGAGCCTTGTTGCTGAAACCGATGTCACGGACAATTCTGGTCAACAGCTGGCCCTGTGCCATTTGACCAAAAAGACTCACATCATGTTCGCGGGCGTGTGGCGCAGTTCGATCGGCTATGTCATGGCCCCGAACAAATGCGACAGCGACAGTTACTACTCGGTCAACGCCGAACAGTTGGCGATGGGCAAAGTGGTGGGGACTTACCCTGCGGACCTGCCGGATCAACCCTCGATGTCAATCGCCGACATGATCTCGGGGTTTTGGGGTTTGGGTGCCATTGCAGTGTTCTTGCTTTTAGCGGTAGCGAAATCCGCTCGCCAAACCAAGCGCACGGCGCAGAGGCATGCACAGATGGGCGATGTACATCCGGCGGCCTTGCGGGCGATGGATGCGATGTGCCACGCCGCAAAGGCGGATGGCACGCTGGACCCGTCTGAGATTGCGTTGATGGCCGATATTGCCAAGCAGATGACCGGCGAAACCTTTGACGAGGCCCGCATCCGCCGCATATTCGATATGGCCGAGGCCAAACCGACCGAGGCACAATTCGCCGCTTTTGGCACCGGGTTGACCTCGGATCAGAAACGCATGGTACTGCAGGCCACGCTGATGATCGCAGCCGCAGACGGCAATATGGATGAGGATGAGGCCCTTTTCGTCCAGAAACTGGCGCGCGGGCTGGGGATCAATGTGGACGAATTCATGACGATGTTTCAGGCCGCGAACGCCAACCCGGCCTGATTTACCACATGGTCTTTGCGGCGCGTGCCCCCCACTCGGAATCGTAACGCGCGCCGCCTTCTTCCCCTTCGCTCACCTCAGCCAGAATCTCTCCCATGGTGGGGAGGTCGGCACTTTCGTCGCCCGCGTTCCATGTCCGCGCCCGCATCATTGCGCGGGCGCATTGGGTGTAGATCTCGGTGATTTCGATGACTACGACGGTCGCGGGTTGCTTACCGTTCTTCTCGAAGTGAGCGCGCAAGGTCACGTCCGCCGTTAACCGCGCCTGTCCGTTTACCCGAACCACATTGTTCGACCCAGGCACCAGGAACATCAGCGCCACACGCGGGTCACGCACGATATTGCGCAGGGAATCCAGACGGTTGTTGCCGCGCCAGTCCGGCAGGGCCAGCGTTTTTGGACCAAGTTCCAACACCACCGGGCCATCGTCCCCGCGCGGGCTGCCATCGGTGCCTTCAGGGCCAACCGTACTGAGAATGCACAGCCGCGAGGCCATGATCCACTTGCGGTACAGCGGCGTCAGGCTATGCGCCACCTTGCGCAGTGAGGGCGCTGCGGGCGTACCGTACAGCCCTTCGAGCGTTTCGATATCTTCAATGAACTCCATCCGGGTCAAACCCCACTTCTTTCATCAATGCATCAGAGCGCGTTTCGATCACGTCTTCCAGCCGTTGCAGGAAATCCTTGCGGCCAACGCCTGGTTCAATCGGATCGAGAAAATCGACAATCGCCAGCCCGGGTTTGCGCAGAACGCCCGTGCGCGGCCAGAAAACGCCGGCGTTGGTTGCCACTGGAACGCAGGGAAACCCCAGGCCTTCGTACAGAACCGCCGTGCCCACCTTGTAGGGACGATGCACCCCCGGCGCGACGCGGGTGCCCTGCGGGTAGATGACCAACTGGCCGGGTTCGTTGAATTCCTTGGACACGTCCTTGACCATCTTGGCCACGGCCGCACCCTTCTTGCCGCGATCGACCGGGATACAGCCAAGGCGCCGGGCATACATGCCGATGATCGGTGTCCAGAGCAGTTCCCTTTTCATGATGAACTTGCCGTGGGGCACCGCGTCGAAAATTATGATGATGTCGAGAAAGGACTGATGCTTGGCGCCTACCACGACCTCACCCTTGGGCACGGCCCCGCGGACCTCGGTGCGGATGCCGACCATCCAGCGGGCCAGCCACATGGTTGTGCGGGCATAGGTCTTGCAGGCCCGCAGCGCACCACTTTTGGCAAACAGAGCATAAGGGGCGAAGACAACGCCCAGGATCAGCATCCAAGTGTAGATCACGATCATGAAGATCAGCGAACGGATCCATTGAAACGCTGTGGCCATCACGAAAGCTCCTTCAATTTACGGCTGGCGGCAGTCCAGGTGGCCATAAAGGCGACAGTGGCACCTAATACCGGGATCAGTGCCGGCAGTATCCAGCCTGCGCCCTGAAAGCCCAGACCGGTCAGAAAACCGCCCTCATCCGAGGCTTCGGGCAGCAGCAGCACGCCGGTCATGCCCAGAATGACGCCCACAACCGCGCCAAAAAACGCGCGGTAGGTAAAGCGCCGGACAAAGGCGCGGGCAATGAAACGGTCGCGGGCACCGACCAGGCGCAGCACCTCGATGATCTGGGCGTTGGCCGCCAGCGACGCATTTGCCGCCAGCGTGATCATCGCGGCCGTCGCCCCACCGATCAGCAGGATCGAGACCCAGCCCAGCCGCCGCAGCGACATCGCCGCATCCACCAGCGGTTCGCGCCAGCGGGTGTGGTCGTCCAGTACGGCGCCCGGCACTTCGGCCCCCAATCGCAGACGCAGGCCGGTTGCATCCAGACCGGGCTCTCCTTCGATGATTTCGATCAGTTGCGGTATCGGCAAGGCGTCCAGCGGCAGGTCGGGGCCGAACCATGGCGATAGCAGAGCGGCCTGCTCCTCGGTCGTCAGCGCCCGGGCCGAAGCAACACCAGGTGTCTGGCTCAGCACAGTCAGGGCGGCCTCGGTCTGGGCCGCCAGTTGGTCGGCTGGGGCGTTGATGCGCAGGGTCGCGGCCCCGGCCAGTTCACTCGCCCAGCGATCCGCCAGTCGCCCCGAGGCCAGCGACAGCGCCAGCGCAAACACCGCCAGAAACGCCATCGCGCCCGACACGAACAGAGTTAGATGCGCGGTATAGCCGGTGGGCGGCACGACCCGGTCGGCACGCGCGTCCCGTTGCAACAGGTTTCGAATCATCCCCTTGCTCATAGATCTGCCCCCGCAAGCTGGACCTGACGTTGCGAGATCCGCAGCACACGCGCCTGCACCTGACTTTTGGCGGCTCGGATCAGGCTCAGGTCATGGGTGGCAATCAGCACGGTCTTGCCCATCTTGTTCAGCTCGACCAGCAGGCGCAGCAGGCGTTGCGACATCTCCCAGTCCACGTTGCCGGTGGGTTCATCCGCCAGCACCACATCCGGCGACAGGATCACCGCACGGGCCAGCGCGGCGCGCTGACGTTCACCCCCTGACAGCTCCGGCGGGTGCGCATCCAGCCGGGTGCCCAGACCGACCCAAGACAGCAATTCGCTCAGGTCTTCTCGCTTCGCGGTCTCGGCCTGCCCGGATACCATCAATGGCAAGGCCACATTCTCTGCCACCGTCATGTGATCCAGAAACCGGCAGTCCTGATGCACGACACCGATCCGACGTCGCAATAGGGCCATCTGGTCCCGATCCAGCCGGGCGACATCCTGCTCCAACGCGCTCAGCCGCCCGGATGTGGGCAGCAACGCGCCATAGCACAGCTTGAGCAACGTGGTCTTTCCCGCGCCCGACGGGCCGGTCAAAAAGTGAAACGACCCTGGTTGCAGCTGCAGCGACACGTCGCTCAGCAGTTCGCCTCCACCATAGGTGTAGCTGACATTTTCCAGCTCGATCACAGGGGCCCCCATTCTAGTTGCCGCCCTTCTTGCCCGAGCGCGGTTGTGGTTTCAATGCCTGCACCGGGTCGAATTGGTGACACTTGTGCCGCGAAACCGAAAACACCCTTTGCGGTCGTGTCTTAACGGAATAACATCCCTGAAAAAACTATTATCAGGTCGAGGTTCCGACCAGGAGGCAGTATGCGTCTTACGTGTCCGAATTGCAGCGCCCAGTACGAGGTGCCAGACGAGGTCATTCCTGAAGAAGGCCGCGACGTGCAATGCTCGAATTGCGAGAACACCTGGTTTCAGGCCAAGTACCCGGACCTGCCCGCCCCTGTGGCGGTCGAGTCTGTAGTCGAGGAGACACCTGCCGAGGCAGAGCCAGCACCAGCAGAGCAAGAGCCAGCGCCAGCAGAGGAAGCGGCTGCATCTGCCACCGAGGTAAAAGTGGCGCCCAAGCCCGAACCCGTGCCGGAACCCGAGGCTGCGCCGGAACCTGAAAAACCTGCGGCGAACGGGAATATCGATCCTGCGGTAGCCAGTATCCTCAAGGAAGAAGCAGCCCGCGAGGCTGATCTGCGCGCTCAGGAAGGCGGCAGCCTAGAGACCCAACCCGATCTGGCACTGGACGCCCCTCCCGAGCCCGAACCCGAGACGGAACGCGCCGTCAAGGAGTTGACGGCCACCGAGACCGCGGAAGATGCGGGGCAGAAGGACGCGCTGCCGGATGTCGAGGCGATCAATTCCAGCCTGCGAAGCGATGACACCGCGGGGACAGAGGACACCGCTCAGCGCAAATCCGGTGGGTTCATGCGCGGTTTTGCAGCGATCCTGATTGTCGGAATTGTGCTGATCCTGATCTATGGCAATGCGCAGAAAATCAGCCAGGCCGTTCCGCAGGCCGATCCCATCCTTGAACCCTATGTGACGATGGTGGATCAGGCACGGCTGTGGCTTGAGATGCAGACCTCGGGTACGGCACAGAACTGATCCGGTTGCAGGACAGCGTCAGAAACGCTCCAGCAGCCGCTTAAGGTATTCCAACTCGATCTGAGGACGGTCCGTTTCGCCGGTACGGCGGCGGATTTCGTCCAATAATTCGCGGGCGCGGCGATAGACATCTTCGCCCTGCAGCATGTTGTCATCGGTCGAGATCGATCCGTTCGTACCCGGGTTGCGGCCCAAAGGATCGCGGTTGTTGGCCTGCATATCGCCCTCCTGCGAGCCTTGGCCGGGTTGGTTCTGCTGGTTCTGGGCCAAAGCCTCGCCCAGCGACCGCATCCCTTCGCGCAGGGCTTCCATCGCCTCGGACTGGCGGTCAATGGCCTCTGCCAGATCGTCGCTGCGCAGGGCCTCTTCGGCCTCATCCATGGCGCGGCCAGCGCGGCCCAGCGCATCACGTGCAGCCTCGCCCTCGGGCGTTCCCGCGCCGGGCAGGCTTTGTTGTTGACGGCCCAGTTCATCCCGCAAGGCCTGCTGGCGATCGGCCAGCGATCCCTCACCCTGTTGGCTACCGCCCTGTTGATCCGAGCCGCGACCGCCCTGGCCTTCATGGCTCTGCCCCCGGCCCTGACCACCGCTGCGGCCTTCGTTGCCTTCGCTTTCACCGGCCTGCGCACCGGGGTTGAACTGTTCCTGCAGATCGCGGAAGGCCTGATCGCTCAGCCCCTGCTGTTCACGTAATGTCTCAGCCAACCCCTCCATGGCCTGCTGGCCTTCGGATTGCTGGCCCTGACCCTGACCTTGGGTGACGCGCATGTTTTCCATCATCTGCTGGAACTCTTCCAGCGCCTGTTGCGCCTCGGCCATGCGGCCCTGTTCCATCAGTTCCTGAATGCGGTCCATCATCCGCTGCAGATCATCCTGCGTCATCTGCAGGGTTTCGCCGTTCTGGCCTTGCTGGTTTTCGTCGAACTCTCCGTTTTCCTGCGCCAGACGCTGCAACTGGCGCATGTAATCCTGCGTCGCTTCGCGCAGCTCTTGCATCAGTTCTGCGATCTCCTCATCCGAGGCGCCGTTCTTCATCGCCTCGGACAAGCGTTCCTGCGCCCGGCGCATCCGCTCCAGCGCATCGGCAAGCGTGCCCTCTTCAATGATTACCGCCAGATCCCACAAGGCCTGCGCGATCTCTTCCTGCTGCTTGGGCTTCAGATCGTATCTGGTAAATGCCTCCAGCCGCCGCAGGGTGACACGCAAACGCAGATAAGCGGTGTCCGAGCGAAAGAGCCCCTCGGGCAGATGCGAAACCGCCCGCAGCAGTTGGGCAACCCGCGGCGCGTTGTCCCGCGACCACAGCAGATCGCGGCGCTGTTCGATCACCGCTGCTGCCAGCGGATCAAAGAACCGCCGCGCGGGCAATTTGGTCCTATAGGGTTCGGACTGACTATCCTGATCCGCTGCATCGCGTGCCGTCAGGGTGATTGTCACCGGCAAATGCGCCCAGGGGTGCTGTGAGAAATCCTCGATCAGGTCCTCGGTGAAATCAGCCCTATCACCGGTGATCGGCATCGGCAGTTCCACCTCGATCGCCTCGCGCGCCTCGGGTGATGTGGTGAGGCCATAGCGGCGATCCACTGCAGCAAGATCCAGCCTGATCGTTGCGCTGCCGGACACCACGCCATAATCGTCACTGGCAGCAAAGGGCAGCTTCATCTGTCCGCCCGCCTCGGCCTCGGCCACGTCCGCGACACCAATGCTGGGCGCGATATCCTGAACCACATCCAGTGCCCAGTCACGCCCGGACGGCCCTGCGATCTTTAGCTGACCTGAGCGTTCGGCCACAAATTCCTGCTCTGGCTCGGCAGCGTCCTGAGTACCCAAGGGCGTGGTTGTTTCCGTCAGGCTATGCGCGCCAACTTCTCCGTAAAATCGCAAGGTGATGCGGCTGCCCTGCGGGATCGACAGCGTCGGATCGGTCTGGTCGGCCAGATAGAGCGTCGGAAGGCCGGTATAGCGTGGCGGCTCGACCCACCCTTCCCAACTTGGCCCCTGCCCGGCAATCGCCGCGCCCGGCGCCATCTCAGCCACCGAACCGATGCGCCAAAACGACCCAAAAAGACCCGCGATCACCAGCGCCAACAAGGCAGAATACCGCAATGCATAAGGATCGCGGTCGGCCAGCCGCAGGTCTGGTTTGACCGGCTCGGCCTGCGCTGCCCGTTGCGCCATCCGCGTCTGATGCGCGTGCCAAAGCGCCACTGAATCCAAATCCGTCGCCCCGATGGCCTGATCATCCATCAGTGCCTGAATCGGACGTCCCGGCAGAGCGGCATCCAGCCGCATCAGCGCTTCGGCCTGTGATGGCACATGGAATCGCCTTGCGCCCAGGACTAACGCAGCAAGCAGCCCCAACAGGGCCAATGCACCGACAATCCAAACGATTTCCACGCCCACAAGATCCTGCAGCCCAAGCATCAAAGCCGCCAAAACCGCCATGCAAATCGTGAAAAACGGCCAAAACGCGCGCAAAACCTGCTCGGCCAGCATCCCTGCGTGCGTCAGCCACAGGGACAGTCTCGGGATCGGCAGGTTCGGTCTTGCGGTCAAGGCGGGCCTCCTGAACGGGCCCGCGCGGTCATCGCGTCAAAGCCACGAGGGTATGGTATCGCGGTTTATGATTTCGTCAAAGCTTGGCCGTTCACGAATAACTGCAAATTGATCCCCATGCACCAGAACCTCGGGGATCAGGGGCCGGGTGTTGTATTCGCTTGCCATCACGGCGCCATAAGCCCCGGCACTGCGGAAGGCGACCAGGTCACCGGGCGCAAGCGGTGGCATGTTGCGCTGTTTGGCGAAGGTGTCACCGGTTTCGCAGACCGGGCCGACGATGTCATAGGGCTGTTGCTCGACGCCCGGTTCGGGCTCCTGAACAGCGACTATATCGTGATGCGCCTCGTACATCGCGGGACGGATCAGGTCATTCATGGCACCGTCGAGGATCAGGAAATCGCGGCCTTCGCCGGATTTTACATAGATCACCTTGCTGACCATCAGACCCGCATTGCCTGCGATCAGACGGCCGGGCTCAATCTCGATCTCACAACCCAGATGGCCCAGTGTTTTCTTGATCAGCACGCCATATTCCACCGGCAGCGGCGGCGCTTCATTGGCACGGGTGTAGGGAATGCCCAGCCCCCCGCCCAGATCAAGGCGGCGAATGTTGTGGCCCTCGGCGCGCAGTTGTTCGGTCAGCTCGGCAACCTTGGTATAGGCCAGCTCGAACGGCTCCAGCTCGGTCAGTTGCGAGCCGATATGGACATCGATGCCGATCACCTCCAAACCCGAAAGGGTGGCGGCATGGGCATAAACCTCGGACGCGCGGGCAATCGGGATGCCGAACTTGTTTTCCGACTTGCCTGTGGCGATCTTGGCGTGAGTCTTGGCGTCCACGTCCGGGTTTACCCGAACGGTGATCGGCGCAACAACGCCCAGCTCCAACGCAACGGCGTTGATCACCTCCATCTCGGGCTCGGACTCTACGTTAAACTGACGGATACCGCCGGTCAGTGCCGTGCGGATCTCATCCACTGTTTTGCCAACGCCCGAGAACACAATTTTATCACCCGGAACACCCGCCGCCTTGGCGCGCAGGTATTCCCCGCCCGATACCACATCCATACCCGCGCCCGCCTGCGCCAGCGTCTTCAGGATCGCCTGGTTGCTGGCGGCTTTCATCGCATAGCAGACAAGGTGCTCGGTGCTCTCCAGCGCATCATCGAACAGCTGGAAATGCCGCAGCAGCGTCGCGGTCGAGTAGACATAGAAGGGGGTTCCGACCGCGGCTGCGATTTCGGAGATCGGGACATCCTCGGCGTAAAGCGCGCCGTCGCGGTAGAGAAAGTGATCCATGACTGCGCGCTTAGACCAAAACCGCCCGTCGGATCAATGGATTCGACTCGCGCGGGATCATTGCATCAGTTGGTTGTCGACACACCAACCCGCGCGTAGCCCGAGACCGAAACGCCGGAGCGTCCCGAATTCGCCTCGGGCTCGGGACGGGGGGTGTACGAGGGATCGCAGGCCGCAAGAACGGCGAGGGACAGGATCAGACCGAAAAATTTCATATTGTCATCTTAGTCCAGGAATTTCGGCACCAGGCCAAACTCATCGGCAAACATGGGTGTCACGCAAATTAAAAGCAACTGACGCAGAGGATTAAATGCCCAGATAAACGCCCAACCCACCGCGTCGCAGGCCAACACCGCCACCGACATGGGTGCCGCTGCTGCCAACGCCTACATTAGCGCTCATAGTGGGTTGAATCGGCTCACCATCGGCACCGCAGGCGGCCAGTGCAAACCCGGCCGCAATCAGCAAGACAACACGTAGAATATGCATCATAACAGCGCCTTCCACCGCTTGACCTGGGCACGCACCTGATCCGGTGCGGTGCCACCATAGGACTGACGCGAGTTTACCGAATTTTGGACGGTAAGGACAGAAAAGACGTCGTCGGTGATATCCGCATGGACTGACTGCATGTCCTCCAGCGTCAGATCAGGCAAGTCGCAACCCTTGCTCTCGGCCATGGCCACCAGCGATCCGGTGACGTGGTGCGCGTCGCGGAACGGCAGACCCGGCACCCGCACCAGCCAGTCGGCCAGATCGGTGGCAGTCGAGAAACCCGAGCCCGCCGCGGCGGCCAGGCTGTCACGGTTGGCGGTCATGTCCTTGACCATGCCCTCCATCGCGGCCAGCGCCAGCATCCAGTTGTCGGCAGCATCAAAAACCTGTTCCTTGTCTTCCTGCATGTCTTTGGAATAGGCCAGCGGCAGGCCTTTCATCACCATCATCAGCGCGGTGTTGGCTCCAAAGATGCGCCCGACCTTGGCGCGGATCAGCTCCGCCGCGTCAGGGTTCTTTTTCTGCGGCATGATTGACGAGCCGGTCGAAAACCGATCCGACAGGGTCACAAACCGGAACTGGGCCGAGGACCAGATCACCAGCTCCTCAGCAAAGCGCGACAGGTGCACTGCGCAGATCGAAGCGGTCGACAGGAACTCCAGCGCGAAATCGCGATCACTGACGGCGTCCAGCGAGTTGGCGGCGGGGCGGTCGAACCCCAACGACTCGGCCGTCATGTGGCGGTCTATGGGGAAGGATGTCCCGGCCAGCGCAGCAGCGCCCAAAGGGGATTCGTTCATCCGGGCGCGTGCATCGCGGACGCGGCTCAGGTCGCGACCGAACATCTCGACATAGGCCATCATGTGATGGCCCCATGTCACCGGCTGCGCGGTTTGCAGATGGGTAAAGCCCGGCATGACCCAATCGGCGCCTGCTTCGGCCTGCGCCAAAAGCGCGCGGATCAGGGCCAGCAGGCCGGTTTCGGCCGCGTCCAGTTGGTCACGCACCCACAGTTTGAAATCGGTCGCAACCTGGTCATTCCGCGACCGACCCGTGTGCAAACGGCCTGCGGGCTCTCCGATAACCTCTTTCAGACGTGCTTCGACGTTCATGTGGATGTCTTCCAGCGCGGTCGAGAACTGAAATTCTCCGTTCTGAATTTCTGACAAAACGGTGAGCAGCCCTTCCCGAATAGCCTGCGCATCACTATCAGTTATAACGCCTGTCGCCGCCAGCATAGCGGCATGGGCACGCGAGCCTGCAATGTCCTGGGCTGCCATCCGCTGATCGAACCCGATCGAGGCGTTAATCGCCTCCATGATCGCGTCTGGACCGGCGGCAAAGCGGCCGCCCCACATCTGGTTCGAGGATTGATCGGTCATGTAAGAAAACCCGGAGTTGATATGCGCCTATTTCGTCTGATCCCCCTTTATATGGCCCTTGCGCTGGGTGCAAACGCGGCATTGGCCACGGATGCGGAAACTCTGGGCCCGCTGCGCGACGGTACGCTGAAACGGCTGATCCTGCATAAGGAACCCAAACCCCACGAGCTGGTCGAATTCCAGCTTGAAGATGACGGCGGCACCGCAACGCTTGAGGATTACAAGGGCAAATACGTTCTGCTGAACTTCTGGGCCACATGGTGCGCGCCGTGCCGCAAGGAAATGCCGCAGATCGCCGAGTTGCAGGCAGAGTTCGGCGGCGACAAATTCGAGGTCCTGACGCTGGCCACCGGGCGCAACTCACCCGCGGGCATCAAGAAGTTTTTCGAAGAGAATGGCATCGAAAACCTGCCACGCCATCAGGACACAGGTTCGGCCGTGGCGCGGGAGTTTGGCGTGATCGCCCTGCCGATCACGGTGATCCTCGATCCCGACGGCAATGAGATCGCCCGGTTGATCGGCGATGCGGAATGGAATTCGGACAGCGCAAAAGCGATTATTTCAACGCTGGTGGGCGCTGAAAGCTAAGGAATACGCCATTCCCACTAATCTGTGCTAGACTGAAACCGGCCCCGGTGGGCCGGTTTTTTCGTTTGTTACCTTTTGGAAGGGAGGCGACAATGAAACCCGTAGTACTGTTGATAGGTCGCTTGCCAAATGTCATCGGCGACGTGGCGCGGCAATTGGATCACATGCCGATCCAATGGCTGGGTGCGCATGATCAGGATGAGGTCCGGCGGCAACTGGATGCCGAGCCCCGGATTGTCTGCGCCATTATGGGCGCCGGGCTGGATGACAAGATACGCGGCGAGATGGTGGGCATTATCGCTGCACGCAGACCGGATATCTGCATTCATCTCAAGGATCGGGCATCCGGCCCCGACGGTCTGGTGCCCTTTGTTAAGCGTGTCGTGCAGCACGAAATCCTCGACACGCTCGAGGCAGGCTGACGCCACGCAACCTTTGACAGCATCCTGACCGCTCTGCACTCTGCGGGCGGGAGGATGGAATGCCGCTTGAAATACTGCTGGTTCTGGTTGTCGGAGGCATCGTCGGTGTGACGGTGCTGCTGCATTTGGCCGGACGGTCGCGGGTGCGCGAACTGACGCCCGAGACCGCGCGCTCGGAATGGCTGCGCCATGCGCCTGACGATGTGATCATCGACATCACCCTTGCACATGACAAACACGCGGCCCTGATCCGGACCGAGACCGGCAACGGGCTGCTGTGGTCCTTCGGCGCCGATACCGTGGCGCGTCATCTGCTGGATTTTGACTGGCTGGATCACCCCGACGGGTTCGAGATCCAGTTCCACGAATTCGGCACGCCCAAAGTGATCATCCACCTTGACGAATTCGAACGCCCCCACTGGGAGCATCTGATGGACCCCGCATGACCGACCAAGTTACTTTCCCCGACGCCGTGCAATGGGCGGTGCCGTTTTTCATCGCCGCCATACTGGCCGAGTTCCTGTGGATCGCCATCAAGGGCAAAGGCGGTCGGTACGAAACACGGGATGCGGTGACCTCGCTGGTGATGGGGGCGGGCAACATCGCCTCGGGCTTTTTGCTGGGGTTCATCGCCTATGGGTTTTTTATGTGGTTGTGGCAAATCACGCCGCTGAACCTGGGAACCTCGATCCCGGTGATTATCCTGTGCTTTGTGCTGGACGACCTGCGGTACTACTGGGTGCATCGTTTTGGCCACCGCATCCGCTGGGTTTGGGCCAGCCACGTAAACCACCACAGCTCGCAACACTACAACCTGACCACCGCATTGCGGCAGACATGGACCTATACGTTCACCTTCATGATGGTCGTGCGCGCGCCCCTGATCCTGCTGGGCTTCCACCCGGCAATGGTCCTGTTCTGCGGCGGCTTGAACCTTATCTACCAATTCTGGATTCACACCGAAGCCATCGGCAAGATGCCCCGCTGGTTCGAGGCGGTAATGAACACTCCCAGCCACCACCGTGCGCATCATGGCCGCAATGCGCGCTATCTGGATTGCAACTATGCAGGTGTGTTCATCATCTGGGACAAGATGTTCGGCACCTTCGTGCCCGAACAGACGCACGACCGTGTCGATTACGGGCTGGTCCACAATATCGGCACATTCAACCCCCTGCGCGTGGCCTTCCACGAATGGGTCAGCATCTGGCGCGACGCGACCCAATCGGGGCTGACCCTGCGCGAGCGTCTGGCCTATTGCTTTGCACCGCCGGGTTATAGCCACGATGGCAGCCGCGACAGTTCAGAGCAGATCAAAGCCAAGCACCTTGCCCGGCACCCGGAAGATCGCGGCACGCCCGGTTTCGAGCATTTCGAGGCCAAAGCGCTCAATACGCGGGCAAAACAGGCTTAAATTCGCCGACCCGGTGCCCCCTTGCCTTGAAAGCGGGAAATCACATTCCATATTCAGCGGATGTGACCCGTATCGAGTAGCCGGAGGCCGAAATGTCCAGATTGACAACTTTTTCAACCGTTCTTGGTCTGGTCGGGCTGGTTCTGGCAACGATGTCGGCACTGGCGGGAGGCGCGCCCAGCATCATTGCGCTGGGATTTGCCATGCTGGCACTCGGCTTTATGGGGGCCGTGGTCGGCGCAGCCGCCGCTTTGGGCCGCGTCTGGGAAACGACGCGCTGAACCGCATCAATTTCACGCCCTTTAACCACAGATTCATAGTTTTGGCCTGAAATCAGACCCCGAACGGCGACGTAACGGGAATGGCAAAGCTATGCGGGACAAAAAGCAGGCAGATGTGCCCGAGGGTGCCGAAAGCCCTCTGAATGCGGCTGTCGCATCCCGCGATACGTCCACGGTTCAGATGGCGACCGAGGCGGTTAAGCACAAACAGTGTAAACTGGCCTTTCAGCCCGTAATGCAAGCTCACCCTCCGTTTGGCGTGGCTTTTTACGAGGGCTTCATCCGGGTTCTGGACGAAACCGGGCGGGTCATTCCCGCGCGGGATTTCATGCCTCAGCTGGAAAACACCCCCATCGGGCGGGATCTGGATTGCGTTGCGCTGGAAATGGGGCTGCGGACGCTGGCGAGGAACCCCGATATCCGCTTGTCCATCAACATGTCGGCCCGCTCGATCGGATATGCGCGGTACTCGCGGGTACTGGAGCGGTTCCTGAAAAAAGACGCCAATATCGGTGAACGACTTATTCTGGAAATTTCGGAAAGCTCGGCGATGACAGTGCCGGAACTGGTGATTGATTTCATGGACCGGCTGCAACCGCGCGGCGTGGCCTTTGCACTGGACGATTTCGGTGCCAGCAATTTCAGCTTCCGCCATTTCCGCGAGTTTCTGTTCGACGCCGCCAAGATTGACGGGCAGTTCATACGTGGCATCAGCAACAACCCCGACAATCAGGCGCTGGTCCGCGCTCTGGTCGCTGTGGCACGGGAATTCGAAATCCTGGTGACGGCCGAATCGGTTGAAACCAAGGCAGACGCGGAATTTCTTGTCGCCAATGGCGTGGACTGTTTGCAGGGTTTTTTATTCGGCACCCCCACCGTCTCGGCCCCGTGGAAAGACCAAAAAGCCCAGCAAACCGGCAGTTAGACACGCAAGAACTGCCGTTAGGGCACCCTGAGACAAGGTGACCGTTGCTGCATTTGCAGCATTGCGCTATGCCATGTTCAGTTGGAGCGGGGGATCAGGAGGCGCTCTGGTTCACAGGGGCTTTGCCTTTGCGATCCGCGCCGTTACGGTTCCCACAGGACCTTGATGGTAAAGGATTGTCTATATGACCAACGTAGTAATCGCATCCGCAGCACGCACCGGTGTCGGCAGTTTTGGCGGCTCATTTGCAAACACACCCGCACATGATCTGGGTGCCGCCGTTCTCGAGGCTGTCGTCGAACGCGCCGGTGTCGAAAAGGGTGAGGTCAGCGAAACCATCATGGGCCAGGTGCTGACAGCCGCGCAGGGTCAGAACCCGGCGCGTCAGGCGCATATCAATGCCGGTCTGCCGCAGGAAAGCGCGGCCTGGGGCATCAACCAGGTTTGCGGCTCGGGCCTGCGTGCCGTCGCTCTGGGCGCTCAGCATATTCAGCTGGGCGATGCCGAGATCGTTGCCGCTGGCGGTCAGGAGAACATGACCCTCTCGCCCCATGCCGCTGCTCTGCGCGCCGGTCACAAGATGGGCGACATGAAGTATATCGACACGATGATCCGCGACGGCCTGTGGGACGCCTTCAATGGCTATCACATGGGTCAAACCGCCGAGAACGTCGCCGAGAAATGGCAGATCAGCCGCGACACGCAGGATGAATTCGCTGTGGCCTCGCAGAACAAGGCCGAAGCCGCGCAGAAGGCTGGCAAGTTTGCGGATGAAATCACGCCCTTCACCATCAAGACCCGCAAGGGCGACATCGTGATGGACAGCGACGAATACATCCGCCACGGCGCCACCATGGAAGCCATGGCAAAACTGCGCCCGGCCTTCACCAAGGATGGCTCGGTCACCGCGGCAAACGCGTCGGGCCTGAATGACGGTGCGGCGGCAACCCTGCTGATGTCGGCCGAAAACGCCGAGAAGCGCGGCATCGAACCTCTGGCCCGCATCGCATCCTACGCAACTGCCGGTCTGGACCCGTCGATCATGGGCGTCGGCCCGATCTATGCCTCGCGCAAGGCACTGGAGAAAGCGGGCTGGTCGGTTGACGATCTGGATCTGGTCGAAGCCAACGAAGCCTTTGCCGCGCAGGCCTGCGCCGTGAACAAGGACATGGGTTGGGACCCGTCGATCGTGAACGTCAACGGCGGCGCGATTGCCATCGGCCACCCGATCGGCGCTTCGGGCTGCCGCGTCCTGAACACGCTGTTGTTCGAAATGAAACGCCGTGATGCGAAGAAGGGTCTGGCAACTCTCTGCATCGGCGGCGGCATGGGTGTCGCCCTCTGTGTGGAGCGTGACTAAGTGCTTTGACAATTAGACATAAAGGGGCGTCCGTCGGGCGCCCTTTTTTGTTACAATTACCCCTTACCCGATAGATGCGACAATATCGCCGGAAAGAAAGACGAAATCGAACGCGAAACGATATTGCGCAACAATCTCTCTCAGAGTAACAGAATTACCAAGCAGACTAAATTGGAGGAATCCTCAATGGCACGTACAGCACTCGTAACCGGCGGCTCCCGCGGCATCGGCGCAGCAATTTCCAAGGCGCTCAAGGCCGAAGGGTATAACGTTGCAGCCACCTATGCCGGGAACGACGAAGCGGCGGCAAAATTCACCGAGGAAACCGGCATCGCCACCTACAAGTGGAACGTGGCCGATTATGGCGAATCCAAAGCGGGTATCGAAAAGGTTGAGGCCGAGGTTGGCCCGATCGACATCGTAGTCGCCAACGCGGGCATCACCCGTGATGCTCCTTTCCACAAGATGACCCCCGATCAGTGGAAAGACGTGATCGACACCAACCTGACCGGCGTGTTCAACACTGTCCACCCCGTCTGGCCCGGTATGCGCGAGCGTAAGTTTGGCCGCGTGATCGTCATCAGCTCGATTAACGGTCAAAAAGGGCAGTTCGCTCAGGTGAACTACGCCGCGACCAAGGCGGGCGATCTGGGCATCGTGAAGTCGCTGGCGCAGGAAGGTGCGCGCGCGGGGATCACCGCCAACGCGATCTGCCCCGGTTACATCGCGACCGAGATGGTCATGGCGGTTCCTGAAAAAGTTCGTGAATCCATCATCGGCCAGATTCCGGCCGGACGTCTGGGTGAGCCCGAAGAAATCGCCCGATGCGTGGCTTTCCTGGCATCCGACGAATCTCAATTCATCAACGGCTCGACTATTTCGGCCAACGGTGCGCAGTTCTTCGTCTGATCCGACCATCCAGCAAGAAATCGGGCCGGTCCATATGGACCGGCCCTTTTGTATCCCGTAAGAACGCGCGCGCTGCGCTCAGCGGGAACCGAACAACCAGTTCAGCACTTCATTGATGACACGGGCCCGTTCCTGATGGGCGCGCCGAAAAGCGCGGGCGGCGGCGGGATTCGTAGTCGCTTCGATCATGGCGATTTCCTTTTTTCAGAACAGTTCATTTGACTTGATCCCAATATGAAGCCTACAAAAATAGCAGACAAACGAGCTTTATAACCGTCTCAGTTAAGTAAATCTTATCCGAATGAGTGACTATCTACCCCCTCTTACCGCCTTACGCGCCTTTGATGCAGCTGCGCGGCACATGTCTTTTGCCAAGGCCGCAGAAGAGCTGCACGTCACGCCCGCCGCTCTGTCCTTTCAGATCAAATCGCTGGAAGAGCATCTGGGTCGCCCCTTGTTTCGCCGCCTGAATCGCGCAGTGGAACTGACCGAGGCGGGGCGCACCTTGGCCCCCGGAGCGGCCGAAGGGTTCGCCACTCTGCAGGCCGCGTGGCAGACGACCAGACGGCAAGGCAACGACACCAGCCTGACGGTGACCGCAGGCCCAGCCCTGACGGCCAAGTGGCTGGCACCACGGCTCTATGACTTTGCGCGGACGCATCCTGAGATTGACCTGAAGTTTTCGGCCACCCTGCGGATCATGGATCTGGAACGTGATGATGTGGATGTGGCCATTCGCTTCGGCTATGGCCCGGATGAGGGGTTGTACTCGGTTCCCGTTCGCAAAGAATGGCTGACCCCGGTCATGACCCCGGAACTGGCCGAGCGCTATCCAACCCCCGAGAGCCTGAAGGACGCTCCGTTGATCCATGACGACTCGATTGCGTTCCTCAGGCCACGCTGCGACTGGCCAACATGGTTCCGGGCTGTGGGGATCGATTTCACACCCGAACATGGAGCGAGATTCTCGAACGCCGATCACGCGATTGATGCCGCTGTTGCGGGGGTTGGCGTGGTGCTGGGCCGCCGCGCCATAATCCTGAAAGACATGACCGAGGGGCGACTGGTTGCCCCCTTCAAAGTTGCCATCGAGACTCGCGGACGATTCCGATTTCTGTGCCTGCCCGGTGCCGAAAACCGGCCCCAGATCGCGGCCTTTCGGGATTGGTTCGTTGCCGAGATCGAGAAAACCGCGCATATCTCGAACGAATTCAAGATCATTCCGGTGGAAGATGTCCCTGCCCCATGACCAGAACACGCGCAACAGCCATCGGGTTTATCGCCGTTTTGCTGTGGGCCTTGCTGGCCTTGTTCACCGTCGGATCATCTCCGACCCCGCCCTTGCTGCTGAACGCCATCTGCTTTTCGGTTGGAGGTACTCTGGGCCTGATCTGGACATGGGCCAGCGGCGGGTTGCGCCAGTTGCGCGCTGTACCGTGGACGACATACCTGTTCGGCACCATCGGGCTGTTCGGGTACCACGCACTGTATTTCTCGGCCCTGCGTATGGCCCCCGCAGCCGAGGCCGGATTGATTGCCTATCTCTGGCCATTGCTGATCGTGCTGTTTTCCGGGCTGCTGCCGGGTGAGCATCTGCGCATCGGGCATTTAATCGGTGCCTGCCTTGGTTTTACCGGCGCTGCTGTGATCATTGCGGGGGGCGGCAGTATGGGGTTTCAGTCCGATCACCTGCCCGGCTATGGGCTGGCGCTGCTATGCGCCCTGACATGGTCAGGCTATTCGGTCCTGTCACGCCGTTTGGGGGATACGCCAACCAGTTCTGTTGCCGTGTTCTGCATGATCACAGCCATCGCCTCGGGCCTGTTGCATCTGGCCATTGAGGAGACCGTCTGGCCAAGCACCGTCATCGGCTGGGCCTCGGTTGCAGCACTAGGGCTGGGGCCGGTTGGGCTGGCGTTCTATGTGTGGGATATCGGGGTCAAGCAGGGCGACATTCAGATGCTGGGCACGGCGTCCTACGCGGCACCCCTGTTGTCTACGCTGGCTTTGGTTGTGGCCGGGATCGCCGCCCCGTCCTGGGGTTTGGCGATCGCGGCCGTGTTCATCACTGGTGGCGCGGCGATTGCCGCGCGGGCCAGTATAAGACGCTAGTTCGACAGTCGCTCGATCTCTTCCTTAAGCCTAAGCTTCTGCTTTTTAAGCTGAGCAATATGGAGATCGTCGATGCCAGGCGAGCGTTGGGCTTGTTCAACTTCAAGACCGAGAGATTCGTGTTTTTTCTTCAGTTCGGTCAGGTGTGCGCTCACGCTCATGGCGATACTCCTCTGTTGGTGTCTGAGTTTCACGTAAGAAGTTGACCACATCGTTTCCACCCTGTCACGCTGCATACGCACAGATTCTGTCACAAATCCGACAAATTCGGCTGGTTACTGCCTATCGGTCGAAAATGCCGCAGATCGCGGCCCCGTCGCGTAGCACGGCAGAGACCTGAGTCGTATAGCTTTCACCGTCTTTTTCGTGCCGGTCGCCCGCGTGTAAAATCAGTGGTGCGTGTAGCCGAAATGCTGCCCGCCCTCCCTTTCTGGCCCGTAAAATCACCAATTCGGCAGCGCGACCGGTACGGGCGGCCAGGGGCAGCACCTCGACCGACCCCAGAAGCCCTGCACAAGCTGCCAGCATGTCGGGTAAACGGTCGGACTTTTGGATCATATGCAGGTACCCGCGCGGTGCGAGGCGTTTGGCGGCAACGTCGAACCAATCGGCCAAAGGAGTCTCTTCCCCCAAAGCCACGCTACGCCCTTTATCCGCGGCACGGCTATGCGCCCCGGCGCGATAATAGGGCGGATTGGCAATCACGTGGTCGAACTGTCTCTGTTTCAAGTCGGCAGGAAGAGCACTTAGGTCTGCTTCGATCACCTCCAGCGACGCACCGTTTTCCACCGCGTTTCGGCGCGCCAGGTCGGCATAGGGCGCTTGCAGCTCCACCCCGACCCCTTGCAGCCCCGACACACGGACCAACAGGCACAGGATTGCAGCCCCGGCCCCACAGCCCAGTTCCAGCACGGTGTGACCACGTGTCGCCGGAACCGACGCCGCCAACAGCACCGGATCCACCCCGGCGCGATAGCCGGAACGCGGTTGCCACAGGCGCACACGCCCGTTTAAAAAGTCGTTACAAGTCAAATCACTATTGGGGAACAGGTTCATCGTCCCAACGGTATCTCGTTGTCGCGCATCACTCTTTCAGCGCGGTTCAGGTCATCCGCACGCACCATCAGGCGGCGCGGGAAGATTCCGATGCCGCCCTCGAGGATGCTCATATTTACGTCCATCTGAAAGCAGTCTATATCCTCGCCCTCAAGAAGGGCCGAAGCAAAGGCTAGGATCGTTGGATCGGTGCTGCGCAAAAGTTCTTTCATGGGACGGATGTAAGGGCAAGGTACGCTGAAAGTCGAGCCTTGTATCAGGAGTGTGATGGAAATCGACACGATCACGAAACCGCATGAACGGCTGGCGGAAATTCTGGCTGGTGAAATGGGCGCAGTCAACGAGCTGATCCGCACGCGCATGGCCTCAGAACATGCGCCGCGCATTCCCGAAGTGACCGCACATCTGGTCGAGGCCGGTGGTAAGCGCCTGCGCCCGATGCTTACGCTGGCGACGGCCCGCCTGTTCGGTTACCCGGGCGACCACCATGTGCGGCTGGCGGCGACGGTCGAATTCATCCACACCGCCACGCTGCTGCATGACGATGTGGTGGATGAAAGCGCCCAACGGCGTGGGCGACCCACGGCGAACCTGCTGTGGGACAATAAATCCAGCGTTCTGGTCGGTGATTACCTGTTTTCCCGCAGCTTCCAGCTAATGGTTGAGACCGGATCGCTGCGGGTCCTGGACATTCTGGCCAATGCCTCGGCCACGATCGCCGAGGGCGAAGTGCTGCAAATGACAGCCGCCACCGATCTGGGCACGGATGAGGCAATTTACCTGCAGGTCGTGCGCGGCAAGACGGCCGCCCTGTTCTCGGCCGCGACAGAGGTAGGCGGCGTCATCGCCGGAGCATCCGAGGAACAGGTCAAGGCGTTGTATGACTATGGCGACGCGTTGGGTATTGCCTTCCAGATCGCGGATGATCTGCTGGATTATCAGGGCGATAGTAAGGCCACAGGCAAGAACGTCGGTGACGACTTCCGTGAGCGGAAACTGACCCTGCCGGTAATCAAGGCCGTGGCGCAAGCAACCCCCGAGGAACACGCCTTTTGGGAACGCACCATTGGCCGGGGCCGTCAGGAAGATGGCGATCTTGATCACGCATTGAGCCTGATGGGTAAATACGGCACTCTGGACGCTACCCGCGCGGATGCGTTCGGATGGGCCGCCAAAGCCAAGGCTTCGCTGGACGCCCTGCCCGATCACGAGATCCGCACCCTGCTGCGCGATCTGGCCGACTACGTGGTCTCGCGCCTCAATTAAGCTGCGTCGCGCGGCACCACCAATCGGGATGGGCCGCACCGATCTCATAAGCCGCAAAATGCGCGTCTTTCATCGTTGGATACAAAGCGAAACAGGTCGAGCCTGAGCCCGACATGCGGGCCAGAAGAGCTTGTTTGGTCTCCGCCAGTTCCTCAAGCACACGTGCCACATCCGGGGCCAGCCCGGTGGTGGGCGGCTCAAGATCATTGCGCTGATCCCGCAACCACGCAGCACAGACCTCAGGCGTGTCGAATGATGGGATCATGCCTGGCATGGACGGGTTGTCACAATTGTCCAAAGCCGAGAACACTGCGCCTGTGGGCACTTCGACGCCGGGATTCACCAGCAGGGCGGGCAATGGGGGCAATGTGATCGGATTCAAATGCTCGCCAATACCGCGCATCCGCACGCCGGAAGCCAACATGCAGACAGGAACGTCCGCACCCAAAGACAATGCTACGTCTGCCGAGACGGTCGCTCCTTGATCCGCGATCATTCTCAGCGTCGCCGCAGCGTCCGATGACCCGCCTCCGATCCCACCGCCATGGGGCAGCACCTTTTTCAAATCGATATGCCCGGTCCAGCCCGCGGCCTCGGCGGCTTTCCAGACCAGATTGCGGTTGTCCGCGGGCACGCCCACCGCGTGTTCACCGGTGACCATCATTGACAATTCGGAGCCCGGTGTGAACACCAGCGTGTCGCCGATGTCTGCAAAGACCACCAGAGAATCCAGCAGGTGATAGCCGTCCGCCCGTTGGCCGGTCACATGCAGGGTAAGGTTGATCTTGGCTGGCGCGAAGGCCTTAATTGCCATTGGCGACCTTCAGCGGTTCGGCCCCCTCTTCGGCCAGAACCGCGTCTAGCCCAATTTCCAGCTTGCGGCGGATGCGCTCGGGGTCGGCCTCGCCATCCGTATCTGACGGGTCGATGAAGGACAGGGCGCGGCTCCATTGGAATTCGGCCTCACGCCCACGGCCGACGGCCCAGTAAACGTCACCCAGATGGTCATTCACTACTGGGTCAACCGGCATCAGTTCGACCGCTCGCTCCATATGCTCGACCGCCTCGTCATAGCGGCCCAGACGAAACAGGACCCAGCCCAGACTGTCGACGATATAGCCACTGTCAGGTCGTGCGGCGACGGCGCGTTCGATCATATCAAGCGCCTCATCCAGCTTTTCCTGCCGTTCAACCAGCGAGTACCCCAGATAATTCAGCACCTGAGGTTGGTCCGGATTCAGTTCTAATGCGCGGCGGAAATCGCCCTCGGCCTGATCCCAGTTCTTCAGCCGTTCGTGCGAGATACCACGGGCATAATGCAGGAACCAGTTGCCGCCCGAGGCGCCCTCGGTCAGCTCGATTGCCCTGTCATAGGATGCGACGGCTGCCGCGTATTCCTCTTGCTGGCGCTGCAGATCGGCCAGCGCCACATGCACGCTGGGCAGATCCGGGCTCTGGCTGGCGAGCGTCTGCAGCACTTCGGCCGCAGCATCTTTCTTGCCCCACCGGCTGAGCACTTCGGCCCGTCCCAGTTCGGCGGCGTGGTAATCGCTGCTGCTGGGCGGAACCTTGCGATAAGCGTCCACCGCCAGATCATATTGCTCCAGCCCGTCCAGCAACTCGGCGCTGAGCAGGATTGCGTCCACGTGGCCGGGCCGTAGAAACGCGGCGATGCGCACGTAAAGCAAAACGTAGTTCTCGGCAGCCTCATTGCTCAGCGCGGCGCCCACGGAAAAGAACACTTCGGCCATGCCATCCTGTGCTGATTGCGCATGGGTGAACGGCAGCGTTTCACCGGCGCTCAGTCGTGAGGCATAGCCTTCGATGGACGGATCGCTGCCAGCGGCAAAAACCTCTGCTAAAAATTGCAGCGCCTCATCGTGGCGATCCAGTTGCGAAAGAACCTCGGCCCGGGCCAGGGCCGCGCGGCGTGAAAAGCGAGACACAGCACCGTTATGCGCCGTGAATACCTCTTCTGCGCCTTCGAAATCACCCGCCGACGCCAGTGCCAACGCTTTGTGGTACAGCGCAAAGTCCCGCAGCCCGTCCTGCGTGGCAACCTCATCGAATTGCTCCAAAGCGCGGGTCATGGCGCCCTGCCCCATATAGGCCCAGCCCTTCATCAGACCATCAACCAGAGGCCCCACGCCCTGTGTTTCATGATCCAGAGCCAATAGGTCGTCCAGTTTGCCCTCGGCCACCAGGTTGGCAGTAATCACCATCCGCGCCGCCTGGCTGGGCAGGCCCATATCCTCGATGGCCTGTGCAACCGGAAGCGCGCGCTGCACTTCGCCCAAGGACAAGCGCGCGACGACAACGCTTTCCAACAACGTCGCATTTTCGGGATCGGCCTGCAGGGCCCGGGCATAGTATTTCTCGGCCGCGGTATAGTCGTTCTCGTAAATCGCCTGACGGCCGGCCAGATAAGCGCCAGACCCCGTATCCGCTTGAACCGGAAAAACAAAAGACGAGGTGAACAGCACAGCCAGCGCTGCGCGACGAACCAGAGAAACCACCACAATCCTGCCTTGCTATTCTTGTCTGCGCAATAAGCTAGGGCTTTGGTAGGCAAGAGGCAATGGCAGAGCCTTCACGACCCTGCCAGTGCCCGGATTTTCGCTTACATGTTGGGATAGTTCGGGCCATCCCCTCCCTGCGGCGTGGTCCAGGTAATATTCTGGCTGGGGTCCTTGATATCGCAGGTTTTGCAATGCACGCAGTTCTGGAAGTTGATGACGAATCGCGAGCCGTTCTCATCTTCGACCATCTCGTACACACCCGCCGGGCAATAGCGCTGCGCCGGTTCGTCGAACTTGGGCAGGTTGACCTTCACCGGGATGTCCGGATCGGTCAGTTTCAGATGGCAGGGCTGGCTTTCCTCATGGTTGGTCATCGCAAACGAGACGTTGGTCAGACGGTCGAAGGACAGCGTACCATCGGGTTTGGGATAGTCGATGGGCTGGTGCTTGCTGGCCTCTTCGGTCGATTGCGCGTCGTTCTTGCCGTGGCCCAGCGTGCCCAGCAGCGAGAAGCCCAGTGTGTTGGTCCACATGTCCATGCCGCCCAGCACCAGCGAGGCAGTCAGGCCGTATTTCGACCAAAGCGGCTTGACGTTGCGCACCTTTTTGAGGTCGCTACCAATGGGGCCATCGTGCACGTCGGCCTCATAGGCAGTCAGTTCATCACCCGAACGATCGGCTTTGATAGCGTCATATGCGGCTTCAGCAGCTGCCTTGCCCGACAGCATGGCGTTGTGGTTGCCCTTGATGCGTGGCACGTTGACCATGCCCGCCGAGCAGCCTAGCAGCGCCACGCCGGGGGCGACCAGTTTAGGCATCGACTGATAGCCACCTTCGGTGATTGCACGGGCACCGTAAGCCACGCGCTTGCCGCCTTTCAGCAGCTCAGCCACCATCGGGTGATGCTTGAAGCGCTGGAATTCCATGTAGGGATACAGGTGCGGGTTCTTGTAGTTCAGGTGAACCACGAAACCGACATAGACCTGATTGTTTTCAAGGTGATAGATAAACGATCCTCCACCCGCGTTGCTGCCCAGAGGCCAGCCCATGGTATGCGTGACCGTGCCTTCCTTGTGCTTGGCCGGGTCGACCTCCCAAATCTCTTTCATACCGACGCCGTATTTCTGCGGTTCTTTGCCCGCAGACAGGTCGTACTTGGCGATGACTTCTTTTGACAGCGAACCACGGACACCTTCTGACAGGAAGACGTACTTGCCGTGCAGTTCCATGCCCGGCTCGGTGCCCGGACCGTAGGATCCGTCGGGTTCCAGACCGAACACACCGGCCACCACGCCTTTGACCTCGCCATTGTCGCCATAGACCAGTTCGGAACAGGCCATTCCGGGGAAGATTTCCACACCCAGCTCTTCGGCCTGTTCGGCCATCCAGCGGCAGACATTACCCATCGAGACGATGTAGTTGCCATGGTTGTTCATCAGCGGCGGCATAGGGAAGTTGGGGATGCGGATTTTACCCGCCTCACCCAGCATATAGAAATTGTCTTCGTGCACCGGCACGTTCAGCGGCGCGCCTTTTTCCTTCCAGTCCGGGATCAGCGCGTCCAGGCCGCAGGGGTCCAACACCGCACCCGACAGGATATGCGCGCCCACTTCCGAACCCTTTTCCAGAACAACGACGTTCAGGTCCGCGTCCAGCTGTTTCAGACGGATGGCCGCCGACAGGCCCGCGGGGCCTGCACCCACGATCACCACATCGTATTCCATCGCTTCGCGTTCAATCTCGGCCATCGCGGGCTCCTTAGCTAACTTTCCGAATTGGCGCTTTCACTGCGTGGTCTGCGCAATATTGTTTCACGGCTGATTACATGGTCTGAAAGACCTTGGTCAATCAAAACACGGCGTAACATTGCTGCAATGCGGCAGTTATGCCTCGGGAGCGTCCCCCATGAGGTATCTGGGACCGCTACCATGGGATTTGGCGCGGTCATCGGGATTATAAAGGGCGCATTTCGGCAAGCTCAGGCAACCACACCCGATACAGCCGTCCAGATTGTCGCGCAACCGCATCAGGGTATCGATTCGCTGGTCCAGATGAGACCGCAGACCGATACTGATCTTTTGCCAGTCTTTCGGTGTCGGCGTACGGTTTCCGGGCAGGCCAGACAGTACCTCGCGAATCTCGGGCAGGGTCAGTCCGAATTGCTGGGCGATCATGACAAAGCTCAGCCGTCGGATATCGGCACGCTGATACCGCCGCTGACCGCCTGCGTTGCGCCAGGGCGAGATCAGCCCCTGCGCCTCGTAATAACGAATGGCGGAAACCGCCAATCCGGTGCGCTTTGCCAATGCGCCGATCGCCAAGCCTTCGGATAACGCCATTTCGCCCTCGCAAAATATCTTGACCTAAAGTTAGGTTTAGAAATTACTGTGAGTCGGGACAAGCCTCAATTCGCAAAGGAGATCCCATGATGGCGACGCTTGAACATACCAATTTCACCGTCCGCGACCCGCAGGCTTCAGCCGCGTGGATGCATAAGGTGTTCGGCTGGAAAACCCGCTGGGAAGGTCCGGCCATCGCGGGCGGATACACCGTGCACGTGGGCAGCAAGCATACCTATCTGGCGCTCTATGCGCCCAGCGATCCGAAACCCTCGGGCGAAAGCAGCTATGACATCGTTGGCGGTCTGAACCATGTGGGCGTGCTGGTCGAAGACATTGACGCCACCGAACAGAAAGTGATCGACGCAGGGTTCACCCCCAAATCCCACGCCGATTACGAACCGGGCCGACGGTTCTACTTCAATGACGACAATGACATCGAATTCGAAGTGATTAGCTACGATTAAGGTATTCCGGGAAACCCCTGACAGATTCTTCATCGCCAATGTCCCGCGAGCGCGAAACGCAGCAGGGTGTTGGCGATTCAGACTTTTCCCGCACACCATAGGCCGTAATCCGCGCGTCGCGCGACCAAGCCCCCTTGCAATTCACGCCTCATTTAGGTCAGGTATTTGACGACCCATCAAATCGCCCCGACGCTTGTCTCATGCGGCGGGGCGCATCACTTTTTGCGTGGACGACAATAGTATGGAAAAGATTCCCATGACGCCTGCGGGCAATGCCGCGCTCGAGGCAGAGCTGAAAAAACTGAAATCCGTTGAGCGCCCCGCGATCATCGAAGCCATCGCCACAGCGCGCGAACTGGGCGACCTGAAGGAAAACGCTGAGTATCACTCGGCGCGCGAGAAGCAGGGCTTTATCGAAGGTCGCATCAAAGAGCTGGAAGGCATCCTGTCGCTGGCCGATGTGATCGACCCCGCCAAACTGTCTGGTGCGATCAAATTTGGCGCCAGGGTCACGCTGGTCGATGAGGACACCGACGAGGAAAAGACCTGGAAGATCGTGGGTGAGTACGAGGCCAATATCGAAAACGGTTTGCTCAACATCAAGTCGCCCATCGCCCGCGCCCTGATCGGCAAGGACGAAGGTGACAGTGTCGAGGTTCGCACCCCCGGCGGCGTGCGGTCTTACGAAATTCTGAGTATCGAGTACGCCTGACCGGAGCGTCCCAATGTCCGAGCCCTCACCTGAGCAGGAACCCGAGCGACCGACCTCGCTGGGCATCTACGACAAGCCTTCGCGCCCGGTGGTGACCGAGATCGAGATCGCGGCCATCGTGCTCAGCGTGATCTGGCTGGTGGTTTCGGTGGTATTTCTGGTGCTGCCCGGCAAGACGCAGGGCGGTGGGTTCGTCGTGACCCTGCTGGCGGTGTTCATGCCGGTGGCGATGATCTGGGTTGCCGCCACCGCGATGCGGGCCAGCCGTGTGATGCGCGAGGAAAGCGAACGTCTGCAGACGGCGATCGACGCGATCCGGCAGACATATGTCATACAGCAACAGCGTGCGGCCAGTTCCTATGAACCGGCAGTCAGAAAGAAACTGGACGAAATCGCCCAAGCGGCAAAAAAAACTGAAAGCGCTCTGGCGACGTTCTCGACCAAACGCACGGAACCTGCGCGAACGGCGGCTTCCAACAGCACTGGCGACCAGACAACGCTGGAACTGGGCACGCAGGCCGGAGATATCGCGCCGCCACTCAGTACCGATGTCTTCATCCGCGCGCTGAACTTCCCCGAAACGCAGGACGATACCGAGGGGTTCAACGCCCTACGTCTGGCGTTGAAGGACCGCAAAACCGCGCAGCTGGTGCAGGCCTCGCAAGACGTGCTGACCCTGCTTAGCCAGGAAGGCATCTATATGGATGATCTGCGTCCCGACATGGCCCGGCCCGAGGTCTGGCGGCAGTTCGCTCAAGGCGCGCGCGGGCGTTCGGTGGCCGCATTGGGCGGCATCCGCGACCGGTCCTCGCTGGCGCTGACAGCGGCACGGATGAAACAGGACCCGATCTTCCGCGACGCCGCGCATCATTTCCTGCGCCGCTTCGATCACATGATCGTGACCTTCGAGCCCGAGGCCAGCGATGCCGACCTGACCGCCCTTGGCGAAACCCGCACGGCACGGGCCTTCATGCTGTTGGGGCGTGTGGCCGGGACGTTTGACTAAGGCGCGGTAACCGCCCAGCTCATGCGCGTGGCGCTGTTGAAGCCGAACAAAAACTGGAACGGTCCGGTCTCTTCATTGCTGACGGCACTGAAGCCCTCGCGTTCGTACAAGGCCTTTGCGCGCGGGTTGGTATCAATTACGTCCAGCTGCACCTCTGACATACCCGATTTGCGAGCCTCATCCTTGATCGCAGAGAGCAGCGCGGTTCCGACCCCCTGTCCGCGCGCCTTTGCAGCGACAAAGATACCGTCCATTTGAAACACGCCGGGTTGTAAATCGCGCTCCAGAACGCTCAGCACCAGACCGCGCCATGTGCCGCCAAACCAGCCATAAATCTTTGCCATATCGGACAGGCTGCCTTCGACCAGCCCACCGTCCTTGGTCTTGAAACCGGCCAACCCCAGCATCTGGTTTGAACTGTCCCGCGCGACAAGGGCAAATTGCGGGTTTATGACAAGTTCTATGAAGGCCAGACCCTTTTTCTCCGGCCCCATGACCTTGTGCAGCTTGGCTGAAAAAGCCTGCCAGAACAGTGCGGCGGCCGTTACCCGTTCCGTCTCAGAGAAGCCCTGCTCTACTCTGAATGTCACAACCCAAAGCTCCCGTAGGGAATGAACCGGACCATATCGCCGGGCTTGATATGGCGCGCGCCGTCCTCGATCTCGACCAGCCCCTCGGCCCAGCTTAGCCCGCTGATCCGGCCCGACCCTTCCGAGGCGAACACTTCGGCCTGGCCATCCCGGACGCGGGCGCGCAGATATTCGCGGCGACCCGGTTTCTTGCGTTTCTCGAACGCGGCGGGCAGATCGAAGCCTTGCGGATCCTGCCAGCCTTCACCCGCCATCAGGCCCAGTGCGGGGCGGGCAAAGATCAGCGTGCAGACCATGGCCGCCACCGGATTGCCAGGCAGGCCGAACACTGGTGTTCCGTCCCACATCCCCAACGCCAGAGGCCGCCCGGGTTTCAGCGCGATCCGCCATTCCTGCATTGCACCCGCCTGCCGCAACAGGGCCGAGACGTGATCTTCGTCCCCCGCCGACGCCCCGCCGCTGGTCAGGATCACGTCCGCCTGCTTTGCCGCCCGGTTCAGGCGGTCGCGCAAGGCATCGCGGTCGTCTTCAACACGCCCCATATCCACGGGCTGAAACCCCATGCGGGCGATCAGCGACAACAGCATCGGGCGGTTGGCGTCGAATATTTGGCCCGGACCGGCGGGTTCTCCGGGTTCGACCAATTCGTCCCCTGTGGACAAAACGGCCACCCGCAGTGTTTCACGGACGCGCACCTCGGCAAGACCCGTCGCGGAAAGCAAGGCCAGATCGGCGGGTGTCAACCTGCGTCCGGCGGGCAGGACCGGATCGCCCTCGGCCACATCCTCGCCTGCGCGGCGCGTGTTGGCGCCGTATTTCAATGGGCCGTGAAAGGCGATGTGGCCCTCTTTAACGGTTACGTCTTCCTCCAGAATGACCGTATCCACACCCGCAGGCAGGGCCGCGCCGGTCAGCACGCGCAGCGCATGGCCGTCGGGTACCGTGCCGTCAAACGGAATACCCGCCGCTGCACGCCCCGGATGCAAGGGCATCACCTGCGGCCCCTCGGGCGCGGCACCGGTGAAACCATAGCCGTCCACCGCCGTATTCGGCAGCGGCGGGTTTGAGCGTTTGGCAATGACGCCTTCGGCCAGAATGTGTCCCGTTGCCTGCTCCAGCGGCAGGGTTTCGGCACACTTCACCACCGTCAACCGCTTGCGCAGCAGACCGAGCGCGTCGTCTACCGGGGTCCAGTTCACACCGGCGGGCAACGCAAAACAATCGTTGCGCAGGGGCGGCGGTGCGATGTTTGGTTTGGTCATAATCCGACCTCCTGCAGGATGAAATCCGCGATTGCGGCGGTGTCATCCAGATCGAAGACAGGGCAATCCGCGGTCAGCGGCGTATCACTGGCCACAGCGCGGATGGTTGCGTTTTCCGGTGCCATCAACGGATTTCCAGCCTCGGCCCGAAATGCCTCGACCTTGGGATGGCCTTCGCGTTTGAATCCCTCGATCAGCACCAGATCAACAGGTGACAAGCGCGCCAGCAGCTCGGCCAGAGACAGCTCGGGCGCGCCACGCAACTCCTGCATGATGGCGATGCGCTGGCCCGAGGCCAGCAGCACCTCGGACGCGCCGGCGGCACGGTGGCGATAACTGTCGGTGCCTGGCTGATCGACATCAACCCTGTGATGGGCGTGTTTGACCGTCGAAACCGAGAAGCCGCGCCCGGTGATCTCAGTCACCAGCCGCTCCATCAGCCCGGTTTTTCCCGCGTTTTTCCAACCGGTGACGCCGTAGACTCTCATGCCTGCTCCAGCAGCTTTTCCGCCCGTGCCAAATCGTCGGGCGTGTTGACGTTGAAGAAGGGATCGAACGGGTCGGCCGGAAACAGCGCCTCGCGCCCGCCATGTTTGTCGGTCCACAGCACGACTTTGCGCAGCCCGTCGTTCAACGCATCGCGCAGATCATCGCGTAGCGCCACCGGCCAGAGCCCAAATGTCGGGTGCCGGTTGATGCGTTTGCCCCCGCCTGATTTCAGCGCCTCATCGCCGGTGCGTGGTGTGGTCGCCAGAACCAGCGGATGCGCCTGACCCTCGGCGGCCTGCGTCAGGCGGGCCACCAGATCACGCGGAAAGAACGGCGTGTCAGCGGCGGCGGTGACGATACTGTCCGCCCCCTGCTCTGCCGCCCAATCCAGCCCCGCCAGAACGCCCGCCAACGGGCCTGCGAACCCTTCGATCGTGTCGGGCAGAATTGGCAGATTCAAGTCAGTGAACCGCGCGGGGTCGCCATTGGCGTTTAGTGCCAGACCGTCCACCTGCGGGGCCAGTCGGTCAATGACATGAGACAGCAGGCTCTGTCCGCCAATCTGCAGCAGACCCTTGTCGCCGCCACCCATACGGGTTGCTAGACCACCTGCCAGTATAACGCCGAGAGGATTGGTCATTTGATATTCTCTTCAGACCGCCACCCCGAAATCGTCTGAATGAAATGGCTGGATTCCTCTGGACTCAAAAGTTGTTTGGGAAGCACGAACACGATCTCGCCTGCAAAAAAAATAAACCGGGCCCTGTCTTCGATGATATCCTCAACGGCACGCCAAGACACATTCCATGTCACATTGGGCGATTGCAAACCCAAACCGTGGGGTGAAAAAACGAACTCAGTTCCATCGTTGTACATCGGCGAGGATAGTAACCGTCTGGCTCGCCGTTTTATTGAGAAACGTTCGGGCAAGAATAAGACAACACCACCAAGCAACGCCCCCAACAGGGGTGCATACAGACCTTGTATACCAGGAAGAGCGCCGAAAGCACGAAACGCAATAAACGCGAAAACAACACCACCGGCTGCGACAAGAATCCCTCTCAAGACGCCGAGTACAAGTATGCCTATGGAATTCTCCTCACCTAGGCCTTTTTGTCTGCGCTTACTCAAGGCCCTAATCAGAGTCCGTTCGTCAATTTGTTCCGACAAATGGAAATTGTAAGTCAAAGTCTACTCCGCACCCTTCCGTCTGTGTTTCTTGTCTTCTACCGCTACCGTCGCCGGGTCCACATCGCGCAGCAGGCGGTCCTCACCGGACAGGCACACGAACCGTTGCCCGCGCATGCGGCCGATCAGGGTCAGGCCGACCTCGCGGGCGATCTCGACGCCCCAGGCTGTAAAGCCCGAGCGGGACGCCAGCACCGGGATGCCCATCATTGCTGTCTTGATCACCATTTCCGAGGTCAGACGCCCGGTGGTGTAGAGGATCTTGTCACCCGCCGCCTCGCCCTCGGACAGCATCCAGCCGGCGATCTTGTCGACCGCGTTGTGGCGGCCCACGTCCTCCATATAAACCAGCGGGCGATTCTCGCGGCACAAGACCGTGCCGTGGATCGCCCCGGCCTCAAGATAGAGCGATGGGGTGCGGTTGATCTTGGCGGCCAGATCGTAAAGCCACGAGGTGCGTACCTGAATCTGCGGCAGACGGACGTCCTCCAAACCTTCCATCATGTCGCCGAAAACCGTGCCAACGGCGCAGCCGCTGGTGCGGGTCTTTTTCTTCAGCTTGTCCTCATAGGACGTCTGTCGGGCGGTGCGAACGATGACGGTTTCCAGATCGTCATCGTAATCAACGCGTGTGATTTCATCATCAGCCAGCAACATGCCCTGATTGCGCAGGAACCCCAGCGCCAGATACTCCGGGTAATCGCCGATAGTCATTGCCGTCACTATTTCCTGCGCGTTGAGGAAAATCGTCAGCGGGCGTTCTTCGACCACCGAGATCTGGCTGATCTCGCCATTCTGGTCGACGCCTTCGACCGCACGGGTCAGACGAGCCGCGCCGGGGTCGGGGGCAATGATGTAGTCCGAGACATCCAGTTCTGTGGCCAATTGCAACCCTTTCCCAAGACCGTTAGTGCTGCGGGCAACACCATAGGATTTAGCCATGGCAGACACCACATCCAAGTCATACTTTTGGAAGGGTTTTCGCGACGGGTCACCGTTCATCTTTGTCGCAATCCCCTTCGGTACCCTGTTCGGTGTTTTTGCCACAGAAGCCGGTCTGGATATCGTGCAGACCATGATGCTCACCTCAACCGTCTTTGCCGGGGCTGCGCAATTCGCCGCCCTGCAATTGTTGCAGGACCAGACCCCCACGGCCATCATTCTGATCTCGGCGCTGGCGGTGAACCTGCGGATGGCAATGTACTCCGCCTCACTGACGCCGTTTCTGGGCGCCGCCCCGCTATGGCAGAGGGCCTGCGCGGCCTATCTGACGGTCGATCAGTCCTATGCCTGCTCAATCGTGCAGTTCGAGAAAGAACCGAGGATGACCGTCCCCCAACGCATGGCCTATTTCGTGGGTTCTGTCACTCCGATTACACCGCTTTGGATTCTGGCAACTTATCTGGGCGCGGTGCTGGGGACGCGCATTCCCGAAAGCTGGGCGCTGGACTTCGCCCTGCCAATTACCTTTCTGGCCATGATCGGCCCGATGATGCGGACCCTGCCCCACGTGATCGCCGCGTTGGTTGCCATTGCCGTTTCATTGCTGACGGTGGCCCTTCCGTACAATCTGGGCCTTTTGATCGCAGGTTGTGCCGGGATGATCGCAGGCGCACAGGCTGAACTGGTCACAGAACGCCGAAAGACCGAGACATGAATCAAGTCGATGCCGTGACAATCTGGACCATTATCATAGGTCTGGCAGTGGGCAGCTACGCCCTGCGTTTTGTCTTCATCGGTCTGGTCGGAGACCGCCCGATGCCACCCTGGCTGCTGCGTCACCTGCGCTATACCGCCGTAGCCATCCTGCCAGCGCTGATCGCGCCGCTGGTGGTATGGCCAACCGCAACCGAAGGACAGCCGGACGCGCCGCGCATGGCCGCGGCGGCGGTCGCTTTGGTTGTCGGGCTGATTACCAAGAACGTGCTGGCGGCCATATTCACTGGTGCCGGAACCCTCTACGGGCTACTGTATCTACTGGGTTAGGGCTGCGTCCTGCTGGTTCAGAACGGCATTGTTCGCCGCCAGCCCCTTTTGCAGATCGGCGTCGTCATTCTCGCGGTATTCGCTGGTGGCAACCCCCGGAATCTCTCCGAATTGTTCGGACAGTTTGACCGGGTAGAAGGTGGTGCTGATCTGTTCGAAACCCGGCACCTGCTGCAACAGCTGAGATGTCGAGTTGGCGCAGTACGCGCTGGACACCGGCCCCATCTGCTTGGCCAGTTGCAGGGCGATCTCGGCCTGCTGCGGGGTTACCTCGATGGTTTGAATCCGCGCAAAATGCGTCTCGCGCGCATGGCTGCTGCGATAGGCGCGCTCGACGTTTGGAGTGATACCGTAAAGCACGTCATTCTTTATCGGCACCACATCCGCGCGAAACGAACCTGCGGGGTCAAAGATCACTCTCTCACTGCCGCTGATCATCAATGACGTATGTGCACCCGAACCGGTCCGGGTATTGATCATCGTATAAAGGGTCAGCGTCGAGGGGCCGGGGTCACGGTAGGACCGTGCCACGACTTCCGACTGATCTGCCTGTGGGCGCTGCGAACCGGTGCAGCCAGCAACGGTTGCTGCCAAAAGGCAGGCAAGCAAAATCCTGATCACGGTGAACCCCGTTCCGGATTAAGAGGCGAAGACCGCCAGGAACAGGCAGAGGAACGCGATGGCAACCACGCACCAAGTGGTGGCCTTGATGAAGCCGTGGAAGGTTTTTTCTTGGACTTTGATGTCCATTTCGCCGTGCTTGTATTCAGCCATTGTTCAGAGATTCCCAGTTCGCGTGTTTAAGATGTTGGATAATCTAAAATCCGGGGCCTGTCACCACGTCATTCGCGCGCAGTGGGCGTAGGCAGGAACACTGAACAGCCTGGATACCCGAAACCCCAGCGCCAGGGCAGGCCGGAACAGGGCCCACCGCCCAACCGCACCGCCGCATGCATCGCCTCTGCCGTTATGGAATGCGCCGTGCGAATCTGGTCAGGCGTCATGTCATACCGTTCGGCGTAGGCGTCGGCGTTGTCTTTTCCGTGCCGTTTGACGCAAGCACGCAGCGCATCATCCGCTAACAGGCGCGCGTCATAGCTGCCCTCGGCCTGCGTCGCCCCACCCGCATTGTGATAGGCGCGGTCATGGGTCACGCAGCAGTATTCCCATGGAGGGTGTTTTTCGTAGAGGGCGCGGAACTTGGGAAAGGTTTCGGCCACAAAGCGCCAACTGGCCGACAGGCCGCCGGAACAGCCGTCGGTTTCGAACGGTGTTGGTTCCGCGTCCCCGCGCTGTGCGATCAGGGCACGGTGAGCCGGCAGCTCGATGTTGCGCATGAAGTCCTGCGCCGCAGCGGGGGCCGCCATCAGCGCGAGGGCCACGCCCAGATTACGGGCTTTCATCGCGCATCGCTTGTGTGTCGACGGACATGCCGAAGGTGGTCGCCAACCACAGCAGCAGCCGCTCGACCGGGCCCATTTCGGCGCGCACCCGCAGTACCTCGTTGGCCATCGCAGGGCGGTCGGTGATCAGCCCGTCCACTCCCATCGAGGCCATAGCCGACATTTGCAACGGGTCGTTGACCGTCCAGACATAGATATCCTTGCCCGCCGCATGAACCGAGCGCACCAGCCCCGGCGTCGCCATCGCGGCGTTGACGGCGATGAAGTCACCTTCCAGCCCGGTCAAATCGCCCACCGCCGTTGCCGCCAAAACCCCGGCCCGCCAGTCTGGGCGCAGCTCCTTCATCTTCTGCACCGCAGGGTATTTCAGAGACATGGTGGCAATGTCGTCCTGCATCTCCAGCTCTTCGACAATTGCCGCCACGCGGTTTTCCAGATCAACGTCGTGGCCATAGTATTTCAGTTCGATAATGACCTTGGACTTGCCCTTTGCGGCCTCAAGAACCTCACGCAGGGTCGGGGTGCGTTCGTCAGCATATTCGGGGCCGAACCAGCTCCCGATATCGATCTGGGCGATGTCGTCCATCGTGGCGTCCCAGACCTTGAGGTTCACGCCTGCCAGTTTCATGAAGTCACTGTCATGGGCAACGATGACCATGTCATCCGAAGATTCCTGCACATCGATTTCTACCCAATCGGCCCCGTCCTCGATTGCCTTCATTACCGAGGCCATGGTGTTCTCGGGTCGCAGGGCGGCAGCGCCGCGGTGGCCGATCACCTCGGCCCGGTCCGGGGCCTGTATGCGTTCCAGCAGGTGTTGCCCGAACCACAATCCGATCAGCACGGCCACCGCCGCGGCGCCGAGGGCAGCAAACAAAGGGATACGAAAACTACCAGGTTCGGGATGCGGCGGTTCCTCGGTCCTGATCTCAAAGAACCCGTCCAGCAGCACCGCCAGCGCACCCAATGCCGTTGCCGCCAGCACAAGGCCCGCCAAAGACCAGATACCGGCCACCATCAGGCTGTAGATCAATGCCAGACGCAGATGGTTGGCCCCCTGCAGCGGCACGATGGCAAACAGCTGCCCCGCCACCCATGCGATCAGGCCAGCAATGATCACGCGCAGGATCAGCCAGATCGCCAGCTCGATCTTGAGGCGCCCACGTTTGCCCTCCATCCGGATGGCACTGATGTTAAAGGCGTGGGCGGGGTGAACACCTTCGAACAAGACCAGATGCAGACCCAGCGCCCAAGCCGACAAGCGACGGATCAGCACCCAGGCCATGACCAGCACCACGGCGCCGATCAGTGCCACCGCAATCCAGAAGGAGGGCGGATGGAAGGTCAGATAGTAGTTGATGTCATATTCGGTCAGCGTCCACCACGCGATCATGGCCGCGACGACCGCAAAAGGCAGGATCAGTACCAAAACCCGCAGTACAAAGCGCACCGCAAAACCGAACAGTGCCGGAAGGCGCGACAGGATCAGACCGATCGCGGAACTGCCCGCGCGCCACGGGTCGAATTCGCCCATCCGCAACGATCCGGCCATGACCGAGAACACGAACACCTCGGCCAGCAGAAACAGGCTGAGCACGGCAATCGCCGCGACAAAGCCGACGGGAGACAGGATGAAGGCAGCGATGGCCTGATCCGTCAGCGCGGTCTGGTTCGACAGCGACACGGCCAGATTGACGGTGATGGCCACGCCCGGCGCAATCAGGGCGACCAGCAACAGGCGCACGGCGATATAGATCGGCACAAAGACGCGACGGCGTGCCCATGCGCCTTTGTAGGCACTTGTAACGGCTGAGAAATCGGACACGCGTCACCCCCTTGAATGGTGCACTCATTCAAGGCTGCGCAGACGTGAATTGCAAGTCAGGCTGTCAGCTTTCTTCCAGATCCTTTGCCAACCGGAAGCCAATGCGGTTGGCGGGCTTGTCCTCGACCGATTTGGGCAGGGCGCGCAGCATCACGTTCAACTGGCTGACATGCTGCACCAACTGGGTCCGCGCCCCGGTCGCGTCCGAGCCGTAGAAGGTGATGATATCGGGATCGAAATAGCCCATGCCCTCAATCCGCATGACCCCCGCATCGCCGCCGGTAAAGCCCATGGCGACCTCTTGATCGCCATCCAGCGTCTGCTCGAAATTCTGAATATAGAGGATCAGCCGCTCATAGGCCCATTGTGCTGGGCTTTTGGTGGCGACGGGTTTTTGCAGTTGGCCGGGCAGGTCCTTGGCGCCGGATTTCGCATTCGGGTTGGCATGAACCTCATAGCATCGGGGCAAAGCCGCCGCTTCTGCCGCCTCGGCCGATGTTTCTATCTGGTCCTGCATGCCGTTACCCTTCGCGCTGAAACTCCCAGGCCCCGTCCGCGCGCCGCGTCCGGGTCACGGTTCCAATGTGGTAAAGATGGTTCAGATGTGCAACCGCCTCGACCAGCGCAAGCCCGTATTCGCCCGCGCCAATCTGGCGTTTAAAAAGCGGAACAAAACACTCGGCCGCGGTTTTCGGTGAATCCAGGTAGCCCTGCAAGCGATCCAACGCGCCGTGGTGATTGTCGATCAGCTGCCGCATCCGCAGCGGCAGGCCGGTGAAGGGTAGCTTGTGCCCACCCAGCGCCAGATGATCGGGACGCGCCAGCCCTTGTAGCCGCTCGCAGGCCTCCAGCCATTCGGCCACCGGGTCGGCCATCGGTTCGGTGACGTAAACGCCCAAATTGGGGCTGATTGAGCTGAGGATCTGATCGCCGGTGATCACCAGATTGTCATCGCGGCTCCAGAAGGTGGCGTGTTCTGGAGCGTGGCCATTGCCCATATGCACGTCCCAGTCGCGCCCGCCCATGCGGATGACGCTGCCCTGTTTGATGCGGGTATAACCCAACGGCATCGGATAGACCGTGTCGCAGAAATTGAATGGGCGTTCGGTCATGCGTTTAGCTAGAAAGCCGGCCTCCATACCGGCGCTGCGGTAATAGTCCAGCGTTTCTTGCGGCCAGGTTTCCTGCACATCCAGTTGTAGCATCCGCGCGAACAGCCAGGCGGTGCGGGTTGTGACCAGTTCGGCACCGTGCTCGGACTGGAACCAGCCCGCATTGCCGACGTGATCTGGGTGGTGATGCGTGACCACCACACGGGTCACAGGCTTGCCACCCAGCGGCCCGGCCATGAGTGTTTCCCAGACCCGGCGGGTCTTGTTCGAGGAAATCCCCGTGTCGATCACCGTCCAGCCATCGCCGTCATCAAGAGCGTAGATGTTGACGTGATCCAGCGCCATGGGCAGTGGCAGGCGCATCCACAACACACCTTCGGCAACTTCGACCGCCTCACCCGGAGCTGGAGGCTCGGGCCAGGGGTATCGGATCGCCAAAGGAGTGTCCCCGTCCATTATACCGCCAACTCCTCGGCGCTGAGGGAATAAAGGTCCCCGGCCCCGTTCTGTACCTGCGCCAGCAGACCGGCATATTCCGGCAGCAGCGCGTTGATGTAGTACCGTGCCAGTTTGAAGCGCGGGCCGTTGGGTTCGGCTAATGCGGCCTTGAGGTGGTAATGTGCGCCCAGAACGCGAGCGAAGGCGTGCAGATAGGGCACGGCACCGGCAAAACGGGTATTCATGTCGGACTGCGCCACGATCCATTCGGTGGTTTCGCGCAGGCTTTCGGTCGCCTCCCACACCGGGCCAGCCAGATTGGACATAGTGGCGCGAGCCTCTTCGGCGTGATCCTCAATTTCATCCAGCAAGCGCGAGGCCGCCTCGCCGCCGTCCATCATCTTGCGCGCGACAAGGTCCATAGCCTGAATGCCATTGGTGCCCTCGTAGATCGCGGTGACGCGAACATCGCGGTAGTACTGCGCCGCACCGGTTTCTTCGATAAAGCCCATGCCGCCATGCACCTGCACGCCGGTCTCGGACACACGCATCCCGGTCTCGGTGCCGAAAGCCTTGCAGATCGGTGTCAGCAGCGCGGCCCGCGCGCTCCACTCGGCATCCCCAGTAGCGTTACCCATGTCGATCGCGGCCGCATTGGCCAGCATGATCGCCCGTGCGGCAAAGGTGTCGGCGCGCATGCTCATCAGCATCCGGCGTACATCCGCGTGATCGATGATCGTGCCCGAGGGCGTCTTGCCCTGTTTGCGCTCCAACGCATAGGCCAGCGCGTGCTGATAGGCCCCTTCGGCGGCCCCCACGCCCTGTCCGCCTACACCCAAACGCGCGTTGTTCATCATGGTGAACATCGCGGCCATGCCGCCATGTTCCTTGCCCACAAGCCAGCCCTTGGCACCGTCATATTGCATCACGCAGGTCGGCGAGCCGTGCAGACCCATCTTATGTTCGACCGAGACGACTTTCAGAGCATTCGCCACGCCGGGATTGCCGCTTTCGTCGGGCAGATACTTGGGCACCAAGAACAGAGAGATCCCTTTTGTGCCCGGTACCCCGTCGGGCAGACGCGCCAGCACCAGATGGCAGACATTCTCGGTAAAGTCGTTGTCACCCCACGAGATGAAGATTTTCTGACCCGTCACCGAATAGGTGCCGTCGCCATTCGCCTCGGCCTTCGACGACAAAGCGCCCACATCCGACCCGGCCTGTGCCTCGGTCAGGTTCATGGTACCGGCCCATTCGCCCGACATCATCTTGGGCAGGTACAGCGCCTTCAGCTCATCACTTGCATGATGTTCCAGCGCCTCGATCTGGCCTTGGGTCATCAGCGGTGCCAGTTGAAGCGACAGGCAGGCGGCCGACATCATTTCGTTCACCGCTGTGGTCAGAGTCATCGGCAGGCCCATACCGCCATGCTCGGGATCACCGCTCATCCCGATCCAGCCGCCTTCGGCGATTGCCTTCCAGCCGTCGGCATATCCGGGTGAGGTGCGCAGCACACCGTTTTCCAGCCGCGCGGGCTCCAGATCACCGGGGCGCTGAAGTGGGGCCATCACCTCTTCGCACATCTTGCCGGCCTCGGTCAGGATCGCACCGACGACATCCTCGCTGGCTTCCGAGAACTTCTCGGTCGCGGCAATCTGATCGAACCCGACCACGTGGCGGAAAAGCAGTTCATAGTCGGAAATAGGTGCGCGGTATGGCATGAGTTCCCTCGGAGCTAACTGTATGGTTTTTCGCGGGTGGGGTTGGAAATTGCAATGCCCACCTTTATGCATCCTTGATCAATTCGATTACCTAGCCAGCTAGATGGTACAAGCAATCAAAACGCGGCGTCACCAGATATGATCCCTAACGGCACATTGGACTTGTCCGCCGATCCGGGCGGAATTGCACAGGCGGCCGACTTGCTGCGGCAGGGCCTGCTGGTCGCATTCGCGACCGAGACCGTATATGGGCTGGGCGGCGACGCCCGCAATGGCGAGGCCGTGGCCAGCATTTACGCAGCCAAGGGGCGGCCCAGCTTCAACCCCCTGATCGCGCATGTGGCCTCGGTCGAAGCGGCACAGCGGTATGTTGAATGGTCCGGCCAGGCCGAGGCTTTGGCCGCCGCCTTCTGGCCCGGCCCGCTGACGATGGTTCTGCCGCTGCGCGACGGGCACGGGATTTCTCCGCTGGTCACCGCGGGGCTGGATACGCTGGCGGTGCGGGTGCCCGCCCATGGCACCGCACGGTCGCTGCTGGCGGCGTTCGACGGGCCGGTCGCGGCCCCTTCGGCTAACCCTTCCGGCCAGATCAGCCCCACAACCGCCGACCATGTGCGCGCCGGGCTGGACGGGCGCATTGCGGCGATTCTGGATGATGGCCCCTGCGGTGTCGGGCTGGAATCCACTATCGTCGGACTGGCCGGAGAGCCTTCGCTGCTGCGCCCGGGTGGCGTCGCGTTGGAACAGGTCGAATCCGTTTTGAATGCGCGCCTACACATCCATCAGACCGGAGACCTGCTGACCGCGCCAGGCCAGTTGCAGTCACACTACGCACCAGACGCTCCGGTGCGGTTGAATGCAATAAACCCGCGAGGAGATGAAGTGTTTCTGGGGTTCGGCTCTGTTTCTTGCGATCTGAACCTGTCGGAAAAGGGCAGCTTGACCGAAGCCGCCGCCAATCTGTTCTCGGCCCTGCATACGCTGAACGCCACGGGTCGCCCGATTGCGGTGTCACCGATCCCAGATCAGGGTCTGGGCGCCGCCATCAACGACCGCCTGCGCCGCGCTGCTGCGCCGCGCGACAGCTAATCAGGCGCGCCCGGCGCTGGCCGACAGGGTCAGCGGGTCAACGCCCAGCGTCGCCAATGCGGCTCCCCATTTCTCATCATCGGGCACATCGAACACCAGCTTGGAGGTTGCTTCGGTGGTCAGCCAGCCATTCATGGCAATCTCATCCTCCAACTGGCCGGGACCCCAGCCGGAATAACCCAACGCCAGTGTCGAATTCAGAGGCCCACGACCCGAGGCGAGGTCCTCAAGCACATCCAGCGTCGCGGTCATGCTGAAATCGTCTGAAATCTGCATCGAATGCAGGTTGGCCTCGTAATCCGAGCTGTGCAGAACAAAACCGCGCGACATCTCTACGGGGCCTCCGAAATGCACCAGACGCTCGCCGACAATCGGAATTCGGCAGGCGATATTCAATTGCTCCAGCAAAGCTTTGATCCGCAAGTCCGAGGGTTTGTTGATGATCAGACCCATCGCCCCGTCTTCGCCATGGCTACAAATGTAAACCACCGAATGATCGAAGCGCGGATCACCCATGCCAGGCATCGCAATCAACAGTTTTCCGGTCAGGTCCATGGATTTACATCTCTTGCTTCGTCCCCCTTCAACAATGGCCCCGGTGCATGGGGATTGGCAAGGGAAGAGGCCACATTTCGCCAGATTTCATCCGGGTGACCGGAACGTGACTTGGAATCCCGGCCCAGACCACGCATTTATGGGGTATGAAGCGTTTTCTGAAGCCAACCGCGGCCGCCCTGACCGCCTGTTTCGCCCTGACCGCCCCTGCGCAGGCGCAGGTTGTGGATGGGGTTGTGCAACTGGACGTGCTGGATGGCGGACGCACCGCCAACGGGACTTATCTTGGCGCGTTGCGGCTGACACTGAAGGACGGCTGGAAGACCTATTGGCGCGCACCCGGCGATGCCGGTATCCCGCCACAGTTTGATTGGCGCGGCTCGCGGAATGTGGGTGATGTGTCGATCACTTGGCCCGCGCCCGAGGTGTTCGTGCAGAATGGCCTGCAATCCATCGGGTATACCAATCAACTGGTGTTGCCGGTCGAAATCACGCCCAAGGACCCCGCCAAACCGGTGCGGCTGCGTGGCGACATGGACTTGGGTGTCTGCAAGGATGTCTGCATCCCCGAGCGGCTGGATTTCGACCATACGCTGAATGCCGGCGCCGGTCGCAACCCAGCCATCGCTGCTGCGCTGGCCCAGCGCCCCTATTCCGCGAAAGAGGCGCGAGTGACCGCCGCCAGCTGCCATCTGACGCCAACCTCGGACGGGATGCAGATCGAAGCGCGCGTAAAAATGCCCTCGGCCGGAGGGCGCGAGATAGCCGTGATCGAGCCGGGCAACCCGGCACTCTGGGCTTCACAGCCGGAAACCACACGGCAGGGCGATACTCTGGTCGCGACGTCCGAGGTGATCAGCGCCTCGGGCGGACCTTTTGCGCTGGACCGGTCTGAGATACGGATCACGGTTCTGGGGACCAACCACGCGGTGGACATTCAGGGCTGCAGCGCGGGCTGAACCATGGAAAAAAAGCCAAAGATTGGCGCGCTGGCCGTTGTCGTGCATGAGGCACGTGTGCTGCTGGTGCAGCGCAGCAAGCAACCCGATGCCGGGCTCTGGGGGTTTCCCGGCGGGCACGTGGAGTGGGGCGAAACTGTAATGCAAGCCGCGCAGCGGGAGCTACACGAGGAAACCTCGATTATAGCCGAGCCGCTGCACTACCTCGACAACCTGGACTTGTTACGCCACGACGCGCAGGGCTTGGTGCAGTCGCATTACCTGTTGGTCGGGGTCGCCTGTCAGTATCGCTCGGGTAGGCCGCTGGCCGGGGATGACGCACTGGACGCCCGCTGGTTTCCGATCGATCAGATACGACGGGGCGATCTGCCGATGAGCGACCGCGTCACAAACCTGCTGGAAACCGCTCTGCTTCGGTCTTAAGCAGCCCGTCCCCTGAGGCGCACGTAGAGCAAACCCGACAACACGACACTCAGGACAAGGATCGGCACGGCACCGGCAACGAAAGCCCCCAGCCCCATTTGCAGGGCGGCAACACCTTCGTCTCCTGGGTAGAGGCCCGAAAGAAACCCAACGGGAGAACCCGCGACCGCAGGCCAGACCATTGTCACACCGAACCAGACAAACAGCGCCAGCCCGGTGGCTGTCACCGCGCCCTGCACCACCCTGTCCGGTGCCCGCAGCGCCCGGCGCATTGCAGTCATCGGACGCGACAGGTCGTTCAGAATGGCCAACAACGCGGGCACCAGAAGCAGCACCAGCAACATCCCGAATCCCAGCCCATAGACCAGCGTGATTACCGAGGGTTTGAGGAATTGCGCCTGTTGCGAGCCCTCATAGAGCAGCGGCGTCAGCCCCAGAACCGTGGTCAGCGTCGTCAGCATAACCGGGCGCAACCGATCCGCCGTACCCTCGACAATCGACGGCACCAGACCGCGGTCCTGCTGATAGGCGTCAATGGTTGTCACCAGAACAATCGAGTCGTTGATGATGATCCCGGTCATCCCCAACAGACCGATTACGGTAAACATGCTCAGCGGTACGTCCCAGATGTAATGTCCCCAGATCGCGCCCACCAACCCGAACGGGATGATCGCCATCACAACCACCGGCCGCGTCCAGCTGGCAAAGACCCAGGCCAGCACCAGATAGATCCCGGTCAGACAGAGGATCAGGCCGGTGCGCGCCTCGGTCAGGAATTCATCCTCCTGCTCGCTCAGGCCTGCCATCTGCCATTCTACCTGCTGTTCGGCGGCGATATTGGGCAAAATCTCTTCGCTCAGGGCTCGGGCGATTTCTGCCGCGCGGGTCGGGTCGTCCTCGGAAATATCGCCGATCACCGAAATCACTCGCAGGCCGTTTTCGCGCCGCACGGATGAAAAGCCCGACTTGCGCTCTACCGAGACGATATCGGCCAGCGGCACGTAAACGCCGTCCGGCGTGCGCATCAGCGTGCGTTCCAGGAAATCGGCGGTCAGCTCGCCCTCGGGCAGTTCCACGCGGATCTCGGCGCTGCGCGGGCCGTCGGGGAAAGTTGCGGCCTCGATCCCGTTCAACCGGTCGCGCAATACGCGGCCCAGCGTTTCGATGCGAAAGCCCAGCGCCTGCCCCCTGGCGGTCAGGTCCAGAATGAAGTCTTCCTTGTCATAGGCCAGATTGTCTTCCAGCGCCGAAACCTCGGGGTATTTCGACAACTCGGCCTGCAGGTCCTCGGACGCCGCCTTGAGCGTGTTCACATCAGCCCCATAGAACTGAACATCAATTGCATCTCCGCCCGGGCCGGATCGCCAGCCGCGGAAGGTCAGCAGTTCGACTTTGGGATGGCGCGGCACAAAGTCCTGTAGCTCGCCCACGAACTCAAAGCTGGAATAGGGGCGTAGGTCCGAGTCGATCAGTTCGATCGAAATCCCACCCAGCAGGTCCCGTTCCTTGCCATCCGCAGCACTCAGGTTGAACCATCCGGCATTACCGCCGACCTCGGCCAGAATATAGTCGATGGGATTTCGTCCGTGACGCTCTTCGTAGATCTTGCCCAGTTCTTCGGTGGCGCGCTGCATCTGGTGCATCATTTCCAACGTATCTTCTCGGGTGGCACCCTCGACCATGATAAAATTGCCGGTGACCGAGCCGCGCTCGGGCGCGTTGAAGAACCGCCAGTTCACGTCACCCTTGATGAACAGGGCAAGCTGGCTGGCCAGGATCACTACCATCGCCGCCACAACCACGTAGCGTGCCCAGACGACCCAGGCGATCAGCGGCCGGAACAGGTGATCGCGCACCCAGCGGAAGCCGCGATTGACGACGCGGTTGGGCCAGTCATACCAGTGTTGCTTGGCCGAATGCGCAATCGCATGGGCCATGTGGTTCGGCAGGATCAGAAAACATTCGATCAGCGAGGCAATCAGCACCGCGATCACGGTAAACGGGATGTCGCCGATCAACTCTCCGAACCGGCCACCGATGGCGGTCAGACCGAAAAACGCGATCACTGTTGTCAGGGTGGCGGCAAAGACCGGCATCGCCATGCGCCGCGCGGCGCGTTCGGCGGCCACCATGGGGGCCTCACCCAACCGGCGCGCGCGAAAATCAGCGTGTTCGCCTACAACGATAGCGTCATCCACCACGATACCCAGCGTGATGATCAGCCCGAACAGTGAGATCATGTTGATCGACAGCCCGCCGATATACATGAAGGCAATCGCCGCAGACATCGCCACCGGAATACCCGCCGCGACCCAAAAGGCAATTCGCGCGTTCAGGAACAGGAACAGCAGACAGACCACAAGGCCCAGCCCCACCAGCCCATTATCGATCAAAATGTCCAGACGTTCGGTGATGGCCTGTGCGCGGGTGCGGATCAACTCGATGGTCACGCCTTCGGGCAGGCTGGCCTGCAACTCGGCCACCACGTCCTCGACCGTGTGCTGGATCTTGATGGCATCTCCCAGATTAGACCGGTCAACCCGCACCGACATGGCCGGATTTTCGCCAACAAAGTAACTGCGGACGCGATTGACGCCTTCAACCCGGATCTCCGCCACATCGCCCACAAAAAGCTTGGACCCATCGGCAAAGTTGCGCAGCGCGATGCCCTCGATCTCTTCTGGGGTGCGCTTTTCGGTGCCGGTACGGATTCGGGCATTGGCCCCGGTAACATCGCCCGCCGGGTTGGCCATCGCCTCAGCCGCAATGGCTTGTGCGATTTCCGAGAGGGTGACGTCATTGGCAATCAGCTGCGCTGTCGGCACTTCGACGACCACGCGGGGGGCGGCAATGCCCCGGATGGTCGTGCGGGTCACGCCGACCGCAAACAGGCGGTTGATCATTTCGTCGGTGAACTTGGCCAGCTGGTCCGGATCAACCGGGCCGGTCACCACCACATCGGTGACCCGATCCCGCCATGCCCCGCGCTTGATCGAGGGCTCCTCGGCATCATCAGGCAGGTTGGTCACCCCATCAATGGCAGTACGAACTTCGTCCACGGCGCGCGACATGTCCCAATTGGGCTCGAACTCCAGCCGGATATTGGCCTGCCCCTCGCGCGAGGTCGAGCTCGTGCTTGCCACCCCTTCAACCGCCAACAGGGCCGGTTCAAGTAACTGAACGATGCCGTTATCCACATCCTCGGGGCCAGCGCCTTCCCAGTCGATATCCACGTCCACACGTTCGAGGATCACGTCCGGGAAAAACTGCGCCCGCATCGACGGGATCGCTGCAGCGCCAAGAACCAGCATCACCAGCAACAGCAGGTTGGCTACCGTCCGGTGGCGCGTGAAATAGCTGAGGATACCGCCCGCCGTACCGGGGATTTCGCGCATCATGGCGCCTAGCCCCCTGCCCGGTTCTCGATGCTGCGCACCAGAGATGCTGGAACCTTGGGCGCGCTGAGCTGGCTCAAGGCGCTGGCTTTGGCCTCATTCGACATCTGATCGCTGGCTTCGACCTGCGCCACCAGTTGAGCGCGGAGTTCGTCGGAAAGTTCGACCATGCCCGGATCGACTCCGGCATTGGCCTCATCCCGCAGCGGACGTACACGAACCCCGCCGCCCAACAGAGGAGTTCGACCTATAACAACTTCGCGCCCGACCAGACCCTGCCCGCGCAACAGAACCTCGTCGCCCTGCCGACGGATCAACTGCACCGGCAGCGCCTCGAGCCGGTCATCGGGGCCGAGAACCAGTACCGTTCCCGTCGCATCCAGAACCGACGACGGCAGCCGCACCACATTGTCCAGCGGCTGCTCCTCGACCGTTACGGTGACGAAATCGCCGGGCTTGAACCCCGGCGCGTCCTCCAGCCTTGCATAGATCAGCCGCCCGGTCTGCCCTTCGCCCGCCGAACCGCTGTCGCGGTTGATACGGCCATGGGCAATCAGATCGGTGCCCGTCACCTCCAGCGAAACCGAGACCGGCGCGTTGATCAGGCCGCCCTCTGCGTCCAGCAGACGCACGAACTGTGCGGTCGAGACGCGAAACGCCACCTCAAGCGCGGTTGGATCGACCAGTTCCGCCAGCTTTTCATTGGCCGAAACCAGTCGCCCTTCGACCAGGGTCACATCAGTCAACGTGCCGGCAAACCGCGCGCGAACGGTCATGTCGTCCAGATCGCGTTCGGCGGCTTCCAGTGCGATGCGGGCCCGGGCCAGCAAGGTGGTCGCCTGATCGACCCGCGATTCCGCCTGCGCCAGAGATATGCGGCGCGCCAGAACCGATTGCTGTGCCGCAGCCTCGGCCAATTCCGCTTCTTCCACGGCGGCAGGCGTTCCGACCCCACGGCCCTGCAGATCTTTCTGGCGCTGCAGGGCACGTCCGCGCAGATCCGCCTGTGCCTCGGCCGAATTCAATTCGTCCTGCGCCAACAGCAAAGAGCGTTCGGCGTCGCGTTCCTCGAATTGGGCATCCAGCAGGTCGGATTTGGCGCGATCCAGCGCCGACTGTGCGTCAGCTGGGTCAAGCTCCACCAGAACCTCACCTGCGGTGACAACGCCGCCATCCTCGAAATCTTCGGCCAGAAATACCACACGCCCGCCAAGCGCCGCGCGCAATTCCAGACGGCGGCGGCTTTGCACTTCCCCGAAGGCCTCGAGATAGGGGGTGACGGTTTCAAGTTCCGCTGGCCGCACGCTGACGGCAAAGATGCGTTCGCGCGCTTCGGGCGGTTCACTATCGCGATTCAGCGCATCCTGCACAGCGCTGGTTATCAGTTGCGCCGCAATAAACAGCAGGGCCAGCGTCAGAAACGCCAGAAAGACACCTACAAGGCTTTGCCTCAGAAATCGCATCAATCACTCACCCCGGTCGCATCAGGCTACCACGTGCAAAAGGTAGCCGGGCACAGAAAAATGCCAAGCCACAAAGCGGTTACGAACAATTAAACGTGCAACCAGTCTACTTCCGTCGCAGATGTTCGTCCAATCGCGGCATTATTTCCACGAAATTGCAGGGACGGTGGCGGTAGTCGAACTGTTTTTCCAGAATCCCGTCCCAGGCGTCCTTGCAAGCACCGGGACTGCCGGGCAATGCGAACAGGTAGGTGCCACCCGCCACGCCGCCCGTAGCGCGGGATTGCACGGAGGATGTACCGATCTTTTCCATTGAAATGATGGTGAAAACGGTGCCGAACGCCTCAATTTCCTTTTCGTAGACGTCGCGATGCGCCTCAACCGACACGTCGCGGCCCGTCAGGCCGGTGCCCCCGGTCGAGATCACCACGTCAATCTCGGGATCACCAACCCATAGCCGCAGTTGGGCTGCAATCTCGCCTCGTTCATCCCGGATGATCTTGCGGTCGGCCACCGAGTGGCCAGCGCGCTCGATCCGGTCAACCAGTGTCTGACCCGAGCGGTCCTCGTCCAGCGACCGTGTGTCCGACACGGTCAGAACGGCGATCCGAACCGGAATGAATTCCATGCTTTCATCAATGCGCGACATATGGCGTCAGGCCCTTTCCATGATGGCAAGCCGGACGGCAAGGGCGGTGAATATCCCCCCCGTCACCCAGCCCATGATACGAGAGGCGCGCGGGTTCGAGATCAGAACCTTGCCCGCGCCACCGGCAAAAATACCCACCAGCCCGTTAACCACAAACCCGCCCAGCGCGATGATCGCGCCGAAGATCAGGAATTGCGGCAGGATCGGGCCGGTCGCGGGGTTCACGAATTGCGGGATGAAGGCCAGTACAAACAGGATGACCTTGGGGTTGGTCAGATTTACCAACATCCCGTCACGAAAGGCATAGCTTGCGGGTTTCGCGGGCGCATCACCGGATACCGCCCCATTCCGGATCACACCCCACGCCAGATACAGCAGGTAGGCCACACCCATCCAGCGGATGACATCAAACAACCACGGCAAGCTGTTCACCGCAGCACCCAACCCCAGCCCGGCCAGCAGCACGTGAACCATCAGCCCCAGCGATATACCCGCGCTGGCAACCAACGCCGGTCGGGCACCGGACCGCAGACCCTGACCGAAGCAAAACATCATGTCTGCACCGGGGGTGAAATTCAGCGCCAAAGCTGCTGGGATGAACGCCAGCAGAGTGACCGTTTCTATCATAAGGCGACCTCGAACCAATTTACCTTGGGTCCCAGATTGGCAATCTGTGTACGGCCTATGCTGCCGCGATAGCCCCAGCTGTCATGGATGTGGCCGCACAACGCGTATTGCGGTTGCAGGCGCTCCACCGCATCGCGCACGGCCACGGACCCGACCGCTTCGCCCTGTGATGTGACATCACCATAACCCTTGGGCGGGGAATGCGCGATCAGAATATCCGCTCCATCACAGCGATCCAGTAACTCGGTGGCTTCTGCATCGGTCAGGTCGCAGGACCAGTCGCCAAACGGCGTGACCGGCACGCCGTAGCCCAGCCCGAACAGGCGCAGCCCGTCCAAGGTCATGCCGGTGCCGTGCAGCACATGGCCGCCTTCGGGCGCGGCATCGGCCAATTCCTGTGCGCTTTCCGCATTGCCGGGCACCATGACAAACGGCGCAGAGATGCCGGCCAGCATCGCCATCGCCTCCTTCAGCCCTTGCCGCATGTTGCAGAAATCTCCGGCCCCGATCACCAGATCTGCCTCGGCACTGGCCTCGACAACCTCGGCCGCGCGGTTGCGCGCCATGTGCAGGTCTGAGAAGGCCAGAACGCGCATTACTTGCCCTCCAGCCGTGCCTTGAGCTCCAGCAGATCGGCCCAGGCGTGGCGTTTCATCTGCGGTTGGCGCAGCAGATAGGCCGGGTGGAACATCGGGATGACCGGCAGGTCCAGCGCCTGATCCCATTGCCCGCGCAGCCTTGTGATCCCACGTTTGCCCAGCACCGCCTGACAACTGATATTGCCCATGATCACCAGAACCTCGGGCTTGGCCAGTGCCACGTGGCGTTCGAGAAAGGGCTTCATCATCCCGATCTCTTCGGGTTTGGGGTCTCGATTCTGCGGCGGTCGCCACGGCAGGACATTGGTGATATAAACATTCTGGCCGCGATCCAGATCAATCGCCGCCAGCATCCGGTCCAGCAATTGTCCGGCACGGCCCACGAATGGCTTGCCCTCGCGGTCTTCCTCGCGGCCCGGAGCCTCGCCGATGATCATCACCCGCGCACCCGGCGTGCCGTCGGCGAACACCAACTGACGCGCACCGCGTTTCAGTTCGCAATGATCGAACCCATCCATCGCCGCCCGCAACTGATCCAGCGACCCGGCACTTTGGGCGGTGGCCTTTGCCACCGCAAAGGGGTCCACCTTTTTCGGCATTTCGGACGTGGCCTGCACCGCAGTAGGTTTCCTGGCCTTGGGCGCAGTATCAGGCAGCGCATAGCGATCCACCGGCGCATCACCGATCGCATCCGTTGCGCCCAGTTCGATCTGCCAGTCCAGCAGCGCCCGCGCGGTATGATAGTCCAAAGCCGATTCCATACCCCTCAATCTAACCAGCTTTTGAACGAGGGAAAGCGAATAGGCCTTGATCGGACCGTTCATCGCACCGACGATTGCGGCATTCATGATGGTTCTGTTGCGATTCCTTTTGATTTCCCTGCTGCTGATCCCGCTCAGCGGCCCATCCTTTGCGCAACTGTTCGACCGCAACGGCCAATGTCGCCCCGGGCAGTTTCAATGCGGTACCCGATGCTGTTCCGGTGGTCAAAGATGCAGCTTTGACGGCCACTGCATCCCGTTGGGTGGCACCTATTGCGGCGGCGGCCGCACCTGCGGACCATTCGAACGCTGCGTGGCCGGCGGTACCCGCTGCGCCCCGGCGGGGGCGAACAAATGCACCTCGCGCCTCGATTGCCCGGGTGGAACCACATGTAATGCACGAGGCGAATGCGAACGGATCGGACCCGGAAATGAGACGGAGACCGACACGCAGCGTCTGAAAACCATCTGCGACGACGGCTTGACCTGCACCGGGGGCACATCCTGCCTGCCGGGTGGCGGATGCTCGCGTCCCGGTTGGTTCTTGTGCGAAGAAACCGACTCTCAATGCCGCCCTGGGTTCAAGTGCTCCGAACATCAGGGCTGCGTGCCGGTCAAGGCGGTCGATTGCGGCTATGGCAAGTGGTGCAAACCCGGCGAACAGTGTCTACCCGAGGGTGGATGCGAGAAACTGCCCGAAGGGTCTGATCCTTAGGTTGCCCTCGCGCGCGCGGCTTCTTATAAGCGGCTCGATTGTCGGACAGGAGCCCGCCCATGCGTTTCGCCCATCGTCACCTTCTTGGCATCGAGCATCTGTCACAATCCGATATAACCGCCATCCTCGATCTGGCCGAGAAGTATGTCGACATGAACCGCCAGTCGACCAAGCATTCCGACGTGCTGTCGGGGCTGACACAGATCAACATGTTCTTCGAAAATTCGACCCGCACGCAGGCCAGTTTCGAACTGGCGGGCAAGCGGCTGGGTGCGGATGTGATGAACATGGCGATGCAGGCGAGCTCAATCAAAAAGGGCGAGACCCTGATCGACACCGCGATGACGCTGAACGCGATGCACCCCGATCTTCTGGTGGTCCGGCATCCGCATTCCGGCGCGGTCGACCTGCTGGCGCAGAAAGTGAACTGCGCAGTGCTGAACGCAGGCGACGGGCGGCACGAACACCCGACGCAAGCCCTGCTGGATGCGCTGACCATTCGCCGCGCCAAAGGGCGCCTGCACCGGCTGAACATCGCGATCTGCGGAGACGTTGCCCATTCCCGCGTCGCACGGTCAAACCTGATCCTGCTGGGCAAGATGGAAAACCGTATTCGTCTGATCGGCCCGCCAACACTGGTTCCCAGCCAATTCGCCGAGTTCGGTGCCGAGGTTTACGACGACATGAACCAAGGCCTGAAGGACGTCGACGTTGTCATGATGCTGCGCCTTCAGAAAGAGCGGATGGATGGCGGTTTTATCCCCTCGGAACGTGAATACTATCACCGCTATGGTCTGGACGCCGCCAAGCTGGCACTGGCCAAGCCCGACGCCATCGTCATGCACCCCGGCCCGATGAACCGCGGGGTCGAGATCGACGGGACCCTGGCAGACGACATCAACCGCTCGGTGATTCAGGAACAAGTCGAGATGGGCGTGGCCGTCCGCATGGCCGCGATGGAACTTCTGGCCCGCAATCAGCGAGACGCCGCATGAGCGATCTGACTGTCGCCCCCCATGAACGCGGCGTGATCCGCCTGTTCACGCTGGACATGCGGCCGGAAGAGGCGAAGTTCCTGCGCGAACCGGGCGCTGCCGATCAGGCTCTGGGGGTGGCAGGGCTTGACCCGAAACAAATCGACGTCTTTCCGGTCTCGGACCTCGAAGACCTTGGGCTTTTTGGCTATTTGAACGAGGGCTGCGGCGTCTCGGCCGATCAACTGGATCGCGCCGCGCTGGAGGCCATCGAAGGCTGGGTCATGGTCGTGCGCAGCGCCGCCTTTGGCGACCGCGCAGCGACGCTGACGCCGGACCCGAGGCTGCATCTGGCCGGTCTTTACACCGAAGAGGCCACCAACTGGACCGGCGGCCCGATTGAAACCGAAAGTGCCAGGCCGTTCTCGGCGCCGCAACCTGCGCAACAGGATGATCGGCCCGGCCGCATCGGCTCGGCCATTCTGACGCTGGTGATCCTGCTGGCTATCGGAGGTGCCCTATGGCTGATCCTGTGACCTTCGCCCCCGACAAAGGCGCCTATATCCGCACCAACGCATGGCTGGCCGCCTTCGCGATGGCGGGCGCGATGATCATCCTCTGGCTGATCGGCAACCCCTATCCCTGGACCGGCGCGCCGGCGGGTCTTGCCGCCATCGGCATTCGCGCGTGGTATCTGGCCTCCGAAGAGCTGGTCACCACGTGGGAGATGTCCGACACCACCCTCACCGGCCCCGGTCCGCGCAAAGTGGCGCTGAATCAGATCGAAGCGATTAATGTATTGGGCAGCTTTGTCCAGATTGTCACCAAGGGCGGCGACAAGCACCTGATCAAGTACCAGGCGGACCCGGACGCCACCAAAGCCGAAATCGAAAGGGCAATCGAATGAAGCCAAGAGATGAGTGGGACAACATATTAGATCCCGGTGAGCGGATCGTTTGGCAAGGTCGTCCAGACGCAAAACTCGCATTGAGCCCTTTCAACATGTTTGAAACTGTCTTCGGTGTGTTCTTTGCAGGCTTCGCCTTGTTTTGGATGACTCAAGCCGCAAAGAGCGGAGGCACCTTCTGGACGTTCGGGATAATCCACTTTTTCGCAGGTGTCGGCATTATCCTTCATGCGCTTTTTTGGAACTCTTTTAAGCGCGCCCGCACATGGTATTCACTAAGCAACAGGCGCGCATTCATTGGAACCAATTTACCTTTGCTGGGTAAGAAATTGGCGTCTTATCCGATTGATGAAAGCACGCCCCTTCAATTGGTAGACGGGTCGCCGGCAAGCGTTTTCTTTGCCTCTGAAACACAGACCCGGCACCGTACCACACGGACAGTTCAAATTGGCTTTGAACGCATACAGGACGGAAAGACTGTTTATCGCAGGCTCAGGGATATCCAGTTGAGCGACTCAGGGGGGAAGTTGAAAACATGAACTCTTTGATGTTTACCAACGCCCGCCTGATTGACCCGGAAACGGGCACCGACAGCATCGGCTGGCTTAGGGTCACGGACGGCCGGATTGCGGCGCGCGGCGAGGGTGATGCCCCGGGACAGGGGGCTCAGATCGTCGATTGCGCCGGGCACTGTCTTGCGCCGGGGATCGTCGATATCGGCGTCAAGGTCTGCGAACCCGGTGAGCGGCACAAGGAGAGCTATAAATCCGCCGGGCTGGCGGCAGCGGCGGGTGGTGTCACAACCATTGTCACTCGACCCGATACGCTGCCTGCGGTAGACACGCCGGAAACGCTGGAATTTGCCACCCGCCGCGCGCAGGCGGACGCTCCGGTCAATGTGCTGCCCATGGCCGCCCTGACCAAAACCCGCGACGGGCGCGAGATGACCGAGATCGGGTTTCTCCAAGATGCCGGGGCCGTCGCCTTTACCGATTGCGATCACGTCATCACCAATACCAAGGTGTTTTCCCGCGCGCTGACCTATGCAAAATCCTGCGGCGCGCTGGTCATCGCCCACCCGCAGGACCCCGGCCTAAGCGCAGGCGCAGCGGCTACCAGTGGCAAATTCGCCGCCCTGCGGGGACTACCCGCCGTGTCACCGATGGCCGAACGGATGGGGCTGGACCGCGATATCGCCCTGCTTGAGATGACAGGGGCCGCATATCACGCCGATCAGATCACCACCGCCCGCGCCCTGCCCGCGCTGGAACGCGCCAAGCGCAATGGGCTGGACATCACCGCTGGCACCTCGATCCACCATCTGACGCTGAACGAGCTGGACGTGGCCGATTACCGGACCTTCTTCAAGGTCAAGCCGCCGCTGCGATCCGAAGACGATCGACAAGCGGTGATCGAAGCGGTGCGAACCGGGCTGATCGACATTATCAGTTCCATGCACACACCGCAGGACGAGGAAAGCAAACGCCTGCCGTTTGAAGAGGCCGCCTCGGGCGCGGTGGCGCTGGAAACGCTGCTGCCTGCCGCACTGCGCCTGTATCACTCGGATCAGTTGGACCTGCCGACCCTGTTCCGCGCCATGGCGCTAAACCCGGCAAAACGGCTGGGGTTGGACTCGGGGCGCTTGACCCAGGACGCACCCGCAGATCTGGTGTTGTTCGATCCGGAAGTGCCTTTTGTACTTGACCGTTTCTCGCTGAAATCGAAATCGCAGAACACACCGTTTGACGGCCAGCGGATGCAAGGTAAGGTCACCGCAACTTATGTAGCAGGCCAAGAAGTTTACCGGAGACCCTAATGCCCCCATTTGACGCGACGACGACCCAGCTGATCCTCTGGGCCGTGATTGGGTATCTGATGGGCTCGGTCCCTTATGGCATGGTTATCGCCAAGGTCATGGGCTTGGGCAATCTGCGCAACATCGGGTCGGGCAATATCGGTGCCACCAATGTCCTGCGCACCGGAAACAAAACCGCCGCGGCGCTGACCGTCATCTTTGACGCTGGAAAAGGTGCGGTGGCCGTACTGCTGGCGCGCGCGCTGGCCGGAGAGGACGCCGCCCAGATCGCCGCCCTAACCGCGTTTCTGGGTCATTGCTTCCCGGTCTGGTTGGGGTTCAAAGGCGGTAAGGGGGTGGCTACCTTCCTGGGCCTCTGGCTGGCGCTGGACTGGCGCGTGGGAGTGGCCTGCTGTCTGAGCTGGCTGGTTGCGGCCGCGATTTGGCGGATTTCCTCACTGGGCGCTTTGGTTGCCGCGGCCATGTCGACCATCTGGGTGTTGCTGCTGACGGATGGTTCGACCTTTTTCCTGGGCATCGTCCTGACCCTGTTGGTCTTTTGGCGCCATAGCGCAAACCTGGCGCGGATCAGGGCCGGGACTGAACCCAAAATCGGTCAGTCTTGATCGCCCCGGACGCATTTCTGTCCGCATTTTTCGCCATCCCGCTCGGCTCGTCCACCGGGCACTGCCAAGGCAGGCGGTATATCGTCAGCCGATTGGAACTGGCCGGTGGAAAATCCCACAAGCTTGTTGCGCATCAATTGGGCGGCGGCGACTACATCAGCCTGAACCTTTATCTGACCAACACCAGCGGCACATTGCTGCGGCCCTGCGAAATGCCTGCTGAAAAGGTCATTGCCTTCGTGGTTGCGTTCGAACCCGAAGCCTGACGCGGACATGCGCGAAATTGAACATCGCCCCTTCGTCGCCGCACATTCACAATTGATTGTTTTGAACGTGATGGCGCGATTGCCCACTTCGGTTGCGTGACGGCCAATTTCCGGTCGCACGGACAAAAATCCCAAGGGGTGTCCTGGCGTAATTTCAGCGCCGCCGGATCGCCCGTTTCACGAAAGGTGAAAACAATGAACAAGATCAAATCCATCATTGGCGGCGTCGCGCTGTCCGTTGCAATCGCAAGCACGGCTCTGGCCGCAGGCGTTGAACTGAACGCAAGCTCGACCGGTCTGGCGTTGCAGGGTTACGACCCGGTAGCCTATTTTACTGACGGTGAACCGACCAAGGGCGATTACCGCATCACCGCGCTGCACAATGATGCGCTGTATCGCTTTGCCAATGAAGAAAACAAAGCCGCATTCGAAGAAAACCCCGAAGCCTACCTGCCGGCCTATGGTGGTTACTGCGCATTCGGTGCCGCGATGGGCTTCAAGTTCGACGGTGACCCGACCTATTGGAAGATCGTCGACAACAAGCTGTACCTGAACCTGTCGCAGGACATTCAGGAACGCTGGGAAGGCGACATTCCCGGCTTTATCGAGAAAGCCAGCACGAATTGGGAAACCATAGCTGAAAAAACTCCGGCAGAACTGCAGCAATAACCCGCTGACGGAAAAAGTCATATCGGCGGCGGATCACTCTGCCGCCGATTGTCGTTTGAAACAGGCCTTTTGCGGACCTACATTTAAAGGAAAGAACGTGCCCGGTTTCAACGGGCCGATGCCGCCGCAGATTGTGAACGTGGCGCATCTTTTGGGTCGGAATGCTTGAACGAACTGTGATCCGGTCGTCAAACCGGACCGTAGTAATCAATACAGTCGAACAGGCAGCGTGGATTTGCTGCAGGCCATTTCCGATGAAAGGATACAACATGAAAGGTAAGTTTATTCTCGCCTCAGTGATCGCGGTCTTTTCCGCAGGTGCAGCCGCAGCGCAGTCCTCGGGCAATTGGACCGGTTTCTACGGCGGCTTGCAGCTGGGTTACGCCGATATCGACACCAATGTTTCGGGCGTGGACGGCGACGGTGTGATCGGCGGCATCATCCTTGGCTACGACTACGACCTGAGCGATTGGGTTGTCGGTCTTGGTTTTGACTATGATTGGACCGGTATCGGGCTTGCCCCAGGCGTCAAGGTCGAGGATGTCTGGCGTATCAAGGCGCGCGCGGGCTACAAGGTGACGTCCACCGGATTGCTGTACGGCGTCGGCGGCTTTGCCGAAGCCGGAACCGACAATCTTGGCAGCGAAGACGGCTGGTTCATCGGAGCTGGCTACGAACAGATTGTCGCCCCGAATATCAGCGTGGGTGGCGAGATCCTCTATCACGAATTCGACAATTTCGACCGCACCGGCATCGACGTGGACGCAACCACCGTTCAGGTGCGCGCGGCCTATCGGTTCTGATCGGGCGACAGATAAGCCAAAGAACCCGGCCCCGGAGGGCCGGGTTCTTTGTGTCAGGGTTCCAGAACCGTACTGCCGGTGGTCTGCCGGGCCTCGAGCGCGCGGTGGGCGTCAGCGACCTGATCCAGCGGAAAACGCTGATCGATATGGACTTTGACCTCTCCGCCTTCGACCTTTCCGAACAGACGCCGGGCCATCGCCTGACAGACAGTATGATCGGAAATATGAGTGAACAGCGTCGGCCGGGTGACCTTGAGCGAACCCTTCTTGGCCAGAATCCCGATATCCATCAGCGGTACCGGCCCCGACGCATTGCCAAATGAGATCATCATTCCCAACGGCTTCAGACTGTCCAACGATCCGTTGAACGTATCCGCCCCGATCGAGTCCATCACCACATCCACGCCTTTACCACTGGTGATCTCGGCCACGCGTTCGGCAAAGTTCTCTTTTCGGTAGTTGATGCAATGGGCGGCCCCGTTGAACTGCGCCAGGCTGCATTTTTCATCCGTGCCAGCCGTGCCGATCAGGGTGATCCCTTCGGATTTAGCCCATTGGCAGGCAATCAGGCCGACGCCCCCAGCCGCGGCGTGAAACAGCACAGTATCACCACGTTTCAGCGGCGTGGTGCGGTGAAAAAGGTATTCCACCGTCATCCCCTTGAGCATCATTGCCGCCGCCGCATCAAAGGATATCCCGTCAGGCAAGGGACAGACCTGCGCTGCAGGCATCACCCGCGCATCGGAATAGGCACCCGCGGGCGCTGCGGCATACGCGGCACGCTGGCCAGGTTCCAGATGAGTCACGCCCTCGCCGACGGCCTCGATCACGCCTGCAGCCTCCATGCCCAAAGCGTGCGGCAGGTCCATCGGGTACAGACCCGTGCGCTGATAGACATCGATGAAATTCAACCCACAGGCATGGTGGCGGATGCGCACCTCTCCGGGTCCGGGATCGCCCAGCGGCCTGTCTTCGATCTTCAGAACTTCGGGGCCGCCGTGTTCGTGAATGACGACGGTTCTTGCCGTTTGCTGCATGCTGACCTCCTGTTACCTGAAGCCAAGCTAACACGCCTGAAAATAAGGGCAATCGGCACGATTCCGCGCCATGCAACCACAACGCGAAAAAATGTGCTATACTGGTGCTCAGGCGTTGCCGGCTGGTCCGGCCAAGGGCAACCGATGCCGGAACCACCCTGCTGCGCGGATACGCAAAGGGAGGGGAAAGACGATGGCCAAGACAATTGGAAATCCGATCAGCTGGACGGCTCGGAACATCGGCGCGACCGGCGATCATATTGCAGAAAGCGTGAACCGCATTGGCAGCGCCGATACAAAGCATCTGCCAAAGGTACAAACCCTGACAATGCAGGACCTGCGGGCCTGTCTGCGGGCAGGTTACAACGATTTTCTGGAAACACGAGCTGATGCCATATTCATTGTGCTGATCTACCCCATCGCAGGGCTGCTGATGTTCGGGTTCGGCCTGAACCGCAACATGGTGCCGCTGCTGGCGCCGCTGATCCTTGGGTTTGCACTGATTGGCCCGATCGCCGCTGTTGGCCTGTATGAAATCAGCCGCAAACGCGAACAGGAGGGCGAGGTGCACTGGCTGGACGCGTTCGCAGTGTTCCAGTCGCCGTCCTTCGGGGCAATCCTGATGTTAGGATTCTATCTGGTCATGTGGATGCTGATCTGGCTGATGGTCGCGCAGAGTATCTATGTCCACACACTCGGTCCCGACTTGCCCACATCCCTCGGCGCCTTTGTCACGCAGGTCTTCACTACGGGCGCTGGCTGGACGATGATCATCTTCGGCAACGCGGTCGGTTTCCTGTTCGCTCTTGTCGCGCTGGCCATAAGCGTGGTCAGCTTTCCGCTGTTGCTGGATCGCAAGGTAGGGCTGCCGGTGGCGGTCGTGACCTCCGTCCGGGTGCTGCGGCACAATCCCGGAGTCATTCTGGCATGGGGTTTCATCGTCGCTGCCCTGTTGGTTCTTGGCGCGATCCCGATGATGTTGGGGCTTATCGTGGTGATGCCGGTTCTGGGTCACGCCACGTGGCACCTGTATCGCCGCGCGGTGACCTGATGGACGGCGCGCGGGACAAGCCCGCGCTGCCCGGTTAACCGGCGACCTTCAGGACGATCTTGCCGATATGGCCCGAGCTTTCCATCCGCGCATGCGCCGCTGACGCCTCTGCCAGAGCGAACTCGCTGTCCATAACGGGGGCAACCTTCCCGGCCTCCAACAACGGCCAGACCGCTTCACGCAGTTCCTGAGCTATTTTCGCCTTGGCCAGATCGCTTTGCGGGCGCAGGGTGCTGCCAGTCAGGGTCAGGCGCTTGACCATCATCAGGGCAAAGTTCAGTTCAACCTTCGGACCCTGCAAAAAGGCGATCTGCACCAAGCGTCCATCCTCGGCCAGCGTTTTGACATTGCGCGGGATATAATCGCCGCCCACCATATCAAGGATCAAGTTCGCGCCGCCTTCTGCCCGCATGACCCCGACGAAATCCTCATCCCGGTAATTGATCGCCCGCTCTGCGCCCAGGTTGATGCAGGCCTCGCATTTCTCATCCGATCCGGCGGTGGCAAAGACCCGGGCCCCAAACGCATGGGCCAGCTGGATCGCTGTAGTGCCGATACCGCTGGAGCCGCCATGCACCAGAAACCGCTCACCGGCCTTCAGCCCGCCGCGCATGAAGACGTTAGACCAAACGGTGAAGAAGGTCTCGGGCAGGCAGGCAGCCTCTTTCATTTCCATGCCCTTGGGGACCGGCAGGCAATGCGCGGCAGGAGTGGCCACATATTCGGCATATCCGCCACCGGGCAGCAACGCGCAGACCTGATCACCGACGGAAAGTCCTTCGACCCCTGAACCCACGGCAACCACTTCGCCCGACGCTTCAAGCCCCGGCAGATCACTGGCGCCCGGAGGCGGATCATAGGCCCCGGCCCGTTGCAACGCGTCGGGGCGATTCACACCCGCATAAGCCACCTTGAGGATCACTTGGGCGTTTTGCGGCTCGGGTACCGTGCGTTCAGTCAGTTGCAGAACATCCGGGCCGCCGGGCTGCGAAATTTCTACGGCGCGCATTGTCTGAGTCATGGGCAAATCCTCCTTTGCCCAATGCCTAGCAGGCAATTTCCGGAAGGCCCAGATGCTTACTTGCGCGGGTTCAGCATCCCGGGCAGATCAGCGCGCATTTTCATCGGTGGCTTCACCTGGCTGGCGAACCAGTTCGGCACCGCAAGGAACGGCTTGAACAGCGGATTGTCGTTCACCTGCGCCTTGAGCTTTTCGAACTGCATGACGTTGTCGATGCGGCGATCCAGAAACTCCCACGTTTTTTGATGATCCGGAGAATCATCGCCCAGCCAGAACAACAGGGTCGAGGAATACACCCCCGACAAGGTCGCGCGCTTGGTGTACCAGTTCACATCGTCCGAGGTATCGCCCAGCGTGTCCCAGATCAGATCGCAGGTCTGCCACAGCGCCTTGGCCCCGTCCGTCGCATGGGTCGGCAGGGAAAACAGCGTCATGCCCCGGCGCACCAGTTCCTTGTCGGGCACAGCCTCAAGCCGGAACCGGACGCCGGCGGCCACGCGGTCGCGGAACTTCATCTCGCTCAGGTCCGTGGATTTCAGGCGTTCCACCATGGCCGCATCGCCCCGCGCGTGGAACGCCAGCGCCAGATCGACCGCACCACGGGGGCAGATCGCCCGGGCCAAACCGTCATCCAGATCGCAATCGTTGATCGCGGCGCGAAAGCTGGCCTCGGACCAGCCATCAAACGGCACATGGATCAGAATCGCGTCCAAAAGCTGTTGTTTTGCATCTTCATAGGTAACGGTCATGGCGGTTCTCCGGTTCTCGGGGCCAGTACTAGACAAGATAGACCGGCTTTGCTATACGGCCAACTCCTGCAATTTCCTTGCAACTCTATCTAGAAAGGTGGTGACAACCACATGCAGGTTAGTGTTCGCGACAATAACGTCGATCAGGCGCTTCGTGCCCTGAAGAAAAAGCTGCAGCGCGAAGGCGTGTTCCGTGAAATGAAGCTGAAGCAACATTTCGAGAAACCGTCCGAGAAAAAAGCGCGAGAGAAAGCTGAAGCGATCCGCCGTGCCCGTAAACTGGCACGTAAGAAAGCCCAGCGCGAAGGTCTGCTCTAAGACTTTCCTCGTCCAGCTTTGGATGACACTATTTGACGACCCCCGAGGCCCCGCCCGGGGGTTTGTCGTTTCTATACAATCACTTCGCAGGTCGAACTCGACACGCAATAAAGACGCAGCTTGTATTCAGCGCGTCCTCAACTTGGCCACATTCGCCTAGCATAGAAACTGAAATGCTTAGCGCATCATTCGTTGGCCAGTTTTCAAAGATTATTCCCCGATGACGGCCAATATAAAGTCAGAGTGCTTTCCGTCATGGTACTCGCATGCGCGGCAGGCCTTTTTCAGTTCAATCCTGTGAATGGTGGAACCGACAACCCTGTTTTGACGACTTGCATCGACGCCAAGGACAAGCCGACCAGAATTGAAACCTGCACCAAAGCCCTAGAATTGGACGACCTGCACGACCGCGAGCGGGGTGATGCCGCGTTTTACCTTGCACGGGCAGTCGCCTATGATGACGCGGAACGGGCCATCGACCTCTATACTCAGTCAATATCACTGACGCCGGACAACTTGTCTGCCTTTCTGAACTGCGGAGAGCTGTATCGAAATGCCAGAGAATACGATTTGGCCATTGCAGGTTTTACGACCGTCATTGGCCATATTAATCAGAAAAACGCTGACAAGTTCTTCGACGTTTACTTGCGACGCGCGCGGGTATTGAAAATTCAGGACAAGTTTAGTGAGGCTATGGCCGATGTGGATGCGGTCTTGGGTTACGACCCCGACAGTATCGACGCCATCAAGACGAAAGCAGATATTCTGTCCGAACAGGAAAATCACGCTGATGCTCTGGCAATGCTGGACGATGCGATCGCAAGGCTTCCTCAAAACAGTGACGTAATCCCCCTATGGAAAGCACGCGCCAGGGCAAATGGTTATCTCTACAACCTCGACGGCGCATTTGCAGACATCGAAACGATATTGGAGATGGGCGAGTCCCAACCTTTGCAAACGCAGTGCATCGTTGATGACATCCTTGCCGAGCGTCCCGAAAACCTCAGACTTCTGCATCTCGGATTCCGGGCGAGCACACACGCCGAGGAATTTGAAACCGCCCTGCAGGATATCAACCGGCTGATTGAAGTCGAAGGCTATCCTGACTCGTCGATCTATGTTCGTGCAAGCGTGTACAAGGCGCTCGGGCAAAACGATCTGGCGCTGGCGGATTTGAGCATGCTGATTAACAAAGAAGATACGCGCATGGAATTCCTTCGCCAGTCGACTCAGGAAATCGAAGAACTGGTAAAGGCTGGGAAGCGATGTCTCACAAAAGATATGGTTTCAAGGGACTTCGACCTGATGGTGCTGTACAGATTTGCGTTGAATCAAAGGATGATCATTCATGCTGAGGCTAGCGATTGGACGTCGACCTTGGCAACTCTGGACCTGATGATCAAGGACGATCCTGACGACGTCGATCATTTGCGAAAACGGGGTATCGTTTTGGAAGAGCTTGGGCGCCCGAGCGATGCTCTTGCAGCTTATGACCAGGCCATTCGATTGATCGAAACCGAAGAAGGCGACAGATCAAATTCGGAAAATGGCTATGCGGACACGTATGACTATCGCGCTTCGCTTCATCAGTCGCATCATCGGGCGGACCAAACACGGTTGGATTTCGACAGGGCTCTCAAATTGGGTGACAGCGCGTTTGTCGAAGCTTTTCAACTCAGAATGCAGGAAGCCGGTCATTACGAAGGCCCGTTAAACGGTACCAATGACGGGGCGACCAAAGACGCGATGCACCTTTGCGCCTCAGATATTCGCTGCGTCGATCCCGATGTGTAGGGCAATCATCCCAACACGCATCAGCGCCGTCACAAACCACATCAAATCATCTCATTTACCTCAGCAGGTTTAAACCGACCGTTTTTGTCGGTTGGTTCTTGCCATTTGCCACGGCAGCAATTGCGGTAATCCGCCGAGCCACACCAAGCCCATTTGGACCGGCATGTTGCAGCGCAGCGAATCTCGTTCCGGTAGCACGGCCCTGCCGGATTTCGCCTGAATCTCCACCTCCTCTGTCCGTCCGTTCGGTGCCCGCTGTAACTGGCCCGGTCTGAACAGACGACCACACAAACGGAGGCTACCATGTCTACTGCAAGTACATTCGAGCAAGAAATGCTGGCGCTTATTAATGATGAGCGCACATCCCGCGGGCTGAACCCGCTGAAGCTGGAAACCCGTCTGAATGACTCGGCCGAGGATCACAGCACCTGGATGCTGAACGCCGATACATTCAGCCACACCGGATCGAACGGTTCCAGCGCGACCGAGCGGATGCGGGACGCCGGGTTCGACTTTTCCGGCAGCTGGAGGTCGGGTGAAAACATCGCCTGGCAATCGGAACGCGGCGCCGAGGGTATCAGTGACGATGTCGAACAACTGCACCAGAGCCTGATGAACAGCTCCGGCCACCGCGCCAATATTCTGAACCCTGACTACGAATATATCGGTATCGGTATCGAGGAAGGCGACTATAACGGTTGGGACGCCGTCATGGTGACCCAGAACTTTGCCACCACCGATGGCACCGTCGTGCTGGACAACGGCGCTGCGCCGACCCCGCCGGTTGAAGAGCCTGTTGCGGAAGAGCCCGTGGCGGAAGAGCCCGACACGGACGTCACCGAGACTGAAGAGCCGGCAGACGAAACGCCCGACACCGATGTCACCGAAACCGAGGAACCGGAAGACGAAACGCCCGACATCGACGTCACCGAGACCGAGGAACCGGAAGACGAAACGCCCGACACCGATGTCACCGAAACCGAGGAACCGGAAGACGAAACGCCCGACACCGATGTCACCGAAACCGAGGAACCGGAAGACGAAACGCCCGACACCGACGTCACCGAGACCGAGGAACCGGAAGGCGAAACGCCAGACACCGATGTCACCGAGACCGAGGAACCGGAAGACGAAACGCCCGACACCGATGTCACTGAAGCCCCGGCGAGCGATTGCTTTGACGTGGAAGAGTTCCTTGCGGCGATCGAAGGTTTCGTCAACGACCTTCTGGTTCTGGTCGATGACTTCAGGCTGAACGATTCGCCGGCCACCGATACAGCGGCGGTTGAGGATGACTTCATGCTGACCTCGGACATGTGTGATGACGCTCCGGCCGAAACCGATGTCACGCCGGACATGGGCGCGGACATGCAGGACGATTTCTTCACCTTCATCTCCATCGATAATTTCTGCATGATGGACTTCGCCTAACCTCAGAAACGGCCTGTGGGGCACCTGTTTGGTGCCCCGTTCCGATACGAAGAGGTATTCTGCGCGATTTTTTGCACAAATGAGGCAAAACCGGCGGTGACAATTCGCTCAGAAGGCCGGGGCGTCCAGTTTGCGACCTTATCCCGCCAAAGTCTCGCCATTAATGTCCCGCCAAAATAACGCAATCCACTGGAGGCAGAATCATGTCAACCGCTAGCGATCTAGAACGGCAGATGCTTGCATTGATCAATGCAGAGCGCGCGCGGGCGGGGCTGGCCCCCGTCCAGCTTGAACTCAACCTGAACGAGGCCGCCGAAGACCACAGTCAATGGATGTTGAACACCAATCGGTTCGACCATACTGGTGTCGGTGGTTCGCAACCTTGGGACCGGATGGAAGATGCCGGGTTCAATTTCGCGGGCAACTGGCGCGCAACCGAAAACATCGCCTGGCAGAGCGTTCGCGGCGAGCCTGGCCTGTCCGACGACGTTGTGAACCTGCACAACAGCCTGATGAACAGCCCGGGCCACAAGGCGAACATCCTTGACCCGAACGTCACCCTGGTTGGGATCGGCATCGAGGTCGGCAATTTCAGCGGCTACAATGCGATCATCGTGACACAGAACTTTGCCCGGACCACAGGCACGGTTCAACTGGATACCGGTGGCTCGACACCCGCACCCACGCCCGTCCCCGCGCCTGCACCCGCACCAGTTGAGCCGGGTCCTGAATATGTAAACGCCGGCACAATCGGAGACAGTGGGGATAACTGGTTCGCCCTGAAACTCGACCAGGCCGGGGCACTGGAAGGACGCGGCGGTAACGACACGCTTACCGGCGCAAACGGCGGCGATTTTCTTCACGGCGGTACGGGCAATGACACGTTGATCGGCTATGGCGGCAATGATGCCCTCATCGGCGGTCAGGGAACGGACCTTCTGAGAGGCGCGGACGGAAACGACTTTATCCAGGGCAGCCGGGGCAACGACAGGCTGCATGGCGGTAACGGCAATGACCTGATGCTGGGCGGCACCGAAAACGACCGGCTGCAATCCGGCAACGGCAATGACGTCTTGCGGGGTGAACGTGGCGAAGATGACCTTTTTGGCGGAGCGGGAAAAGACATTCTGTACGGTGGCCGCGACGACGACAACCTGACCGGCGGGTCCGGTTCAGACCTGTTCGTGTTCACCACCGGGAAGGACACCGTTTTGGACTTCTCCAGCGACGATTACATAGACCTCAGAGGCCCGGCCTCGATCACCGGGTACAGCGATCTGATGAACAATCACGTTTCGCAGTCCGGCAGCGACGTAGTCATCGACGACGGCAACGGCAACAGCCTGATTCTGGCGAACACGCAGGTGTCAGACCTGGCACAGGAGTATTTCCTGTTCTGATGTTCCCGACAGTCCAATCTGAAAACGCCCCCGGTTTCTGGGGCGTTTTTTCGTGATCAATAGATTTTGGGTACGTGCAACTCATCCGGCAGGACGCGGCGTTCGTATTCCGGGTTGTAGCGTCTGTCTGGCAGATTGACCTTTTCCTGCGGCACATCGGTGTAGGGAACCTTGGTCAGCAGATGCTCGATACAGTTCAGGCGTTCGCGTTTCTTGTCATTTCCTTCGACAATGTACCACGGTGCCTCGGGGATATTGGTGCGGAACAACATGTCCTCTTTGGCCTTGGTATAGGCCTCCCAGCGGATGCGGGATTCCAGATCCATCGGTGACAGTTTCCACTGTTTCATCGGGTCGTGGATACGCATGAGGAATCGCAGCTGCTGTTCTTCATCGGTGATCGAGAACCAGTATTTCAGCAGGATTATTCCGGACCGCACCAGCATTCGTTCGAATTCGGGAACGTCCTGAAAGAACTGCTCAACCTGATCTTCGCTGGCAAAACCCATCACCCGCTCGACCCCGGCGCGGTTGTACCAGGAGCGGTCGAACAGAACGATCTCGCCCGCCGCAGGCAGGTGCGGAACGTAGCGCTGGAAATACCACTGACTCTGCTCGCGTCGGCTGGGCGCAGGCAGGGCGACAACGCGGGCAACCCGCGGGTTCAGGCGCTGGGTAATCCGCTTGATTACACCCCCTTTGCCGGCACTGTCCCGGCCTTCGAACAGGATGCAAACCTTGGCCCCGGTATGCTGTACCCAGTCCTGAACCTTGATCAGTTCGGCCTGTAGGCGCAGCAGGTTGCGGAAGTAGACCTTGCGGTCCAACATGTTGGGGTGCTGGTCCTTGTAGATCTTTCGGATTTCCATCGAGAGCATAGGCTCGCTGAATTCAATCTCAAAATCTTCGTCCAGCGTGTCTTCCAACTCGGCTTCCAGCCAGTCTTTGGGGGCGTATTCGTTTTCGTAAGCCAAGGTCACATCCTTATCGTCTATCGGGTCCGGACCGTACAGGGCGTGTGTAACCGCCTGATGTCATCAGAGAAATTGATGAAACCCTCGCCAAGTATGCGCTGCGGACGCTGATACATGCAACGCAGGCGGGCGTTCGGCCTTTCCCTATTTGAACCCGCTAGCGACGGGACACAAGCGTCAGAATTGCCGCATTGCCAACGGGTTGGCATAAAACTGCCGTTTACGCCCTTGCCACGGACCACAATCCAACGGCAAAAACGGCCTGTCAAAGCATGAGACGACCGTGGCGCAATTTCTGTCCCTTCTGCCCGCTATTTGGCCCTGGTTCATCCTGATTGCCGCGCAAACAAGCGCCGTGTCGGGTCGACAGGGACTGGGCCTGACCCTGCTGGCCTTGCTCGGCTGCATCGCGCTGGCGCTTGGTCTGGTCACACCACTGGCGGTGGGGGTTGCGGGCCTTGGGATGCTGAGCGCGGCGGGGCTGCGGCTGCTTTACGGGCCTGTGGCTTTGGCCGGGCATCTGGCACTGATCCTGTGGTACCTTGGGTTGGGGGCCCATCTGTTTCCCGGGTTTCACAACCTGCTGGTGCTGGACCGGGTACAGGCCGGGCCAGACAGTACCGACTTCACCATGTACCTGAATCTGGACAAGCCGCTGGTTTTGTTTGCCGTCCTGCTGGCGTGGCCCGGAATGATCCAAGGTGCGAAACCGACCAAAGCCAAACCGCTGGTGGGTGGCCTGCTGCTGCTGCCTGCGCTTTTCCTGTTGGGGCTCACCACAGGCGCGGTCCGGCTGGAGGTCGGCCTGCCCCATTGGTGGATGGTTTTCGCGTTGTCGAACCTGTTTCTGACCTGCCTGACGGAAGAGGCCTTTTTCCGCGGCTATTTGCAATCGCTCCTCATCTCGAAAACCGGGACCACCTTGGGTATTGCAGTTGCCAGCCTGCTGTTCGGTCTGGTCCACGCGAGCGGAGGGCTGGCGCTGGTGGCGTTCGCATCGATCCTCGGGGCGGCCTGCGGGTTGGGCTACCATGCAACCGGGCGGCTCTGGGTTCCGGTTTTGATGCATTTCGGGTTTAACGCCCTGCATCTGACCCTGTTCACCTATCCCGGCCCGGTCTGATCGTCACACCGGCAGGGCGGTGGTCTTGAAGACTGTGCGCAATGCGAATGAGCTTTGCATCTGCGCCACCCCCGGCAAGCGCGACAGGTATTGGCGGTGGATGCGGGCAAAATCCTCGGTGTTTTCGGCGACGACCTTCAGAATGTAATCCGCCGTGCCAGCCATCAGATGACATTCAAGCACATCGGGAATGCGTGCCACGGCCTTTTCGAACGCGTCCAGAAGCTCTTCGGCCTGCCCCTGCAAGGTGATTTCGACAAACACCGTCGTCGGCACATTCATCTTGCGCGCATCCAGCAGTGCCACGTAATTGCGGATATACCCGTCCGCCTCCAGCCTCTGCACCCGTCGATGACAGGCCGACGGAGACAGATTCACCTGCTCGGACAGTTCAGCATTCGACATACGACCGTCACGCTGAAGGGCCGCCAAAATCTTTCTATCCGTCGTATCCAGGCTCATCGGCGCAAGTCCATTGCAAGTTTCCGTTAGAATACAGAAGATTCTCCCGAAAAAAACCCCAATCGCAGGCAGAGTTTCACAGAAATTGCGCTCCGAAACGCCCATTATTTATGCAGTTTATGAATGGAGGAGCGAGAAATGAAGATCGGTTGCCCCAAGGAAATCAAACCACAGGAGTTTCGCGTCGGCATAACGCCTAACGCGGCGCAAGAGGCCGTCGCACGCGGCCACGAAGTTGTAATCGAGACCGGTGCCGGAATCGGTTCGGGATTTGACAACGACTCCTACATCGCCGCTGGCGCCCAGATCCTGGACACCGCAGAAGAGGTGTTTGCCACCGCCGACATGATCGTCAAGGTCAAGGAACCACAAGCGGTCGAGCGCAAGATGCTGCGCGAAGGTCAACTGTTGTTCACCTATCTGCATCTGGCACCGGACCCGGATCAGACCCATGATCTGTTGGAATCGGGTTGTACCGCAATCGCATATGAAACCGTGACCGACTCCAAAGGTGGCCTGCCGCTGCTGGCGCCGATGTCCGAAGTTGCGGGCCGTCTGGCACCGCAGGTCGGATCGTGGACTCTGCAAAAAGCCAATGGCGGCCGTGGTGTTCTGATGGGCGGCGTTCCGGGTGTTGGTCCGGCCAAAGTCATCGTGATCGGCGGCGGTGTTGTTGGTACTCACGCAGCCAAGATTGCCGCCGGGATGGGTGCAGATGTCACCGTTCTGGACCGCTCGCTGCCGCGCCTGCGCTATCTGGATGATGTTTTCGGTGGGTACTTTCAAGAACCAATACTCGACAGCCGGTGCAACCGCCGAACTGATCCAGGATGCCGACCTGGTCATCGGCGCGGTTCTGATCCCGGGTGCTGCTGCTCCGAAGCTGATCAGCCGCGAACAACTGTCGACCATGAAACCCGGCGCGGCTCTGGTGGACGTGGCCATCGACCAAGGTGGCTGCTTTGAGACGTCGAAAGCCACCACTCACGCAGACCCGATCTACGACGTAGACGGCATCATGCACTACTGCGTCGCCAACATGCCCGGCGCGGTTGCCCGTACGTCCACCATCGCACTGGGCAACGCGACCATGCCGTTCATGTTGTCGCTGGCAGGCAAGGGCTGGAAACAGGCCTGCAAGGACGACGAGCACCTGTTGGCAGGTCTGAACGTCCACGCCGGTAAGTTGACCTACGAAGCTGTCGGCACTGCCCTCAGCATCGACGTTGTCGATCCTACAACTCTACTAAACTAAGAGCACTCCTGCCTCTGAAAGCGTCCTTTTCCAAAGGGCGCTTTACAGACTTGGGATGGGCGACGTGCCAAACGTGCGGCGCCCGGCCCAACCGGACGAGGGCATTTCAATGCCCGATCGACGAGCGGAAGGCTTACGCCTCTTTGTGGATCTCCACCGAATGCGGATACGGGATCGAAACGCCCTTGGCATCGAACGCCTCTTTCACCGCCTTGGTGACTTCGAATTTCACATCCCAGTAATCCGCTGCGGCACACCACAGGCGCGCGGTCAGATCGACCGAGCTGTCGCCCAAGTTGGTCACCCGCACCCAGGGCTCAGGATCGCTGTGAATCCGCTCGTCTGCCTTGGCGACATCCAGAATGATCTTCATCGCCTCGTCCGCGCTGTCGCCATAGTCGATGCCAAACACCAGATCGACACGCCGCGTGTCATGCGCCGAGTAGTTGGTGATGATCGAACCCCAGCTTTGCCCGTTGGGCACGATGATCTGCACATTGTCCGGCGTCACCAGTTCGGTGGTGAACAGGTTCAGGTCCTTCACCGTTCCCGCAGTGCCGCCAATATCAACATATTGGCCCAACTTGTACGGGCGGAAAACCACCAGCATGACACCAGCCGCCAAATCGCTGAGTGTCCCCTGAAGCGCCAGACCAATTGCCAGCGACGCGGCACCCAGAATGGCAACGATGCTGGTGGCCTCGATCCCGAAAATCCCCAGAACGGCGACCAGAACCATCGCAAGGATGACCCATTTGACCAGACTGGCGACGAAATTGCCCAAGGTCGGGTCAATCTGCGGCGTCGCGTTGATCCGCCGACGCACCATTCCTGCAATCGCACCTGCCACGATCCAGCCCAGGATCAGAACGATCAGCGCTTTGACCGCGTTTATGATCAGCGGGGCAAACGCACCCACCTGTGTTACGACCTCATCCACGCGACTCTCCTTTCAACAGTAGGAAACCCGCGTCTGTCGCGCGGGATTCGCCAAAGTTTTAGCAAAAAAAGCGGTTGGGTCTAGGTGCCAGTTTCCCCGGTTTTCCCCGTTATTGACCGACGAACGTCCACCAGTTGACAGGGCCAACAAGACGGCTGCAGATCGCACGGGCTGAGCACAGCCCTTGTTGCTGGCTGCTTAGCCCGGCAGCCTCCCGGTCAGAACGTAGCGCAACACCTCAACAACCTGAGAGGGCTGCTCGGCCACGGCCAGCGCAGCGGCGTCAACCTCCTTCAGCGCGTGCTGGTGATCGGGGCCGTGTAGCACGATCAATGACTTGCCCAGCGCCGCCGCATAGCCCGCGTCAAAGGCTGCGTTCCATTGTTTGTACTGCTCGCCAAACCGGACAACGACCACATCGGCATCCGCAATACCCTTGCGGGTGCGGATCGCATTGACCATTGCGCCCTTGTGGTCGTGCCAGTACTTGTTCGGTTCGGCCCCCAGAATGGCGACACCGCAATCATCACTGGCGTCGTGATCGGTGACGGGGCTGTTGAAGGTGATGTCCAATCCCTGTGCTCCGTCGATGATCTGTTCGCGCCAGTCAGTATGGATTTCGCCAGAGAGGTAAACGTTCAGTCCCATGGGTGTCTCCTTAAACCTTTTGCGGCGACCCTAGTGCTATTGCTGCGACAACCCAAGAGAGGGATCGGGCAAAGGGAGCGGTTTTTTCCCCTGCACCCGCAGGAGCTGAAAGGTTGTTGACCACTCTCGCAAATTCGACGGTGTGCGAGTAAGGCGATGATTTTAAACAGTTTCCGACGACCACGGTTCGACCAGAGAAGAAACGGTTGGGACAGAAGAGGCAAGAATATGAGCAAGTTTTTGGACGGGTTCGATCGCGCCGGGCTGACGAAGAAAACTCAGGTACAGGACAAGCGTAGCCGTCAGCAAAACCGCGATATGGAAGATATGGCCCATATGCTGGGCGCCGCAGTCGCGCAGAAGATCAAAGCCGAACAGAAAGCAGCGACGAATGAGGAGCTTCGGGAAGAGATATTCAGACTTCAATAAGAAGTCTTGGACTTGAGATACAGCATCTAAAAAAGAGAATGCCATCGCTTGGCGGACGAAACCCAAACTCACTACTTAATGTTGTTGCTGGATCAAATCTGCCGAGACAACGGAACCAACAACCCAGCACGTCTACCGGCTTACAAAGACCCTGACACATTGCGCATTCCGTCGGGTGATCGCAAAGGGGAAGCAATGTCGCCAGCGGATCACGCTTACATCGATGCGTTCGCCAAAAAGTTTGTCGAGCGCTTCGCGAAAAAGTGGATCCACATTGTTAGCTGGAAAGACTTTCTGCACGAAAATATCTCGTACTGAACAGGCGTCTACAAAACTAAAAAGGGGCTCCGATTTAGGAGGCCCTTCTTCTTGGAATGGTCATACAACCAGTCGGCTTACCCGCGCAGAACCCCGCCGGTGGCCTTAGTGACCTTGGCGATGATTTTCTCGGCCACCGCTTCGATGTCTTTTTCCTTCAGCGTCGCATCCGTCGGCTGCAGGCGCACAGTGATGGCCAGAGATTTCTTGCCCTCACCCAGGCTGCCGCCGATGAATTCGTCAAAGACGCGCACATCCTCGATCAGTGCCTTGTCGGCTCCGGCTGCGGCGTTCACCAGTGTCAGCGCTTCGACACCTTCATCGACGACGAAGGCAAAGTCACGCTCGACCGCTTGCAGGTCACGCAGTTCCAACGCCGCCCGGGTCGCACCGGATTTCCGGGGCAGAGGCACCTCGTCCGGCCAGATGGTGAAGGCCATTGCCGGGCCTTTGATATCCATCGCCTGCAGGATACGCGGGTGCAGTTCACCGAACACGCCCAACACCTTTTTTGGGCCCAGACAAATCCTACCGTGACGGCCCGGATGCCACCAGGCATCACCTTCGCGCAGGATCTGCACCTTGGCGGGCGCACCGATAGCGGCCAGCACGGCCTCGGCATCGGCCTTGGCGTCGAAAACATCGACCGGGCGCGAGGCGCCATGCACGTCCTTGGGACCGTTGCGGCCAACCAGCAGGCCGGTGATTTGGGTTTTCTGGTCGCCGGGCTCTCCATCGTGGAAGACGGGGCCGACCTCGAACAGCGCCACGTCAGCATAGCCGCGCGCCTGATTGCGGGCGGCAGCCTGCAGCAGGCCGGGCAGCAGATCAGGGCGCATATGGCTCATCTCGGACGAGATAGGGTTTTCCAGCTGAGTCGCCGCGTCCCCACCACCGAACAGCGCCGCCGAGGCCTGATCGATGAACGTATAGGACACACATTCGTTGTACCCCAGCGCCGCACAGGTGCGCCGTGCCATGGATTGACGGCGCTGCGTCGGGGTCATCACCGGTTTCGGGATACCCTCGGAAATACGCGGCAGAGGTTTGCCCTGCAGCTTGGTCAGCGAGGCAATCCGCGCGACCTCTTCCACCAGATCGGCCTCGCCCATGATATCGGGGCGCCAGCTGGGGACATGGGCCATCTCACCTTCCAGACGGAAACCCAGACGGGTCAGGGTCTGGCGCTGCTCGCTCTCGGGGATGTCCATACCGACCAGAGACTGAACCCGCTCGGCATCCAGCTTATAAGCGCGCGCGTGGTTCGGGGCTTTGCCGGCCTCGACCACCTTAGACACCTCGCCACCGCAGATATCCAGGATCATCTGTGTCGCCTGCTCCAACCCTTCCAGGGTGTATTCAGGGTCCACACCGCGCTCGAACCGGTACCGCGCGTCCGAGTTGATCTTCAGCGCACGACCGGTCAGCGCGATCTGCACATGATCCCAGAACGCGCTTTCGAGGAACACGTTCACCGTGTCCTCGGTACAACCGGTTTTCTCGCCGCCCATGATACCGGCGATGGATTCCGCGCCTTTGTCGTCCGAAATCACCATCATGCCGGGCTGCAGGGTGTATTCTTTCTCATCCAGCGCTACCAGCGTCTCGCCTCCCTTGGCGCGGTGAACGCGCAGGTTGCCCTGCACCTTGTCCGCATCAAAGACGTGCAGCGGGCGGTTTTGGTCGAAGGTCATGTAGTTGGTGATATCCACCAAAGCCGAGATCGGACGCAGACCGATTGCCTTCAGCTGATCCTGCAGCCATTGCGGGCTGGGGCCGTTCTTGACGCCCTTGATCAGACGACCGGTGAAATGCGGCGCCCCGTCCAGAGTATCCTCGTCGATGGTCACCTTGATCGGGCTTTCGAAATCGCCCGGCACCGGCACATAGTCACGCTCTTTCAACGTACCCACACCCCGCGCCGCCAGATCGCGTGCGATGCCCGTCACGCCCAGCGCATCGGGGCGGTTCGGCGTGATCGCGATCTCGATCATCGGGTCAACCTTCGAGGGATCATTCTCGGCCAGCCAGTCGATGAACTTGTCACCTACCTCGCCCGAGGGCAGCTCGATGATGCCGTCATGTTCATCCGACAGCTCCAGCTCACGCTCGGACGCCATCATGCCAAAGCTCTCGACGCCACGGATCTTGCCGACGCTGATGGTCAGGTCCAGACCGGGGATATACATGCCCGGTTTGCAAACCACGACGGTGATGCCCTCACGCGCGTTGGGCGCTCCGCAGATGATCTGCAGCTCACCTTCATCCGTGACCACCTTGCAGACGCGCAGCTTGTCGGCGTCGGGGTGTTTCTCGGCATGTTTCACATAGCCCAGCGTAAAGCCTGCCAGCCGGTCCGCCGGGTTCACAATCTCTTCGACCTCAAGCCCGAGATCGGTCAGCGCTTCGGCGATCTCATCAACCGAGGCGTCAGTGTCGAGGTGGTCTTTCAGCCAGGACAGAGTGAATTTCATTGCACGGGGCCTTTTTTGGCAAACATCCAGTCGGCACAGGCAATGGCAAAGATTGCGCCGGGGTGCAAGCGCTGCGCGTCACGGATAGGTGGGGGTGCGGCCCAAAAGCTCGTCCAATTGCCAGCCGATCCAGCCATGGGGGATGAAATGCCCGCCGGGATGGGTGTCCAGCACCACCTGCCCCTGCGCGCAATCGGTCCATTCCACACGGCTGAGCGTCAGGAACGGTTTCACGCTCCAATCCCCGCGCGGGATAGCACCGTTGCAGTTGTACTTCTCGCGCCATAGCGTCACCGGATAGGTCGTGTCACCACCCGCGCCATAGGGGAAATCCATCACCGTATCGCTAAGACCGTGCACATGGCGCACCTCGCGCGGGGCTTCGGGGCAGGCTTCGGTCTGGCGGATGCTGCCCGCAACGGCCAACAGCGCCGCCGTGTCATTGCCGGACTGGCAGACATAGCGCCACGCCATCGCGCCGCCAAAGGAATAGCCCGAGACATAGATGCGCTCGGGGTCAATCGGATAGCGTTTGGCGACATCCTCCAGTACCCGGTCGGCAAAAGGCACATCCCCGGTATCCGCCGACCAGAAATTCCAGCTTTTGCCCAGCCCGTTCGGGGCCACCAACAACACGCCGCGCAGCTTGGTCGCCCCGGCGATCCGTTCGTGGTTCACCACCACCGTGCCCTGCCGGGACCAGCCGTGGAAATGCAGCAACACGGGCAGAGGGCTTTGCCCGTCCCAGCCATCGGGTTCCAGCACATGATACGAACGGTCGCCCAACGGGCAGGCGGCATCCCCATGACACTCCCGCGCGGCCAGCGCCGGAGAGGCCATCAGCATCAGAAAACAAATCAGTCGGCACATCATAGCCCGGAGCCTACTGCCCCCATGCCCGCTGTCACTTAACAACCCCGTGGGCAAGCGTAACGAGGCGCGCTGCTATTTCGACCGCCTTTTCGCGAATTCATCAATGAACTTCTTGGACATGGCTTTTCGGTCTTCCGTTTCTTTCCGTGGATTCACTTTCTTTAAGAAACCGTTTCGTGTCGCCAAAAGAGCCGCCCACACTCCCGGAAACAACGCGACAACCGCGAACAACAAAACCCAAGCAAAGAAATACCCAAACGAACGTTCTACCAACAACTGAAGAACGCCAATCGCAACACCAAATCCGACAAGCCACAAAAATGGAAACTTAGCTACTCTGCGGTGCCACCAATCAACATAGCGCGCCAGATATACACCCAGCGGATACATTTACCGGCTCAGACCACCATGCAGGTTCGGCATATCCAGCGCTGCAAATCCATAGTGGCGCAGCCAGCGCAGGTCGCTGTCAAAGAACGCCCGCAGGTCGGGGATGCCGTATTTCAGCATCGCCAGACGGTCGATGCCGATGCCAAAGGCAAAGCCCTGATAAACCTCGGGGTCGATGCCACCGGCGGCGATCACCTTGGGGTGGACCATGCCCGAGCCCAGAATCTCCATCCAGTCGTCGCCCTCGCCGATCTTCAGCTGGCCGTTATCCCAGGAACAGCGGATATCGACCTCGGCCGATGGCTCGGTGAAGGGGAAGTGCGAGGCGCGGAAGCGCAACTCAACATCGTCGACCTCGAAGAACGCCTTCACGAACTCTTCCAGAACCCATTTCAGGTTCGCCATCGAGATGTCCTTGTCGATGGCCAGCCCTTCGACCTGATGGAACATCGGGGTGTGGGTCTGGTCATAGTCGGCGCGGTACACGCCGCCCGGACAGATCACGCGGATCGGCGCGCCCTGTTTCTCCATCGAGCGAATCTGCACCGGAGACGTGTGCGTCCGCAGTACATGCGGCGGGCGATTATCGCCCTCGGCGCGGTGCATGTAGAACGTATCCATCTCGGCCCGCGCAGGATGGTGGCCGGGGATGTTCAGGGCGTCGAAATTGTACCAGTCGTCTTCGATCCGCGGCCCTTCGGCCACCGAGAAGCCCAGTTCGGCAAAGATCGCGGTCAGTTCCTCGGTCGCCTGGCTGATCGGGTGGATCGAGCCCTGACGGTGCGCGCGGGTCGGCAGGGTGACGTCCAGCCATTCGGTGCGCAGACGCTCATCCAGCGCGGCATCGGCCAGAGCGGCTTTCTTGGCGGACAGGGCCGAATTGATCTCATCCTTCAGGGCGTTCAGCGCGGGGCCTGCGACCTGACGCTCTTCGGGGGTCATTTTGCCCAGCTCGCGCATCTTCAGCGCGACCTCGCCTTTTTTGCCCACGGCGGCGACGCGGATCGCCTCAAGCGCGTTCTCGTCGGCTGCCTCAGTGATTTGGCCCAGATATTTTGCCTTAAGATCGTCCATGACGCCCTCTGAATTTGGTCGGTAACCTGCTATCGGGCCAGCCCCGCGAATGCAAGCCGGACTGAACGGATCAGTAGCTGTATTCCGGGAACACCTGTGTCAGATCGCCATTCCAGTCGCCATTGTAGTGTTCCAGCAACTCATCGGCCGGAACCTTGCCGGTCTCAAGGCTGTCTTTCAGCGCGTTCAGGAAATGCGTTTCATCGGGCACCAAGCCGCCTGCACCGGGGAAGGCGCGGGATTTCAGACCAGCCTCAGAGATCGCAACCACCTCGCGCGCCAGGTCGTGCATGTTGATTTTGCCGACCTGAGCTTGCAGCCCGTCTTTGGCAGCCTCAATGCGCAAGGCTTCACGGGTTTCGGCATCCCAGCCTTTGACCAGATCCCATGCCGCATCCAGCGCGCTTTGGTCATAGGTCAGGCCAACCCAGAATGCGGGTAGCGCACAAAGACGACGCCACGGGCCGCCGTCGGCCCCGCGCATCTCCATGAATTTCTTGATCCGCGCTTCCGGGAAGGCAGTGGTAAGATGATCGGCCCAATCGGACAGGGTCGGCGTCTCACCCGGCAGCGCGGGCAGTTTGCCCTGCAGAAAGTCGCGGAAGGACATGCCCAGCGCGTCGACATACTGGCCATCGCGATAGACGAAGTACATCGGCACATCGAGCGCGTATTGCACGTAGCGCTCAAACCCGAAGCCCTCTTCGAACACGAAGGGCAGCATCCCGGTGCGCGCATCGTCCAGATGCCGCCAGATATAGCTGCGCCAGCTTTTCTGGCCGTTGACCTTGCCTTCAAAGAAAGGAGAATTTGCAAACAGCGCCGTCGCCACCGGCTGCAGGGCCAGCGCCACGCGCAGTTTCTGCACCATGTCGGCCTCGGATCCGAAGTCGATATTGACCTGCACCGTACAGGTGCGCCGCATCATGGCGCGGCCCATGGTGCCAACTTTCTCCATGTAGTCGTTCATCAGCCGATAACGCCCTTTGGGCATCAAAGGCATCTCGTCATGGGTCCAGATCGGAGCGGCACCCAGACCGATGAAACCAACGCCGATCTCGTCGGCGATGTCCTTCACCTCGCGCAGGTGGGTATTCACCTCATCGCAGGTCTCGTGGATCGTCTCCAGCGGAGCCCCCGACAGTTCCAGCGCGCCACCGGGTTCGAGGCTGACGTTGGCGCCGTCCTTTTCCAGACCGATCAGTTTGTCGCTTTCGCGCACTTCGGCCCAGCCATGACGGTCCCGCAGACCTTCAAGGACGGCAACAATGGATCGCGTTCCTTCAAACGGCAGCGGTTTCAGGGTGTCTTTGCAATAGCCGAACTTCTCGTGCTCGGTCCCGATGCGCCAATCCTGCTTGGGCTTGCAGCCCGATTCCAGGTATTCGGCCAGTTGCTCATGACGTTCGATCGGCCCGCCGCCGGATTGGGGGATGGACATGAATTGCGCTCCGATCCTGATGTGTCTGTTTAGTTGGTCAGTCGTGGGGGCAAACCGCGTCAGTGTCAATGCAGCCTAAGGTGGGCAGGACGGGATGGTGTGCGTTCCCAAATCACCACCGGATGCGCCGCCCCGCTGTTCAGTTCGGCCAGCATTTGTTCGGTTTTCAACCCCGGCAGGGCCGAGAAAACATCGAACAGCGCCTCGGCCCCTTCGGCATTCACAGGAATGTGAAGCACTGGTTGACCCGGCTGTTCCAGCACCCAATGCGCCGGAGACGCGGTCGGGTCCAGCGCCAGCCGTTCGATTTCCCGCGCGGCAACCATGCCGCCGTCCAGCGGGCCAAGATATATGATCTGGCCTTCGTCGATGGTCACCACACCGGGGCCGCCGACGCCCGTACGAAAACGGGCACGCTGAATTCCGATCACGGCCAGCGCCACCGATACTGCCACTAGCACCCAACCCAGCCATCCCAGCAGCCCGCCGGGGCCGCTGATCCAGCTGAGACCGACCAGCAGCACAAGCCCCGCCACCAGCACTTCGCGCCAGCGCCACAGGGTCAGTTTGGCTTCGGGTCGGATGAAACTCATGCCGGGTCCTCGGGGTTGGTGAACAGGATCAGAGAAAACTGCCCTGCGGGTTTGAATCCAATACCCATATAGGCACGCGCCGCGGAATCAGAAGCCGCGAACAGAACCGCGCGGGACGCCCCGCCGTTGCGGGCCTCAACCAGATGCAGCGCGACGGCCAGCCGGGCAAAGCCACGGCCGCGCAGGTCGGGCGGAGTATAGACCCCTCCGATCTGCACAACTTCGGGTAGGCGGGCGTTGAAACCTGTCATGGCGACGGGTAGGTCGTCGATCAACAGAACCCGGTGCGAATTCCGCTCAACATAATTTGCGATGTCCTTTTTCGCCTGCACCTGCGCGCGTTCGGGGATGAAATCCATGGCCTCGACCAGATAGTTTTCGCGCCAGGTTTCGGGAATGGAACGTTCCACATCACCCAATGGAACCAACGTTGCCCCTGACGTGTCCGGCAGGACAAGGTCATCCAATTGCAGGGTAAAGCCGGGCTCATCACTGTTCAGCGTCGCAGGCCGACTTCCCCAGCCCGCCAGTTGCATGATCCGGCGGGCTTGTGTCGCCTCGGATGCGACTCCAAACAGCTTGTGGCCCCGGATCAGGGAAATTGCTGCGGCAAGCTCGGCATCCGAGCAATCGGGGCATTGTGCCAAAACCATGCCTTCGTTGGTAATGGCAAAAATAGCGCGCGGGCAATCGCCCAACACCCAGATGTTCAGGGATCGCGGATCATCGCCGCGCAGGCCGAAATCGCGCAGATTGGCCAATGGAAACATCGAGGTCTGGATGTGCTGCGACAGGAACGCATCGATCTTTGGCACGTCCGCATCCGTCGCGAGTCTCCAATTCAAGACCAATCCCCCAGCGCCTGCTGCCACATGGTCAGCGATGCCACCGCCGCCGTGTCTGCCCGCAGAATGCGCGGGCCAAGGCTGACCACATGGGCATAGGGCAAATCGGTCAGACGCGCGCGCTCACGATCCGAGAAACCGCCCTCGGGGCCGATCAGAATCGCCCAGGGCAGGCCCTTTTCGTTTGCTGCCAGACGCAGGGCCGAGCCGACCTCAGCCTCGTTGCAGAACATCAGCTGTCGGCCTTCGGGCCACGCGTCCAGAACGCGACCCAACCGTTGCAGATCGGCGACCTCGGGCACGAACGTCCCGCCGCATTGCTCGGCGGCCTCTACGGCATGGGCCTGCAGACGGTCCTGACGAATGCGCTCGGAATTGGTGAACTCGGTCTGCACCGGCAGGATACGCGCCGCGCCCATTTCCGCCGCCTTTTCGACGATGAAATCGGTACGCGCCTTTTTGATCGGCGCGAACAGGAACCACAGGTCGGGCGGCAGTTGCAGCGGTTTGGTCTGTTCCACACAAGTCAGAACGCCACCGCGCTTGCCCGCCTCGGCCACCTCGGCCAGCCACTCTCCGTCCTTGCCGTTGAACAGGGCCACCTGCCCCCCTGCGGTCAGACGCATGACGCCGAACAGGTAATGGGCCTGTTCGCGCGTCAAATCTACCGATTGCCCCTGACCCAGAGGGTGCTCTACATACAGTCTGATCTTTGCACTCATGAGACGTTACATATGCAAGGCAACGCCCCAACACCAGACGGTCAGGTCGCAGATGCGGTCAGTGGCAACTGGGTCGACACCCACGCGCCCGCTTTCGCCCGCCCCTACCTGCGCCTCAGCCGCGCGGACCGGCCCATCGGCACGTGGCTGCTGCTGATTCCCTGCTGGTGGGGTCTGGCGCTGGCGATCCTCAGCGATGGCAATCCACGGTGGGAGGATCTGTGGATCGCAATCGGTTGTGCCATCGGCGCCTTCCTGATGCGCGGCGCGGGCTGCACCTGGAACGACATCACAGACCGCAAATTCGACGGTCAGGTCGAGCGCACACGATCGCGCCCGATTCCCTCTGGTCAGGTCAGCGTGCGTCAGGCGGTGCTCTGGATGGGCCTGCAATGTCTGCTGGCACTGGGGATACTGCTGAGCTTCAACCAGGCCGCTATTGCAATGGGCGTGCTGTCTCTGTTGCCGGTGACAATCTACCCCTATGCCAAGCGGTTCACGTGGTGGCCGCAGGTGTTTTTGGGGCTGGCCTTCAACTGGGGCATCTTGCTGGCTTGGGCGGCGCATACGGGCACGGTCGGCCTGCCCGCGATCACGCTCTATCTGGCGGGCATCGCCTGGACGCTGTTTTATGACACGATCTATGCCCATCAGGACGCCGAAGATGACGAACTGATCGGCATCAAGTCGACCGCCCGGCTGTTTGGCACCGACACTGCGCGCTGGCTGAAGTACTTTCTTGTGGCCACGGTCTTTCTGATGGGGCTGGCGATCATCGACGGCGTGTTGGCACAGGCCTCGGTACTGGCGCTGGCCGTTGCCTTGGGCGGGCCCTGGGCGATGGGCTGGCACATGTCGTGGCAACTGCGCGGTCTGGATATTGAAGACAACGCGAAACTGCTGCAATTGTTCCGTGCCAACCGGGATACCGGCCTTATTCCGCTGATCTTCCTCTGCGTCGCGCTGTTGCTCTGATTGCACCTTGGCGCGGGGCTAGGTAAGAGTTCGCACATTCGCTTGAGGAGTCGATAACCCGCACATGCGTTTGCCCTATTTCTTTGCCGTAGGTCTTATCTTCCTCGCGTCGGCGGGCCTGTGCCTGCTGGCCGCCAGTTTTGCGGTAACCAAGGTCGAAGAATCCTCAGAATTTGCCGTGCGCCGGGCGCTGGACCTGAAAGGGCATGACTGGGCCGAGGTGCATTCAGACGGTTTGCGCGTGGTGCTGACGGGGACTGCCACGGACGAGGCCACCCGGTTCAACGCGCTGACCGCGGCGGGAACCGAGGTCGATACCTCGCGGGTAATCGACGAAATGCAGGTGGCCCCGACGACAGAACTGGCCGCCCCCCGGTTCTCTGCCGAGATCCTGCGCAATGACAGCGGCATTTCGGTGATCGGCCTGATCCCTGCCAGCGAGGACCGCGAGGCGTTGATGGAGCGATTAAGCAATCTGGACGGTGGCGCCCCGGTTTCGGACCTGATGGAAACCGCCGACTATCCCAAGCCCAAAGGGTGGGATGCCGCGATCACCTATGCCGTTGACGCGTTAACGCGCCTGCCGCGCGCCAAAATCTCGGCCAGCCCAGGGTTGGTCAAAATCACCGCAATTGCCGACAGCCAGCGGGAAAAGGAAAAGCTGGAACAGGATCTGACCCGCACCGCACCGCCAAGCTTGCGGATCGGACTGTCGATCTCGGCCCCGCGCCCGGTGATCACTCCCTTTACCCTGCGCTTTCTGATCGACGCGAATGGCGGCCAGTTCGATGCCTGCTCGGCCCAGGACGAAAAGGCCCGCGACGCGATCATCACCGCCGCACAAGAGGCGGGCATGACCGGCCCTTATAGTTGCACCATTGGGCTGGGCGTGCCGTCGCCTCGCTGGTCCGAAGCCGCAGTGCTGAGTATCAACGCGCTGGCCGAGTTGGGCGGCGGTTCTGTGACCATGTCGGATGCGGATATCACACTGGCTGCAGCAGAAGGCACCGAAGCCGGGGCGTTCGACCGCGTGGTGGGCGAGCTTGAGAACGCCCTGCCCCCGGTCTTTGCCCTACACGCCATTCTGCCCCCCCTCGATACCGAAGGTGAGGAAGGCCCGCCTGAATTCAATGCCACGCGCAGCCCCGAAGGGTTGGTGCAGATGCGCGGACGTCTGGGCGACGAGACACAGCGCGACATGGTGGACAGCTATGCCCGCGCCGCCTTTGGCTCGGAAATGGTCTACACCGCGACCCGCATTGCCCCGGACAGTTTGCCGATGGGCTGGCCGGTTCGTATTCTGACCGGGCTGGAAGCGCTGGCACAGTTGCACAACGGTGCTTTGACGATCACGCCGGATGATCTGGTCCTGAACGGCATCAGCCACAACCCAGATACGAAAGCGCAGATAGCGGGTCTGCTGTCAGAAAAGTTGGGTGACGCGCAGGAATTCACCCTGTCGATCACTTATCAGGAACCGCCCGAGCCCGAGGACAAACTGCCCGACCCCGAGGTGTGTGAAGAGCGCATCGCCGAGGTTCAGGCCGGCACCAAGATCGCCTTCGAGCCGGGCTCGGCCACTGTCGCCGCCGACTCGCGCGATACGGTGAACCAGATTGCCGACATCCTGCGCAAATGCGGCCCCATCCGGTTGGAGATTCAGGGCCATACCGACAGCCAGGGCCGCGAGGAAATGAACCAACAGCTCAGCCAGGCGCGGGCACAATCCATCCTGAACGAGCTGCGCGGGCGCCGCGTGCCCACTGCCAGCTATACCGCCATGGGCTATGGGGAATCGCAACCAATCGCCGACAATGACACAGAAGATGGCCGCGAGGAAAACCGCCGGATCGAGTTCCGCCTGATCCGCCCAGAGCCGGTGGAAAACACGGAAACCGGTCTGGACGCGATCGAGGCGGAAACGATCGAGGCCGAACAGACGGACAGCACCGCCTCAGACGCGGATGCAGGGGACCAGTAAAGTGAACAGAATCGAATTTATCATCGCCACCGCCATCATCCTGTTCGCGGCCTTCTGCATGGGCTGGTTCGCCAACTGGCTGGCGCACCGCCTGTCCCGCGTCCGCCAAAGCGATGTGGCCGATCTGGACCGCATGAGCCAGGAGTTGCATGAGGCCGAAGAAACCCGCGATCAGGCGATCACTTACCTGCAACAGCGCGAGGCCGAACTGACCAACCAACTGACCCAGACCGAGGCCGAACTGGCCGCCGCCATGGACGGCCTGCGGGCCGCCCGACAAGAGGCCGAAGAAATGCGCGGCCGCTTAAACAACGCGGATTAAACCCTACCAGCGGGTCAGCGCATCCTCGTCTTCTTCCTTCGCGGCAACCCATTCTTCACCGGTTTTGGTGATTTCCTTCTTCCAGAACGGCGCACGGGATTTCAGGTAGTCCATCAGGTACTCTGCTGCCTCGAACGCGTCCTTGCGATGCCGGGCGGCCGTGGCAACCATCATGATCCGATCCCCCGGCGCCAGTCGCCCGTGGCGGTGGATCACCAGCACATCACCCAGCGACCAACGTGATCGCGCCTCTTCGGCGATCTTTGCAAGGGCGCGTTCGGTCATGCCGGGGTAATGCTCGATCTCCATCACATCCAGATCGCCCGAGGCCAGATCACGCACGACACCGGTAAAGGTCACAATCGCCCCGTTGGCTGCGTTGCCCGACGCAAATGCGTTGGCTTCAGCCCCCAGATCGAACGCTTCTTCCTGAACCGCAATACGCATCCTAGCCACCGGTCATCGGCGGAAAAAACGCGACCTCGCGCACGCCTGCCAGCGAGGCGTCAAAATCCGAAAGCTCCTGATCCAGTGCGACCCGCAGCGCAGACAGATCGGCGAAGGCCGCCGCATACCGGTCTTCGCGCGCGCTGAGTTCGACCACCAGATCAGAGACTGTTGCGGCCTGTGTTTCGACCTTTTCTTTCGGCAGGCCGATGCGTTCGCGCACCCAGGCGAAATACAGCACGTCCATCGGTTAGCTCTCCTTCAGATGGGGCATGGCTTTACGTAGGTAGTCATAGCCGGTGATCAATGTCAGTGTGGCGGCAATCCACAGCAGCCACAAACCGATACGGCCGGACCAGAACATCCCTTCCAGATGCCAGCGGATGTGGTTCAGGTCCTCGACTTGTCCCGTCAGAACCTGATCCATCGTCACGGCGTCCATACCGAAGGTGGCCATGACGAAATTATGCTCGAATATCCCCTGCGAGAACAGAACCGCAATGGCAACCATCTGCGCCGTCGTCTTCCACTTGGCCAGCTTGGTCACTTTCAGCGTGCCCGCCGTATCGCCCAGGTATTCACGCAGGCCCGAGACAAACACCTCGCGGAACAGGATCATGGTGGCGGGCAGCACCAGCCATGGTGTCCAGTGCTCGGTCGAATAACCCACAAGGATCATCAGCGCGATCACCACCATCGCCTTGTCAGCAATCGGATCCATCATTGCGCCGATCTTGGTTTCCTGTTTCCACGCACGGGCCAGGTAGCCATCGAACCAGTCGGTGATCGCCGCTGTCATGAACAGGATCAGCGCGAACCAGTCTGCGTAAGGGCGGCTGAAATATAGAAACATCACGGCCAGACCGGGAGCTGCAAGAAGGCGCAGCACTGTCAGAATATTGGGCAGGTTCCACTTCATGGTTCGACACTACATTGCCGGTTCGGGACAGAAAAGACGGGCAGGCAAAAAACTGACCCGATCACAGGCGGTTGCAGGGCTAAAAGGCAAAGGGTCGCAACCGGGAACTCTCAGTCAGATACCGCTTGGCGCGCAGCGTCTTTGCAGTCAGATTGGCGGACGGTTCAGGAGCAAAGGCACGTCGTGACTGCACATATTCAAACCGACCCCCGATCCAACCTGATCGGCAGCGCGTGGATGATCGCCGGAATGGCGTTATTCGCGCTGGAGGATGCGCTGTTGAAGGGTGCATCCGCGGCCCTTCCTATCTGGCAAATCCTGCTGCTGTTCGGTGCGGGCGGGTCGGTGATCTTTGCGGTTACAGCCGTGCTGCGCGGAACATCATTGTTTCACCCTGATGTGTTATCCCGCCCCATGAAAGTGCGAGTGCTGTTCGAAATCCTCGGGCGGCTGTTCTATGTACTGGCCATCACGCTGACGCCTTTGTCCGCGGCCACGGTGATCCTGCAGGCCACTCCGCTGGTCGTGGTCGCAGGGGCCGCGTTGTTCTTTGGCGAAACTGTCGGCTGGCGCCGGTGGAGCGCCATTCTGATCGGCCTCATCGGTGTGGTTGTGATCATCCAGCCGACCGGTAACAGTTTCTCGGCCCTCTCCATCCTTGCGGTGCTGGGCATGCTGGGCTTTGCCGGGCGTGATCTGGCCAGCCGTGCCGCGCCGGCAACGCTGGGGACCGAGGTGCTGGGCTTCTACGGCTTTCTTTGCATCATCGTCGCCGGGCTGGCCTATCGGTTCTGGGAGGGTGTACCGATGGCACCGCTGGACCTGCACACCAGCCTGCATGTGGGCGGCGCGATTCTGATGGGCACGGCAGCTTACTCCGCGCTGATGAAAGCCATGCGGACGGGTGAAGTCTCGGCTGTCACGCCCTTCCGCTATTCCCGCCTGCTGTTCGGTGTCGGCTTGGGCGTGGTCATGTTTGGTGAGCAACTGGATCAGACTATGTGGATTGGCAGCGCGCTGATCGTGGCCTCGGGGCTTTATATCCTGTGGCGCGGACGAAAGACCTAGCCCTTGTCGTGAAAGAAGTCATAGACCTTCTGCGCCAACCCGGCCGAAATCCCGTCGACCGCCTTCAAATCTGCCAAGTTCGCGCGGCTTACCGCCTTAGCGCTGCCAAAATGCGCCAATAGCGCCCGTTTCCGTGCAGCCCCCACTCCGGGGATTTCGTCCAAAGGCGTTGCGCCCACAGCCTTGGCCCGTTTGGCGCGGTGGGTACCAATGGCAAAGCGGTGCGCCTCATCTCGCAGGCGCTGGACGAAGTACAAGACCGGGTCATTGCGTTTAAGCGCGAAGGGTCGCTGACCGATGCGATGGAACTCTTCCTTGCCATGGTCGCGGTCTACGCCCTTGGCAACCCCGACCATCGGAATATCCTCAACCCCATGGGCCTGCATGATCTCATGCACCGCACTAACCTGCCCGGCCCCGCCGTCAATCAGCAGAAGGTCGGGCCACATGCCCTTGTCACGATCCGGATCTTCTTTCTGCAGACGGGTAAAGCGGCGGGTCAGAACCTCTTTCATCATGCCGAAGTCATCGCCCGGGGTCAGGTCATCACCACGGATATTGAACTTGCGATAGGCGTTCTTCATAAACCCCTCGGGGCCCGCGACGATCATGCCGCCCACCGCATTTGTGCCCTGAATGTGGCTGTTATCGTAGACCTCGATCCGGCTCGGCGGGTTATCCAGATCAAACGCCTCGGCCACACCGCGCAGCAGCTTGGCCTGCGTCGCGCTTTCTGACATGCGGCGGGCCAGAGACTCACGCGCATTGCGCAGGGCTCCGGCAACCAGTTCCTGTTTCTCGCCGCGTTGAGGAACAAGGATTTCCACCTTGCGGTCCGCCTTTTCAGACAAAGCCTCCTGCATCAGGTCGGCGTTTTCGATCCCATCCGACAGGATCAACTGCCGCGGCGGTTCCTTGTTGTCGTAGAACTGGCCGAGGAACGCTTCCATCACCTCAGCCGGGGACACATCCGCCCCGACCCGGGGGTAGAAATCCTTGTTCCCCCAATTCTGGTTAGCGCGGATAAAGAACACCTGAACGCACGCCTGCCCGCTATCCATATAGAGCCCGATTATGTCCGCCTCGGCTACGCCGCGCGGGTTGATACCCTGAGAGGTCTGTACCTGGGTCAGCGCCCGGATACGGTCTCGCAGACCGGCGGCGCGTTCGAACTCCATCGCCTCGGACGCGGCCATCATCTGCTCGGCCAGCTCTTCCTGCACTTTGGTCGAGCGGCCCGACAGGAAACGTTCGGCATCCTTGACGCTCTCACGGTAATCCACCTCCGAGATCAGCCCGACACACGGCCCCGAACAGCGCTTGATCTGATAGAGCAGACAGGGCCGCGTACGGCTGTCGAACATGGAATCTGAGCAATTGCGCAGCAGGAACGCCTTTTGCAGCTGGTTCAGGGTCCGGTTCACCGCGCCGGCACTGGCGAAGGGACCGAAATAAGCGCCTTTCTCTTTCTTTGCACCACGATGCTTTTTGATCTGCGGAAAGGCGTGTTCCTTGGCGACCAAAATATTGGGAAAGCTTTTATCGTCCCGCAACAGCACATTGTATTTGGGTTTGAGCTGCTTGATCAAGTTCTGCTCAAGCAGCAGCGCCTCGGTCTCGGTCCGCGTGGTCAGGAACATCATCGAAGCGGTCGAAGCGATCATCTTTTCGATCCGCCCCGAATGACCCGGGCGCGTATAGTTCGACACCCGCGCCTTCAGATTCCGCGCCTTACCTACGTACAGAACCCGGCTGTCGGCATCCAGCATCCGGTACACACCGGGCGAGCTGTCCAGCGTTTTCACATAGCGCTGGATACAAGCATAGCCGGTGGGCTGAATGTCCGGATTCGATTCGTCCTGGGTCGTCATGGGCCTGAGATATGATTCCCTGACCGCGGCTGCAATCTTGAGGGCCGCAGATCAAGAGAAAACAAATCCACGGTTTCTGTGGATAACTGTGCAGATAAGTTTCCGGGGACGGCGAATTTCCCTTGTTTACTTGCGTATTTCCCAATTTGCACAAAAAATAGGCACATGTGTAACTTATTGTTTTTATGTTATATTTTTTTGTGCACAAGGCAAGTACATGAAAAACAAGACATTTTTGTAACGAGCAGGTAACAGGAATGCGAGCGGTGCAAAACTTGCAACAGAATTACCTATTCTACCCCCAGAACATCCGGCGTTTGCCAGCCCAGATGCTGTCCGCCATCCACGCATAAAAGCTGTCCGGTAACGGCATGTGCATCCAGAAAATACCCCAGCGCTGCGGTGATATCCGCGGCGTTCGCCCCGCGCTCCAGCACCGTGTTGGCACGCTGTGCCTTAAAGTGATCTGCGGATTGCCGATGCCCCTGAATCGTCGGTCCGGGGCCGATGGCGTTGACGCGGATCGCAGGGGTCAGCGCCTGAGCGGCGGTGCGGGTCAGCGCCCACAGGCCCATCTTGGCGATGGTATAGGACATGAACTCGGGCGTTAGCTTGCGTACCCGCATATCGACCATGTTCACTATCAGCCCGGTGGCGACGGGTTCGCCCGCCTCATCCGTGTCTGGCGTCAGCCCCTGTTCTGCCATCGCCTGAGTCAACACAAAAGGTGCACGCAGATTACTGTCCATATGCCGGTCCCAGCTTTGCCGGGTGGCCGTGCTGATATTGTCGTATTCAAAGATCGAGGCATTGTTGACCAGACAGGTGATCGGTCCGCCCAGCGCCTCGGCCGCACGGGGCAGCAGCGCGCTGACCTGTGCCTCGTCCAGTACATCGGCCTGCAAAGCCACCGCCTTACGGCCTAGGGCCTGAACTTCGGCCACCGTTTCCTGCGCGGGCTGTTCCGAAGTGGCGAAATGCACGGCAACGTCATAGCCGCGACGCGCAAGATACAGGGACATGGCCCGACCAAGACGAATTCCGGCACCGGTCACTAACGCTCGGGTCATGGACGTTTCCTCTTGATCTAATCACACCAGCAACACGACGACGTAGACTGCATATAGCAGGGTCAACACGAAACCCCAGGTGCGTGTGATGTCCTGTTTGAAAAACACGAACGGGGCCAGCAGCAGAGAGGCACCCAGCATGACCCACAGGTCGAACCGCAGGAATTCCGGATCAACAGGAATCGGTCCTACCAGCGTGGCAATCCCGACAATGGCCAGCAGGTTGAACATGTTCGACCCGATCACATTGCCGAGCGCCACATCCGCCTGCCGCCGCAGCGCCGCCATCACTGTTGTCGCCAGTTCCGGCAGAGATGTCCCGACCGCAACCAGCGTCAAGCCAATCACCGTTTCGCTTACGCCGTAGGTGAGAGCGATGACCGTGGCATATTCGACCAACAGATGCGCCCCCATCGGCAGGCCAATCAGGCCCAGCACCAGATATATCGAAATCTTCCAGTAGGCCATGTTGGGGTCGGCCTCTTCCAGACCGTCCAGATCTTCATCTTCGGCGCAGGCCTGACCACAGGCTTTGCGGTGCGCATGCGCCTCGCGGAAGGCGTTCCACAGAACCAGACCCAATGCCGCGAGCAGGATCGCCCCACTGACCAGAGTGAACACACCGCAAAAGGCCAGACCGATGAACAGCACCGAAGCCAACAGCATGAAAACATAGTTCCTGCGGCTGTTGCATTCGCTGGTGTGCAGTGTCGACAGCAAGGCCGGCACACCCAAAACCAAGAGGATATTCGCCGTATTCGACCCGACCACGTTACCAAGGGCGATCCCCGGCGCGTTTTCCTTGATCGCGCTGATGGCGATCAAAAGCTCGGGCGCCGAGGTGCCAAAGGCCACGATCGTCAGGCTGACGATCAGCGCGGGCACGCCAAGACGCAGGCTCAGGTTCACTGCACCGCGCACCAGTGCGTCACCCGCCAGCAACAGGATCAACAATCCAAGGCCGGATAACAGCCATGCCGTCATGTACGGCCTCCTTTTTCGCAGGCGCAGGGGCCTTTGCCGATCCTGAACCGTCTGCAGCGCGGGCATCTTGAGGATTGCAACCTTTTCTGCCCCGGAAAGCGCAGCTTGCCGAACATCGCCAATACACCCATGGCAATCAGAAACAGGGTGACAATCTTGATAATCACGTCACAAACCGAAACGCGCGTAGGCAGCACGCTCCTCAAGCCCGGCGATGGCGTCCTGCGCCAGCGAGGTGCCGAACCGCGACCAGATCGGTTTGCGCAGCCCATAGCGGCGAAACTTGACCTTGTCGCCAAAGCGTTCCTGCATCTTCGGTTTCAGATGCGCGATGCCATCGATCAAGCCCAGTTCCTGCGCCCGCCGTGCCAGCCAGATTTCCCCGGTGAACAGGTCCTGACTTTCGTCCAGCTTGCTGCCACGGCGGGTTTTAACATGGGTGATGAAATTCTCGTGGATGTCGGCCAACATGGTTTCCAGCCGCGCGACATCCTCTTTCTTTTCCGGCGCAAACGGGTCGAGCATGGATTTCGACTGCCCCGCCGTATGCACACGTCGCTCGATTCCCTGCCGTTTCAGCAGGACATGGGCACCAAAGCCGGACGAAATCACCCCGATTGACCCCAATACCGAACTGTCATCGGCATAAATCTCGTCCGCCGCAGCAGCCAACCAGTAACCACCCGAGGCCGCCACATCCTCGACAAACGCGATGACGGGGACATTCAGTTCATCGGACAGACGCCGGATTCGCGCGCCAATCAACGAGCTTTGCACCGGCGAGCCACCGGGCGAGTTGATCTCTAGCGCGACAGTAGCGGGTTTGCCCTTACGAAAGGCTTTCTCGAGTACCGGGGCCAGCGCGGTGTCGGACATCGACCCACGCCCGGCCATCCCGATGGCACCGGACAGGCGCACAACGGCCACGCAGGGTTGCTTTTTGAGAAACGGCAGGCTGAGTTTCATGGATGCCGATGTAGAGTGCACCCATCCGGTAAACAAGGGACCGCTTGGCCGATAGACGTGACGTGAACACATTTCCCGGGACCGGTGGGCAAAAATGCAACGCCCGATACAACCTAGCTGCGAATGCGCCAGCCGGTTTTGAAAATCCACCAGATAATGCCCAGACACAGGCCGGTAAACGCGACAATAGCCAACAAGCTGAACCCGATCGGCACATCCGCCAGCCCATAGAATGACCACCGGAACCCCGAGATCAGATAGACCACCGGATTGAACAGGGTAATGGTCTGCCACAGCGGCGGCAGCATAGAGATGGAATAGAACGTGCCCCCCAGAAAGATCAGCGGTGTCACTACAAGTTGCGGTACCAGCGACATCTGTTCAAAGTTGCTGGCCCAGATGCCGATGATGAATCCCAGCAGCGAAAAGCTGAGGCAAGACAGGATCAGAAAAGCCGCCATTGCAAACGGGTGTTCGATGCGTAAATCCACAAAGAATGAGGCTGTTACGAGGATGACCAACCCCACGAACAACGACTTGGTCGCCGCAGCCCCAACATAGCCGATTACAATCTCGATAAAGTTCACGGGCGCTGACAGCAGCTCGTAAATCGTGCCCAGGAACTTGGGAAAGTATATCCCGAAGGACGCGTTGGAGATCGCCAACATGACCACCGACAGCATGATCAGCCCCGGCACGATGAACGCGCCATAGGAAACGCCCTCGACTTCTTGAATACGGCTGCCTATGGCGGTGCCGAAAACCACGAAATACAGCGAGGTCGACAGGACCGGCGACAGAAAGCTCTGCGCCAGAGTGCGAAAGAACCGGGCCATTTCAAAGCGGTAGATTGCGGCGATGGCGGACCAGTTCATGCGGGCTCTCCGGACACCAGATTGACGAATATCTCTTCCAGACTCGACTGGCGGGTTTGCACATCGCGCAACACCAGCCCCGCCTGCGCCACGTCATTCAACAAGGTGGTGATGCCGGTACGGTCCGCATGGGTATCGTAGGTATAGACCAGCGCATCACCATTGCCGTTCAGCGCCAGGTTATGCGCCGCCAAACTGTCCGGGATGGTCTGGATCGGCTCGGTCAGCATCACCTCAAGCTGCTTTTTACCCATCTGCGACATCAACATTTCTTTTTCCTGCACAAGCAGAAGTTCACCCTTGTCAATGACGCCGACACGGTCGGCGATGGCTTCGGCCTCTTCGATATAATGGGTCGTCAGGATGATGGTTACGCCGGCCCGTTTCAATTCGGCGACGATCTCCCACATATCCTTGCGCAACTCGACATCTACTCCGGCGGTGGGTTCATCCAGAAACAGCACCCGCGGCTCGTGCGACAGCGCCTTGGCGATCAGAACCCGGCGTTTCATACCTCCGGACAGCTCCTTGATCGCGTTCTTGCGCTTGTCCCACAGGGACAGCTTGCGCAGAATGTCTTCGATCTTGGCATCATCGCGGCCCAGACCGAACAGGCCTCGCGACAGGCGCACCGTGTTCCAGACCTTCTCGAAAGGCTCCAGCGCAATCTCCTGCGGCACCAGACCGATCATCCGACGTGCGGCGCGGAAATCCGTCTGTATATCGTGACCGCCCACCGTCACCTTGCCCGACGTCGGTGTGGTGATGCCGCAGATGGTCGAGATCAGTGTCGTCTTCCCCGCCCCGTTGGGCCCGAGCAGCGCCAGGATTTCCCCCTGCTCGATATCCAGCGAGACACCTTTCAACGCCTCGAACCCATCGGCATAGGATTTGCGCAGATCCTTAATGGAAAGAATGGCTGTCATGCATGTTCCCTGTTCTGGGGCGACCCTACCCCGCCCGCCCAGCGCAGAACAGGCCAATTTCGCACAGGACCCTGCGCTTTTTTGCGGGTGGTTAACGCACCGCCTCAACCGTCTTGGGCCTTGCAATTCGGCAGCGATCCCGAAACCCTGCGGCGAAACGGAGGGGCGCGATGCTGAACGGTATTCGAATAATTGAAATCGAGGGGCTGGGCCCCGCTCCCTTTGCAGCAATGCTGCTGGCGGATATGGGCGCGGATGTGATTACCATTCACCGCAAAGGGCAGGCCGTAACACCAGGAATGCCTGAGCGTTCGATTCTGGATCGCGGCAAACGATCGATTGATCTGAACCTGAAAAACGAGAGCGATCTGCAGGTTGCCAAACGCCTGATCACCTCGGCCGATGCGCTTATCGAAGGCTTCCGTCCGGGCGTGATGGAAAAACTCGGCCTCGGCCCCGCCACATTCCATGAGCTGAACCCCAAACTGGTCTACGGCCGGATGACCGGCTGGGGTCAGAAAAGCCCCTTGTCAAATACGGCCGGTCATGACCTGAACTATATCGCCTTGTCCGGAGCGCTCTGGTACGGCTCCGCCCCTGGCCAACCACCACAAACCCCGGCCACACTTGTCGGTGACATTGGCGGCGGTGCCATGTATCTGGTCGCGGGCCTTCTGGCCGGGCTGCTGAACGCGCAGAGAACCGGCACAGGCACGGTGGTCGATGCCGCCATTTACGATGGCTCGGCCCATATGATGAACCTGCTGATGAGTTTGGGCCAATCCGGCAATCTGTCCGAGACGCGCGGCCAAAGCCTGCTGGACGGCCCACACTGGAGCCGTACCTACACCTGCGCCGATGGCGGCTTCGTGACGGTCCAATGCCTTGAACCCAAGTTCTACGCCCTGTTTCTGCAAAAGCTGGGACTGTCGGACGATCCTGAGTTCCAACAGCAGTACGATCCCGCGACCTGGCCTGCACTCACCCAACGCCTAACCGAAGTCTTCGCCAGCAAACCCCGGGATCATTGGGCAGACCTGTTCGAAGGCACTGATGCCTGCGTTGCACCAGTCCTCAGCCCAACCGAAGCACAGGTCCATCCGATGAATATCGCGCGCCAGGCGTGGCACGCACCCGATGACGCCCTGCAAGCCGCCGCCGCCCCCAGATTCTCTACCTTTGCATGGCAGGCCAAACCCAGCCCCACGCGCGGAGAACACCGCAAGAGCATTCTGAACGAGTTGAACGCGCAGCAAACGCCCGTTTCTTCATCTGGCTGAAAACAACCCGGAGGATGAATCGGCCATAGGCCAGGAAGGGGGTGGCCTCCTTAGCTTTTTACCGGCCGCGCACCGCGTCGATCATCAGTTGTACGTTTTCCGGATTCGCATCCGGCGTGATTCCGTGACCGAGGTTGAAAATATGCGGCCCTTTCGAGAACGCCTCGACGATCCGGCGCGTCTCATCCACCAGCGCCTGGCCTCCGGTCACCATATGCGACGAGGCCAGATTGCCCTGCACGCAACCATCGACCTGCACATGTTCGGCGGCCCATTCCGGCGATACCGAGTTGTCCAGCGCCACACAATCCACTCCGGTCGCGTTGGCGAATCCAACATACCCATCGCCAGCCTCACGCGGGAAACCGATCACCGGGATACCGGGATGGCGCTCCTTGATGGCCTGCGTAATCACGCGGCACGGCTCAACCGCGTATTTCCGGAACGCCTCACCCTTCAGGGACCCTGCCCAACTGTCAAAGATCTTGACCACCTCGGCCCCTGCCTCGATCTGCGCCGAAAGGTATTCGATCGTCGCCAGCGTGATCCGCTCCAACAGCGCTTCAAACAGGGCGGTGTTTTCTTCGCGCAGCGCATGGGCCGGACCCTGATCCGGCGTGCCACGTCCGGCGATCATATAGGTGGCCACCGTCCATGGCGCGCCCGCAAACCCGATCAGAGTCGTCTCGGACGGCAATTCCCGCGACAGGATGCGGACAGTTTCATACACCGGTGACAGGGTCTCGTGGATGTCCTCAACCGGTTTCAAAGCATCAAATTCCGATTGCTGCGTGATGGTCGACAGACGCGGGCCTTCCCCGGTGACGAACCACAGATCCGCGCCCAGTGCCTGCGGCACCAGCAGGATGTCGGCAAACAGGATCGCCGCGTCGAACCCGTAGCGTCGGATCGGCTGCAGGGTCACCTCGGCCGCCAGTTCCGGGTTGTAGCACAGTGAAAGGAAATCCCCCGCCTGCGCACGTGTCGCCCGGTACTCCGGCAGATACCGCCCGGCCTGACGCATCATCCAGATCGGCGGTACATCCTGTACCTCGCCCGCCAGCGCCCGCAGCAGTGTCTTTGTCTCGGCCATCTTTGCCCCCAATCATCCGGTTTGTCGCAACGGGTCTGCCTTCGGCGGCAATTTGTCAAGCCATGCCCCCATTGTCAGGGCAATGTGACGCGACTAAAGCTGTGCGCATGACACTGAACCTGCCCACACCCGCCTCACCGCTCAAGATCGGCACCCGTGGCTCGCCCCTGGCGCTGGCACAAGCCTATGAAACCCGGCAACGGCTGGGCACGGCATTCGACCTGCCGGAAGAGGCGTTCGAAATCGTGGTGATCAAGACCACCGGCGACAACCGCGCCATGATCGACGCGGATCGCCCGCTGAAAGAGATCGGCAACAAGGGGCTGTTCACCAAGGAAATCGAAGAGGCGATGCTGAGGGGCGACATCGACATCGCGGTGCATTCCACCAAGGACATGCCGGTGGAACAGCCCGAGGGTTTGGTGCTGGACACCTTCCTGCCGCGCGAAGATGTGCGCGATGCGTTCATCTCACCCAGCCTGAGCTCGATCCACGATCTGTCACAGGGCGCGGTGGTCGGCACGTCGTCGCTGCGCCGCCGGGCGCAACTGCTGAACCGGCGGCCCGACCTGAATGTGGTCGAGTTCCGCGGCAACGTGCAAACCCGGCTGAAAAAGCTGGCCGACGGCGTGGCCGACTGTACTTTTCTGGCCATGGCCGGCATCCGCCGCCTGAACATGGACGAGGTTCCAGCCACCGCCATCGCGCCCGAGGACATGCTGCCTGCCATCGCGCAGGGCACGATCGGCATCGAGCGTCGCAGCGACGATTCCCGCGCTGCGGGTATGCTTGAGGCAATCCATCACGTCGAAACCGGCAAGCGCCTCGCTGCCGAACGTGCCCTGCTGGCCGCGCTGGATGGCTCGTGCGAAACCCCGATCGCCGGGCTGGCTGAAATGCAGGGCAACCAGCTGCGCCTACGCGGTGAAGTGCTGCGTCCTGACGGGTCCGAGTCGATCTCGGAAGACATCACCGGCGCGGTTGCCGACGGTGCCGAAATGGGCCGCGCAATGGCACATTCACTGTTAAAAAAAGCTGGTCCAGGCTTCTTCGACTGGAGAAATTGAAAAAAATTTGAGTAATGTGAATTACTTCACTGTAGGTTGCATCCCGATCTGGCATTAAGGTGTCACACCGATGAGATGAAGGAACAATCTCGATAAAGTCGAAAGTTTTTTCAGTTTTTTCGCTTAAGTGGTATTCGAGGGGGCGAGACTGTACCAAATCACTGATCGGTTAGGGCCGCTGTCATATTTCGACAGCGGCCTAATTCTTTTTGTACCGAACGTCAGGAAGCGCTGATAGCTTCTACCGCCTTTTCAACAGCCGCACGGGTCTGATCCAGATCAGCCTTGGTTACAGCCAATGACGGGTAAAGCTTGCCGGGCGATTTGAATATACCGTGCGCACGCAACGTATCGTTGTAAACGACATTCCGGCGCGGGTCGTCATGTTTGGCACTGCGGTAATCCCGGCAGGCTGCATTTGTAAAATAGATATCGAACAGCGTTTCATCGCCGACAACACGATGGGGAATACCCGCTTTGTTCAGAGCATCCACTTGTATCTGTTGCAACGCGGCCCCGGTTGCGCGCAACTGGTCAAAGGTGCCTTCACGCCGCAAAATCTCCATCGTCTTAAGACCCGCGACTGAGGCGACAGGGTTCCCGGACAAGGTACCCAACTGCATCAGCCACCCCTCTTCGCCAACCTGCGCCTTGTCGAAATGCTTCATAATCTCCGCACTTGCGCCCAGCGCGGCCAGAGGAAAGCCACCGCCAATGATTTTGCCCAGCGTGCAGATATCTGGCGTAACCCCATATCGTTCCTGCGCGCCGCCATAGGCCAGCCGGAATCCGGTGACGATCTCATCGAAAATCAGCAAGACGTTGTACTTGTCGCACAGATCGCGCAGACCCTGCAGGTATCCGGGCAGGGGCGGGACGATCCGTTGCAGCGGCTCGACCATTATCGCGGCGATGTCGTCATGCTCGCCCAGCAAGGCCGCGACGGCCTCAAGATCGTTAAAGGGCGCGATCAGCATCTGCTCGGCCACGCTGTCTGGAATACCGGCACTGTCCGGCACCGCCTGCGGGAAATTGACCCGTCGGCTGGGGGCTAGGCTCATCTGCGCCTCGGCGCTCATACCGTGGTAGCCGCCCTCGAATTTCAGGATCTTGTTGCGTCCGGTATAGGCGCGGGCCAAACGGATGGCGTACATATCCGCCTCACCGCCCGAAGCGACAAAACGCACCTGTTCGCAGCAGGGCACGGCCTCGACGATGGCCTCAGCCAGTTCGATGCCTTTGGAGTTATTGGCAAAGAAGGTCATGCCCTTGGGCAGTTGCGCCAGCACGGCCTCCATCACCTCGGGGTGGCCATGGCCCAGCAGCATGGGCCCGGAGCCGATCAGATAGTCGATATACTCAGTGCCATCCTCATCCCAGACCCGGCTGCCTTGGCCACGGGCGATGATGATACCGGGGTCGAAATTGCCAAATCCCCCGGCAGGCAGAACATTATTCGCGCGGGTGATCCATTCGGATTGAGTATTGATCTTCAGCATCTCACAAGATCTCCAATATCGGGGAACCAAGGATTTCGGGGTCTGGCACAACACCTAACCCCGGACCTTCGGGCGGGGCAATTCGGCCATCTTCACGGTTTGGTGCGTTCGGGCAGACGCGCGGGGCCACATAAGACGACAGGTCGCAGGTGTTCAGCAACGAACCGTGCGGGGTCGAAGCTGCAAAGTGCAACGAAGCGGCGGTGACGATATCCGACCCCCAGGTGCATTCGGCGCAAATCTCGGCCCCCAGATGCACCGTCAGGTCCCGTGCCCGGCGCATCGCCGACAATCCACCGAACTTGGACAGTTTCAGCGCCACCGCATCCATGCAGCCCAGTTCATGCGCGCGCAGCAGCGAGGCCAGATCATGGGCGTTCTCGTCGATCTTCATTGGCAAGCCGGTGGCCTGCCGGACGGCCGCGCAATCTTCCAGCGTCTTGCAGGGCTGTTCAAGCATCACATCCAGATGTGCCACAGCGCGACCCGTCCGCGTGGCCTGCAGGCGCGACGCGCCGCAGTTCCAATCGCCATAGACCAACGGCCCCGGCCCCACGGCCTCACGCACTTTGATCAGGCGTTCGGCATCGGCCTGCCAGTCACCTTCCACGCCCAGCTTGACCTGAAACTGCCGGATGCCGGTCTGATAAGCGGTCAGGGCGATGCGGGCCATCTCATCCGGGGCGATGCAGGTGATCGAATGGTAAAGCGGCATGTCCCCGCGCGTCCGTCCACCCAACAGTGCATAGACCGGCTGGCCGGTGGCCTGCCCGAACAAATCCCACAGGGCGATATCAACGATAGACTTGGCGTAGGCGTGACCCTGTAGGAACCCGTCCAGTTTGCGCATGGGCGCGTCGACACCAAACGGTGAAATGCCCAGGATTTCAGGCCCCATATCGGTGATTGCACCCGGCACACCCTCCGCATAGGCGGGCAGGTAGTGCGGAATCGGGCAGACCTCGCCCCATCCCTTCAGGCCGGTATCCGTTTCGAGACGCAGTATATGAGAAGTCACGGTTGCGCAGGTCTTGCCGTCGGCCATGTGATAGGTCTCATGGCTGGTCAGGTCGATTGACCAGAGCGTTATTTTGCTGATCTTCATTGATATACTCCAATCGGACCGCTCAACGCATCTTCGTCCGGATGCACGCCCAGGCCCGGCGTCTCCGGCAGATGCAAGTGGCCGTCGATGTTGCGGGGGCCGCGACCGCCTGCGATATCGACAGTGATCATGTCCTGACAGGCCCAAACGGCGAGGCAATTGTCATCCGGGATGGTAGCGGCCAGATGCAACGCCTCGGCATCGGCAAGAACCGAGCCTCCGGTCGCCATCACGAACATGTCGATACCATGCGCCAGCGCGATGTCCCGCATTCGAGCGGCCTTGGTCAGACCACCCACACGGTTCAGTTTGATCCCGAAGATCTCGGCCAGCCCGTTGCGGGCAACACGAGCGGCGTCCTGCAGGGTGACGAGGCTTTCATCCACCGACACGGGCGAGGCATGACGGCCCGAGATCGCGGCGACGTCGTCCAGTGTCTCTCCGGGTTGTTCGAACATCACGTTCAAGTCCTCGCAGGCGCTCATAACCCGCAGGGCCTGTTGCCGGGTCCAGCCACGGTTAACGTCATAGAGTATGATCTCTCCCGGTTGCCGGGTGCTTTCCACATCGCGGACGCGGGCAATATCGCGTTCCACGTTGCCGCCGATTTTCACTGAATGCGCAATGTAGCCACGGCTGCGATAGCGTTCCAGGACCTCGCGGGTTTCTTCGATGGTCTTGGCGCCGACCGAGGAGGCAATCGGGCGCGGCGTGCGTGACCCGCCCCCCATCAGATCTGCAATCGGCAGGCCCGCTGCCTGACCGGCGATATCCCAGCAGGCCATATCGATCGGGCTTTTGGCATAAAGGTGTCCAGGCAATGCCATATCCATTGCGCGCTCCACCTCAAGAACCTTGCGCGGATCGAGACCAAGGATGACCGGCGCCATCGTTTCAATCCCGGCGCGGATACCCGGCCCGTGCGCAGGCACATAGGTATGGCCCCAGGGGGTGCCCTCGCCCCAGCCGGTCAGACCGGTGTCGGTTTCGATCTTCACCAGCGTCGCGTCGAGCGTTTCGAACTTCAGCCGTCCACCGGACAGCCAATAGGGATGCTCCAGCGGCAAATCGACCTGGTAAACAGTGATGGTCTTGATCTTCATAGGGCATACTCCGCCACTGGCGCGCCGAGGCTTTCGAAATCGGGGGTCACGCCCAGCCCGGGCGTATCAGAGGCATAGAGCCTGCCATCCCGCGCAACTGGCCCGCCGATTCCAGTGGATCGGGTGTTATAATTCATCAGGTCGGTGGTGTTCTGCAGGAAATCTTCGGGGGTTGATGCCGCGAAATGCGCGACGACCGACGTGGTGATCTCTCCGCCCCATGTATCTTCGCTGACCACCGGAATGCGGTTCTCTACCAGATAGTCCCGCACCCGCCGCGCCTTGCTGAGGCCGCCGAGGTTCGAGATTTTCAGACAGCAGACTTCGGCCCCACGATCGGCGACAATCCGTTGGGCCATATGTATGTCGGTGACGCATTCGTCCAGCTTCATCGGCTGCTCGGCGACATGCCTCACCTGTTGGCATTCCTCATAGGTGCGGCAGGGCTGTTCCAGAATGAAGTCCAGATCGCGCGTTGCCCGCGCCACCCGGATTGCGTTGTCCACGCGCCAGCCTTGATTGGCATCGGCCATCGCTTTTTCACCCGGTTGCAACAAAGGCACGGTGGCGCGAATGCGGTCAATATCAGTAACCCAGTCGCCACCGACCTTAATCTGGAACTGGCGATAGCCCTGTTTGCGGTAGGCGTTCATCTCGGCCACCGTCTCATCCACCGCCTTCTGCGGTGCGACCCGGTACATCGGGGCACCATCGGTCAGTTTGCCACCCAGCAACATCCAGACAGGCTGATCGCAGGCCTGCCCCAGAATGTCCCAGCAGGCTGCGTCGAACGGAGCCTTGGCGTATCCGTGCCCCTGCACCAGATGATCCATCAACTGCTCTATCCGCGCCACCTGCCGGGGGTCTTCCCCCAACAGTATTGGAGCAACCAGACGCGCCAACGCCGTCACGCCTTCGGAATGGGCAACCATGTAGTTCTCGCCGCAGGGCGTGAATTCGCCGCAGCCCTGCATTCCGGCATCGGTGTCGATGACAACGACCGAGGCGGTGGCCGTTTCAATCGCATTGCCCGCGCCCCAGACATAGGCTCCGCCTACATAAGGTAGATCAGTCTGGTAGATGCGGATGCGGTTGATCTTCATGCGGCATCCATCCGAGGCAGATCGCCCATGCCTTCACCCCGCCAGAGGACAAAGGTCAGGATCGGTTGGTCGGTCGTAGTCATCGCGTGGCTTTGCCAGCTGTCATGATGGCGTGTCTGGTTCGGCCCGACAAAGCTGTCATTGCCCGCGACTCGGAACACAGCCCCGCCTGCCAGCGTAAGATACAGTTCCTCGGCCTGATGGCTGTGCCAGTCATAGTGCAGGCCCGTCCCCCAGTAGGCCACGTAGCCCCGCAACTGGGTCGAGTGAAAATGGCCGGTCGGGCCGAACAGTTCGTAATACCCATAGCGATTAAGGAAATCTGCACCGACTTCATCCTCGGTATAGGTCAGTTTCCAATGGGCCAGATGCGCGGTGGCCTTGATCGCGTCGGACAAGGCTTTGGTAGTTTTGCTGCCGCCTGCATCGAAATTGTGCACCAGATCGACTGCGGGAATACGGCACGACTGTAGTTGGGTTGCGGTCAGGTCCGTGGGCCATGGCCCGAACGCTGAAAGATCGGGATGCGCCTGATGCAGCTGCCGTGCGGCCTCTAATACGTCGTCCAGAGTCATGGGATCACCACAATATTCCCGGTGTGCTGTTTCGCGATGAAAGCAGCTTGCGCCTCGCGCAGCTCCTCCAGCGGATAGGTTGCGGCGAGGGCAGGCTTGATCTCACCGGCCTCGATGTATTTCACGAGGTTCCCCATGACCTGCGGGTCGATCACGGTCGAACCGGTGAAAGTCAGGTCGCGCAGGTAAAAGGTGCGCAGGTCGAAATTCACCATCGGCCCGGCAATGGCGCCGGAACAGGTATAGCGCCCGCCGCGTTCCAGAATGTCGATCAGTTTCGGCCAGTACGGCCCACCCACCACATCGGCCACCACGGTGATCTCTTCACCGCCCAGTTTCGCGCGCAGGTTTTCGGGCGCGCGCGGCAGGATCACGTCCGGCCCCAGTTCCGCTACATCCGCGTGTTTTGCTTCGGACGCCATCGCGATCACCCGCGCGCCACGCCGTTTGGCCAGTTGCACCAGCGCGCCGCCGACACCGCCCGAGGCTCCGGGGATCAGAACCGTGTCGGCGTTGGTCACGTTGGCGCGGGTCAGCATCCCTTCGGCGGTGGAGTAGGAACAGGAGAAGGTAGCCAGTTCCGCGTCCGACAGGTCCGAGGTGATCGGCACCGCGTTTGCGGCCAGCGTCGTGGCGTATTCGGCGAACCCTCCGTCCCGTTCCGAGCCAAAATACCCGGTCTTGTCCATGTTGCCGGGGTCCCCCGGATCGCGCAGCCAGCCATCAGTGATGACACGTTCGCCGATACGTCCGCTGTCCACGCCCTCTCCCACGGCCACGATTTCACCGCAGATATCGGCCCCTTGAATGCGGGGGAACGTGATTGGCGCGCCGCCCCATGTGGGGTCATCCTCTCCAACCTTGTCAAACGCGCCACCGGTCGTCGCGTCGGTGACAGTCTTGGAATACCAGCCCGAGCGCGTGTTCACGTCGGTGTTGTTCAGACCACAGGCGGCGACCTTGATCAGCACCTCTCCGGGCGCGGGGCTGGGGCGCAGCCAGTCTTTGTGCAGCACCATCTGATCCAGACCGCCATGGCCCATCGTGACCATGGCTTTCATTGTATTGGGCAGGGTCATCACATGGTCTCCAATGCCGCGTCGGTGCGCGGTAGCAGGCTTTGTGGATCATAGGCCGCCTCAGCCAGCACGCAGGCCGCGCGGGGTGTGCCATGGATCACGACCTGCAGGACGGTTCCGGGCGTTGCCGCCTCGGGCTTGATATAGGCAAAGGCGAGGATTTTGCCGACCGTATGCCCGTAGACCACCGAAGCGGTAGATCCTACGACACGGCCGTCCAGCATCACCGCTTCGCCACCATGGCCGTCGATCTCGCCATCCGGTTCGATCTCCAGATAGGCGCAGATCCACGGCAGGTCGGTGTTCAGCGTTTTATCCTTGCCCAGATAGTCCTTGTCAGTGCGGGCAAAGCGCAGCACGTCAGCCTCGGCCAGAGTGACCTCGTTGGTCAACTCGCCCGCACCTTTGAAGCCCTTCTCCATCCGCATCACGTTCATCGCAAAGCTGCCATAGTCGGTGATGCCGAGCGGCTCACCCGCTGCCCAAAGCGCGTTGTAGACATCGAGGCAGGCGGCGTTGGGCATGTGCAGTTCCCAGCCCAATTCACCGGCATAGGACATCCGGAAGGCCCAGACGTTGTGACCTGCGATGGTGATCTCTTGCGCCGAGAGCCAGCGGAACCCGGCATTGGTCAGATCGGCATCGGTGCAGCGGGCCAATACATCTCGCGAGCGGGGGCCGTTCAGCGACAGGGCTGACCAATCCGCCGACAGAGCCGTGATCTGAACGTCCTCACCCACGCGCTGATGCGCCAGATGATCCAGCAGGCGCTGTTCGAAGAAGGCTGCGCAGACCAGATAGAACCGATCTTCGGCCATGCGGACGATCGTTGTCTCCAACTCGATCCGCCCACGCCGGTTCAGCATGTGCGTCAGCGTGATCGAGCCGACCTTCTGCGGCATCCGGTTGGCGGTCAACCGGTCCAGCAGGGCATAGGCGTCCGGTCCCGAAACCTCGACCTTGGTGAAAGCGGTAACGTCCATGATGCCGACGCTCTCACGCACTGCTTTGACCTCCGCTGCGACCATGTCGTCGGCGGGCGTCCGGCGGAAGGAATAGTGGTCGCGCTGCTCAACACCGTCGCGCGCGAACCAACGGGGGCGCTCAAAGCCGTAAACTTCCTCATGCACCGCGCCCTTAGATTGCAGAAGGTCGTACAGCGGCGACGGCTTGATTGGACGTCCCTCCAGACGATTGAAATGCGGAAACGGGATTTCGTGGCGCAGGCAGTAATCTTCCTCGGCCTTGATCACCTGCCAGTCCTTTGTGGCGTAGTTGCCAAACCGGCGCGGATCGAATTCCCTCATCGAGATGTCGGCGGCCCCGTGAACCATCCAGCGCGCCAGTTCGCGGGTCAGGCCCGGCCCCCAGCCGATGCCGATCTGCGTGCCGCAGCAGCACCAGTAATTCCGCACGCCGGGCGCTGGTCCGATCAGAGGGTTGCCGTCCGGCGGGTGCGAGATCGCCCCATGCACGTCGCGCTGAATGCCCAGCTCGGCAAAGATCGGCATCCGGTTCAGGCTTTCCTCAAGCCACGGCATCACCCGGTCGTAATCCGCATCAAACAGCCAGTTTTCGTATTCCCACGGGCAATGATCATGCCAGACCGAGTTCGGGTTCTCTTTCTCATAAATCCCGATCAGGCCGCGCTGCTGCTCCATCCGGATATAGCCCGAGACCTTGCGGTCATCGCGGATCACCGGCAGTTCCTTGTCTAGGTTTTGGAACTCAGGCACCGGCTCGGTCACGAAGTAATGGTGGGTCATCGAGGTCATCGGCAGTTGCAGCCCCGACCACTCACCCATTTGCCGCGCATAGGTGCCGCCCGCATTCACTACATGCTCGCAGGTGATGGTGCCCATTTCGGTCTCGACCACCCACTCGCCATTCTCGGCCTGCGTGATGTTTGTCGCCCGGCAGCTGCGGAAGATACGCACGCCCTTCTGACGTGCGCCAGCAGCCATCGCCATGGTGACGTTGGTCGGGTCCACGTGGCCGTCATCCGGCGTATGCAGCGCACCCAATACGCCTTCGAGATTGTAGAACGGGTGCAGCTCGGCCACCCTCGACGGCCCGACAAGTTCGATATTGAAGCCCAGCGACCTGCCCACCGACAGCGTGTGGCGCAGCCAGTCCATCTCATCCTCGGTATAGGCCAGACGGAACGAGCCGCAGCCATGCCATGTTACCGGCTGGCCGGTTTCGGCCTCCAACTGACCGGAATATAGACCGATGTTGTAATCGACGCATTTGCCCAGCCCGAAGCTTGAGGTCGAATGCGTGATCTGCCCAGCCGCGTGCCATGTACTGCCGCTGGTCAGCTCGGCCTTTTCCAGCAGGACGGTGTCATCGCCCCAGCCTTCATGCGCCAGATGATAGGCCAGACCGACCCCCATGACACCACCTCCGACGATGACCACACGGGCGTAGGTGGGCAGATTCTTCTCGGACATGATTTTTCCTCTTCCCGAGTCGCGTTTCTGCTCGACAGGCTAATTCCACAAATGTACCATCGTCAATCATGAATGACACAAATGTATCATCAACCGTACTCGATCGCCTCAGCCAGGAATGGGACGCCCTCACCCCCGAGGCCCAGAAAGCTGCGCGTTACGTGCTGGAAAACCCAAGCGACGTTGGGGTCTCGACCGTGCGCGAGATCGCCGAAGCGGCGAAAGTGAAGCCCAACACCTTTGTCCGCATGGCACGCCAGGTCGGCTTCGATGGGTACGAGGATTTCCGCGCGCCCTTCCGCGATGCGATTCGCAAGGGCAGCGTGTCGTTTCCTGACCGCGCCCGCTGGTTGCAGGACATTGGCAAGTCGGGGGAACTGGGCGGGCTCTATGCCGATATGGTCGGTGCCGCGATCCGCAACATTGAGGAAACCTTTGCCGGAATCGACGCCGCCAGTCTGAAATCCGCCGCCGAAGATATCTGGAATTGCCGCCAGATTTTCACGCTGGGTGTTGGTGTCAACAATGCCAACGCACGCAATTTCACCTATCTGGCCTCGACCGGGATGAAGCAGTTCCACGCCATCCCCCGTCCTGGCTCGACTCCGGTCGATGATCTGGCCTGGGCCGATGAGCAGGACGTGCTGATCGCGATCACCTGCCGCCCCTACCGGACCGAGGTGATCGAGGCGATCAAACTGGCCCGCCTGCAGGGTCTGACTGTTGTCGGCATTTCGGACAGCCCGGCCAGCCCGGTCATCCTGAACGCGCAGCACGGCTTTGTCGTTGCCGCCGACACACCGCAATTCTTCCCGTCCTCCGTCTCGACCATCGCGTTGCTGGAAACGCTGCTGTCCTTCGTGATTGCGGTTTCCAGTGACGAAATCGTCGAACGGGTGGAGCGGTTTCACCAACGCAGACACCAACTTGGCCTCTACGCGGAGGAGCCCGAATGAACGCACCCCTGACCCATTCACTGGACGCGCGCTATTACACCGATCCTGCGGTTTTTCGGCAGGAAATGCAGGGGCTTCTGTCCCAAACGTGGCAATTCGCGGGCCATGTGGCGCAGGTGCGGGAAACCGGCGACTACTTCGCGTTTGAGATCGCCGGGCAGAGCCTGTTCTGCATTCGCGGCCGCGACGGAGAAATCCGCACCTTCTACAACGTCTGCCAGCACCGCGCGCATGAGATGGTCACTGGTGCAGGCAACACCCGGGTCGTGGTCTGCCCCTATCACGCCTGGACCTACGAGTTGTCCGGCCAGTTGCGCGCCGGCCCGAACATCAAATCTGTTCCCGGCTTCGACCGCAGCGCGATCTGCCTGACCTCGGTCCGCACCGAAGTGTTCAACGGCTTCATCTTCGTCAACCTCGACGATGATGCAGCCCCGATGGACGAATGGTACCCCGGCGTGCGCGAGGAAATCGGTGCCTTTGTTCCGCATATCAATGATCTGGAACCGCTTGAATGGGTCGAGATCCCGGAAAACTGCAACTGGAAGGTCAGTATCGAGAACTACTCGGAATGCTACCACTGCCCGACCAACCACCCGACCTTTGCCGAAGGCGTGGTCAAGCCCGAGACCTATGACATCCAGCCTGACGCCAGCGGCGGATATGTCCTCCGCCATACGACCGAGTGTCAGAGCCTCGACAAGATGACCTACCCGATCGACCTGTCGATACCCCATGCGGGCGACTATCAGTCTTGGTTCCTGTGGCCGATGTTCTCTTTCCAGTGCTACCCGGGCAATGTGTTGAACACCTATCACTGGCGTGCCAGCGATTCCGATCACTGCACTGTCTGGCGCGGCTGGTTCACCGAAGGCGGGTCTGAGAGCGCCGTGATCCGGCAATTGGCTGTGCAGGACCGCGAGACCACGGTCGAGGAAGACATCCGCCTTGTCGAATCCGTCCACCGCGGCCTCAAATCCCGAGGCTACCGCCCCGGCCCGCTGGTGCTGGACCCCGGTTGCGGGGTGATGTCGGAGCATTCGATCGCTAGGCTGCAGCAATGGATGCGAGAGGCGGTAGACTAATGATCTTGGCGATCCGCCCATGCTGATGCCCGAAGAGTGGAGCCCGGAACACAAGCTGTTCCCGCATCAGGTCGGCTTCACCTGCCCACCATTCGATTTTGACGCGGCACCGTCGGATTTCCTGCGCATGTGCCCTGAAACGGTCGGGGTGCATGGGTGGATGCTGCATGTGCCGGACTATGTGCACGGGCTGGACCAGCGAAAGCAGAACTTCGGAATGCTCGAGGATTTCGTCCATTGCATGTCCCGCAATGGTGTCGATGTCTGCGGGCAGATCGGGTCCAACTGGGTCCATGCCTGTGGGCTGGGGGTTGAGGGCGTCCGTCAGCATTGCGCGGATCTGTCCGACAAATTCGGCACGCAGTTTCACATGGCCGGTTACGCCATGGTCGAGGCGTTGCGAGAAATGAATGTCGAAAAGGTCGCGCTGAACGCGGCCTATCACTGGCCGGAATGGTGGCAAGGCACGGTGGGTTTCCTGCGTGAGGCCGGGTTCGACGTGCTCTATGCCGGCAATTTTCACGATCAGGGGTGGTTCGCCAGTCAGGAAGAAGTAAACAGCTATCGCTGGGTCTTTGACAGTGACTTGGCGCTCAAGAGTTTCGAATACGTCGCCGAGCAGGCACCGCACGCCGATGCGATTCTTATCAACGGGATGTGCAATTTCCGAACTGGCCCGAACGGTTTGCCACAGCGCCCGCTGCATCTGGCGGATAAGCTGGAAACGGCCCTTGGCAAGCCGGTGATCGGCCACGACATCGCACTCTATTGGCGCATATTCAAATCGCTTGGCCTGTCGCCGGAAACGCCGCATGGCCAGCTTTTGAAACGGCTCTAGCCCGGAGGTCCTAGACAGATGCACAAAATCCTCGCGCTTTGGGCGGTGCCCCGGTCCACTTCTACGGCCTTTGAATGGATGATGCGGCAACGTGGCGATCTGGATTGTCTGCACGAGCCTTTCGGTGAGGCCTGGTATCAGGGCGAAGACCCGCTGTGGCACCGGTTCAAGACGGGTGATTTGACAACGCCCGGCCTGACATTGGACAGTGTATGGCAGGACATTCAGGCGCGTGCCCACAAGAGGCCGGTCTTCCTCAAGGACTTTCCGCATTACATCAATCACATGTGGGATGCAGAGTTCCTGTCCCATTTCAACCATGCCTTCCTGATCCGCGATCCGGCGAAAACCATCACTTCGATGTACAAACGCTGGCCGGACTTCGCCGAGGGTGAGGTCGGCTTTCCCGAACAACGCGCCCTGTTTGACTTGTTGACGGCGTTGAACGGCACCCCGCCGCCAGTGATCGACAGCGACGACCTGCTGGAAGACCCGCACACCATGACGCAAAGGTTCTGCGACGCCGTGGGCATTCCTTTCATCGAAGACGCTCTGAGTTGGGAGGCCGGCGGCGACCCTTCGGCCCACAGTTGGTGGGATGGGGGATCTTTCCACGCCAACCTTGCGAACTCGACCGGTCTTGCGCCGCAGACCCGCAAGTATGTTGAAATCGACGTCGCGCCGGACCGGGTGAAACAGGTGCATCGCCGGATGAAACCGCATTATGATCACCTCTACAAACACCGCCTGACGCGCTGAAGCACCGGAGACCTCACATGGCAGATATTTTCGACGAAGACCTTTTCCTCAAAGGGTTGGAACAACGCAAAGGCACCCTAGGCGCGGAATACGTGGAAAAGAACCTCGCGGCTGCGGATGATTTCACCCGTCCGTTTCAAGAGGCGATGACCGCCTGGTGCTGGGGCTTTGGCTGGGGGGACGACGTGATCGACGCCAAAACTCGGTCGATGATGAATCTTTCGATGATCGGCGCACTGGGAAAGATGCACGAGTGGGAGGTTCACTGCAAAGGTGCGCTGAACAACGGCGTGACCAAAGAAGAGATTCGCGCCATCATCCACGTGATCGGTATCTACTGCGGCGTACCCCAGGCGCTGGAGTGCTTTCGGGTTGCGCGGCGGGTTTTGGAGAACACGTGACTGCGCCCGTCTTCTGCGGGCAATCCTGAAAACCAGAAAGCCTGATTGCGTGTACTTGCCCACACCTCTGTCGTTCCAGTCAGGTAGCAGGATAGCCTATCTGTACCCATCACCGGCGGGCAAGAACACTCACTTCAGCTCTCTCAAAACACGGAACCCCGACACACTTGTTCGGGTGTCTTCCGACCCGCTGCCCCGTCCTGCAACACGTGAGTGATCCATGCCCGCCGGATACGCCCCACCCCTTGTTACGCGTCTTTCACAGTTTGGTTCGCGGGCCTTTTCCAAGTAGAGGCTGGACGTCTCCCACCCCGCATACGTGTCGGTCCAGCAGGACATTGTTCTTTCCACGACATTGCCGGACATGTGCCGCAGACCCGAAGCATTGGCTGCATCAAGCGTGTCTACCGGCACAGGTTTCCCGCGCGAGACAAGGTCTGGGAATTCTTCGCCCAACATGATCTCGGTCGAGATGCCCAGAAAGCTCACCTGATCGGGTGTCACCTCTTCGCCCTAGGCAAAAGGAGTTTGTGTTCCGGCGCGGGCAGTGTATTCCCATTCGACTTCGGTTGGCAGGCGATAAACACCCGCCCCCACCTTGCTGTTCAACCAATCTGTGTACAAAGCCGCGTCCAGGTTAGAGACAGTGATGACCGGGTTTTTCCCAATGACCTTCGCGCGCTGCAATTTTGGTAACCGAATGAAATCCTCCGGCTCGTGCCCACCGCAGCCGCCATCATCCACGCAGGCCATCCACTGATCATAGGTGACTTCGTTGCGTCCCATTGCGACAGGCAAGTCAATCTTGACAGAGTGAACCGGTCCCTCATGAAACGCTATGTAAGGATCATCCGGGGTGACAAGTATCCAGTTTCCAGCGTCATCAAATTTGACATTCTGCTTGGATTCACCCGGAGGACCACCCATTTACATAAGTTCTCCGTCGTCAGGTGTATTTGGACAGATTAAAACCTGATCTATTCCAGTCCCTTCCAGCCGACCGCACATCCTACCCCCTTGCCCGATCCAGCCAATCGGCGCACAATAAAGGCTCACACACACTTGCGCCCTAGTTGCGCACCGCCACACGTTTCGCGACCGGGACGCCTTCGATGATACGGAGGGCTAAATGACCATTGCGACTCGTCTGAAACATCATCTGGATGCCCAAGGGCTTCCGTTTGACATCGTTCCCCATCCCTATGCCGCGACCGCCGCCGAATGCGCCGAAGCGGCGCATGTCCCCGGTGACCACCTCGCCAAATCGGTTCTGATCCACATGGAGGAAGGACCTCTGCTTGCTGTTCTGCCCAGCAATCACCGGGTTGACCTGACCGCACTGCAATCGATGATGAACCGGCGTCTTGGCTTGGCGCCGGAATCCGAAATGGATGGTCTGTTCGATGATTGCGCGCTGGGCGCGGTGCCGCCTGTGGGCGAAGCCTATGATTTGCCGACTGTTGTCGACGACAGCCTGACCGGGCTGGACAAAATCTGGTTCGAGGCAGGGGACCACAAAACCCTGGTCGAGATGCGCGGCAAGGATTTCGACACGTTAATGAAAGATGCGCCTCATGGGGCATTCTGCTGTATGCACTAAGAACCCGGTGCATTCTGGCAAGCCGGTACCGGGCCAACCCAGTAAATGGTGATGACCCCCTTGACCAAAACCACATCGGAGTACTTCATTGAGAAAGAAGTACTCCGTATTTCGACGGGACCTATGGGGGGTCCTGGAAAGACCAAATAAACAGGGGGATGCGAGCTGGCTGGATGCAGGCAAGGGCTCTGCTGAAGCAGCAAGCAAGACAATCAATAATGTCCGATATCGCGGTCTGGCTGGAAAACCACGGTTTGTCCAAATACGCCAGAGCCTTTGAAGAACACGAAATCGAACTCGGTGATCTGACAGAGTTGACCGACGAAGACCTTGTCACGATCGGGCTTCCTCTGGGTCCGAGACGGCGTTTTATGAAAGCTGTTCGTACCGGTGCAGAGGGAGGGCGTCACCCGCAAAACACAGCACTGGGCCCTGCCATTGTGGCAGAGCGACGGCAACTGACCGTCATGTTTATCGATCTGGTCGGATCTACAGAAATTTCCCAGCGCGTCGATCCGGAAGATCTGGCCGAAGTCCTTCGCCTTTTCAAGGAAACATGTGCTGCATCTGTTGTCGCCTTTGATGGTCACATCGCAAGCTATTACGGCGACGGGATCATGGTCTTTTTCGGGTTTCCCCATGCCCATGAAGATGACCCCGAGCGTGCGGTTCGTGCGGGCCTGCGGATCATAAAGGAAATCCCCGCCATCCGGACCCATGCGAAACTGAATGTCCGAATTGGGATCGCGACCGGCCTCGTAGTCGTCGGTGATTTGCGTGGCGAAAAGATGTTTGAGGATGGAACAGCAATGGGCGAGACGCCTAATCTGGCCGCGCGTCTTCAGACAATGGCAGATCCTGGCACGATGATTATCGCACCCAGCACGCATCAGTTGGCCGGTGACGCTTTCGAGTATGTTTTGCGCGGCGCATTCAAGCTCAAGGGTTTTGCAAAAGAGGTCGAAGCCTGGCAAGTGACCGGAGCGCGAGAAACTGTTAGTCGCTTCATGGCCCTGGACGATGTGTTGCTGAACCCTTTGGTTGGTCGCGCGGCTGAATATGAGATCCTGAACGAAAAGTGGAAGCTGGCCAGTGGTGGTCAAGGTCAGATGGTGCTGGTGTCGGGTGAACCGGGAATTGGCAAATCTAGGCTGGTTGAGGAACTGCGTCAAAATACTTCGGGCGTGCCGCATTCTCAAATTCGATACCAGTGTTCACCCTATCATTTCGCGAGTGCGTTTTACCCTGTCATTCGCCAATTCGAGGGTGCCGCAAAACTACGGTCTGACGAGTCCAACGAAGCAAAGCTCAAGAAGATTTCCTCGGTTCTGGGTGATCCACCCAGCGGTGTATTGAAGTTGGCAGCATCACTTCTCTCTGTTCCATTCGAAGAGCAATTGGGACCTTTGGATTTGACACCGCAGCAAATCATGGATCAGACGCTGAAGATGTTGCTGGAAAAGCTGACATCTCTGGCTTCGGAAAAACCGGTGCTTCTCTTGTTTGAGGACGCGCATTGGGTTGATCCGACAACCAAGTTGCTGGTGGACCAGATCGTGGATCGGATCAAAGACCTTCCTGTGCTGGTGGTGATGACATTCAGGCCCGAATTCGATCCGGGCTGGGCGCTACAATCGAGCCTTACAAAAGTTGTTTTGCGGCAACTGGATTTCCACCAGGTCAAAAGCATTGTGGATGAAGTTGCTCAAGGTCACACAATCTCCGATGAAATGTACGAATTGATTGCCGCCAGATCAGATGGTGTACCGCTTTACGTCGAAGAGGTGACGAAAGATCTTCTTGAATCAGGCGCTTTGACCAAGGGCCACGTATCTCATCCAATGGGCGCATCTTCTTCGGCAAGCCCGGTGCCCAGCACATTACACGATGCGCTCATGGCACGTCTCGACCGACTGAGTTCGGCCAAGGAAGTGGCTCAGATCGGGGCGGTAATCGGACCTCAGTTTTCCTATCCGTTGATCGCCGAAGTCTCCCGCTTTGGCGAAAAGGCGCTGCGTTCTAGTTTGGAGCTTTTGGCAGACGCGGGCATTGTTACAACGGCCGCATCGGATGGTTTGGAAATCTTCAGCTATCGTCATGCCCTTATTCGGGACACTGCCTACAACAGTCTTTTGAAAAGCGAGCGACGCGTCCTGCACGCGCGCGTCGCCGAGACGCTCAATCAAGATGCACTTCACATAGGGGATGCCAGTCCGGAAATTCTGGCGCATCACTACACGATGGCCGGAATGGGCAAGGAGGCTATCGACTGCCGTTACCTCGCGGGTCAGCACGCGGTTAAGCGTTCAGCGAACATCGAGGCAAACACACAGCTCTCTCTGGCAATCGAGCAGTTGCGTGAGCAAAGCCAGAGCGACGAACGGGACCGAAAAGAAATTGAGATACAGGTTCTCAGAGCGGGTGTTCTGCGATCAACGGCCGGGATAGCCGCAGATGAGACCGGTTCTGTTTACGAACGAATACGAGACCTGTGTGAACGCATTGAAGAAACAGGGCACTTGTTCCCGGTTTTGAACGGTTTGTATTCGTTTCATTTGGTGCGTGCTGAATATGATCTGGCCAGGAATGTTGCCGGACAATTGCTGAAGCTGGCGGAGACAACCGCTGAAACGCAGCATCAGATGGTGGCTCATCGTGCAATGGGGGCAGTGCTGTTTCACATCGGTGAACTGGGTCCAGCTTACGAACACTTGAAACGGGCATTCGAGCTCTACAGCCCGAAGCGGGATGGACATCTGGCTTTTATTTATGGGTCGGACCATGCAGCGATCACCTCGTGTTTCTTGAGCTTGGCCGTTTGGATGCGCGGAGCCCCGGACAAAGCACTGGAAATCCAAATGCAAGCGGTTGCCGCCGCGCGAGAGCTTGAGCATGCACACAGCATCGCACAATCACTTACCTACCTGTGCATGCTTCATCTTCTGCGCCGGGAACCCGAACAGGTAGTTGAGGTTGTGGACCAACTTGAGGAACTGGCTGCACGGCATTCCTTTACGTTCATGTCCGTGACTGCAACTCTCTGGCGTAGTTGGGTGAATGCCTATGTCTCGCCCGACCCGGCAACGATCCGTGTATTACGAAATGCGGCAGAAGCTTGGTGGAACAGCGGAGCGGGGAACTACAAGCCGTTTTTCCTTACCTTGATTGCCGAACTCACTCTTGAAACAGGTGATCGGGAAGGCGCCAGGGGTTTTTTGACCGAAGCTCGCAAGCACCAAAGCCTTACAAACGAGGGGTGGGCACAAGCCGAAACGGACCGGGTCTACGCGCTGGCGCGTTCCGGGGTCGCCCCCGCCGAAGCAGAGTTTCGTGAAGCTTTGAGGACTGCGAGGCGACAGCAAGCAAAAATGTTCGAACTTCGAACTGCGGTAGACTGCTTTAGACAGTGCAGAAAACGCGCGTCGGCGCCTGCCGCGATTTCCGATCTAAGTGCGGCCTTGCGGAAAGTTATAGGTGGAGAGGATACGATCGACGTGAATAATGCCCGTGTAATCCTCGAAAAATCGAAAGCCAGTTAAGTGTATGATCTTGGTTTCTGCGTTGAGATAATCCTTAAACGTTGCATCCGATCACCTTAATTGCACCTCATAAGGCTTTTCTGAGCAGTTATTGATGCCTCAAAAAGGATACAGGCATCATGAACTCTTAAGCTTTGGGTGAACTCGCAAGTGACCAGAAAATCGCAAAAGTCTTCCATGCCCACAGCCAACCTGATGCAGCCGAAGCTGTCCAACTCCCTTAGCAATGACAACAAAGGGCTCCTCGCGCCTCTTGCGGGGATTGGGGTAAGTCGAACGAACTTCAGAGTATCGGCCGGCGTTTTCGGCATGATGCACCAAACGGATTATCGTTGCTATCAAGTTGCGATGCGGTAAGTTTGACTGCATAGCTTCCCCATGACTATTGACCGTACAGCTTTTCTTGTTCGCACCCACAAATTCAACTGGCACGTTCAGGAATTGTTGAGTGACCTAAAGAAACACATGTCCAAGAACGTTTTCGTTGTTTGCGATGAAAGCGCGGGCAGTGTCTATATTCCCGATACGCCCAAGATTTCACTTTCTCCTACAGTGATCAGCGATTGGAAGTTTGCCCGGCACGAAAGGAACTGGGGATGGTTTTGTGGCGACTACTGCTACTATGCGGCAGCAGAAAAAGCTGGCGACTTTGACTTCTTTTGTTTGATTGAGACGGATGTTTATCTTGGACGCAAAGGATTTCAGGCGGTCAAGTCAGTTCTGCAAGGAAATGAAGATGCTGTTTTGGCCGCTGATCTTCGACGGTTTGAAGAACCGCCTCGGTTCTCAAAAGATCTTGCTGAGATTGGCGAAAACCCAAACTACGGATGCATTTTTCCGTTTACTCGCGTAAAAAAGGGTTTGATCGAAGACATGTTCAAGCTGAGAAAACGGGTTCAAAACCACCATACGTCGCTACGGGTTAACGACGAAGCGATTTTGGCCACCACCGCATATGCAACTGGTGCAAGCTGCACGAACCTGTATGATTTCGAACGGGTTTTTGACAGAAATTGCTTTGCAACCAATCCCCCGCATTTGTATGAGGCCGTCCGGAACTTCCAAGACAGTGAACGCATTTTTCACCCGGTGGCGACAGTGGCCACTGTGTTTGATCGGATATCGAGTGGAAACAAGAATTACTCAACACACAGGCTTAGACGCGTAATGCGCGAAGCCCCAGATCACGTTGGCAGAGCTTTGGTTAGAGCGGGGGAGAGATCCAAAAGTTTTCCAAGTACCAAGACAAATAGCCCAAGTGAAAAAACCGAGAGATTGGGGTGTTTGATAAATCTGTTGAAATCTCTAAATCCGATAGAAGTGGTCGATGTCGGTTCTATCCCGATAGAGGGGGAGGCAAACTACGCGCATTTGCTGGAAACCGGGCAGTCAAACCTTATCGGTTTTGAGCCCGACAAAACTGCCTTTAAAGAACTGACGAAATCGACAGCCCCCAATGAACAGTATCATTGTCTTGCAATTGGTAGAGGTGGCGGAGCGAACCTTCATTCGACGCGACTTTCCGGGTTCTCATCCCTGCTTCTGCCAAACAAACTAAGTGGTGAGTACCTCGGCTTCCGAGGGGATATGAAAGTAACAGGGAAAGAGGTGATTGAAACCCACCGATTGGATGACCTTGACTTCTTGCCGCCCGTGGATTTTCTGAAGACAGGTATTCAAGGCGGAGAGTTGGACGTTATTTGCAATGCACGCAATAAGCTCTCGCGAGCCCTTGTTGTGCAAACCAAAGTTCGGTTTTTTCCCTTGTATGAAAAAGAACCCGGATTTGGCGATCTGGAAAAGGAACTCCGCGAACAGAAGTTGCTTTTTCACAGTTTCGACTCCCTCAATAAAGTTCTTGGAAACCGTTCACTGAGGAAAAAGTTTCGTCCACGCGCTTTCTCGCAAGTCGTCGACGGTGACGCTTTCTTTGTAAGAGACCTGAGACTCCTTCACACGTATACGAATGAACAACTGTCCAAAATGTGTGTTTTAGCCGACAACGTTATGGGGGTTTTCGACATTGCATGTCTGTGTTTAGAGGAGCTTAAGGACAGGGGAGAAATTGCCGCGAAAGATTGTGAACACTACTTCTCTCTTTTGCCAGTTGGGGTTAGGCGTTAACTGACGGGCGATAACCAACCGAATCTTTGTGCAGTATCAAGTCGGCCATGCTCTATGCGCCATCCAACAAGTCATGATCTGCCCACCTGAGTCGTCCAATTAGGGGTTGGTGCGTGACCGGCTTTTGGACCATCGGGACGACGGTTTCCGGGGTTGGTGGACGACAGCCCGTAGCCCTATCGAGCGCAGTCGGGGACTTGGAACACGGTGCGGGTTCGGCAAGTTCTTGCACCCAATCTCAAAACCGAAGAGGTTTTGCTTGCGTTGGGATTGCCCAAGAACGAACAAAGCCGCCCTGAGGCGGCTCGTTTGACGCGGCCCTTGTCACTTACTGGCTATGAGTCCTGACCCTAGGAGGCCGGATGCAACGCTTACGCTTTTTCGCACCCGTTTGCTTCCACAGTGCTTCCAGAGAGATTGGCGCAAAGCAAAAAGCCTCGCGTGATGCGAGGCTAAGTGTTTGTTTTCCGACCGATTAGTTTGGTTGCGGGAGCAGGATTTGAACCTGCGACCTTCAGGTTATGAGCCTGACGAGCTACCGGGCTGCTCCATCCCGCGACACTTTGGTTTGGTCTACGGCCTATTCGGCTATTTGAGACCATTTTTGGCCCGTTGCTTACGCTACTTGAGGCCGGGTCGTGTTCTGCTGATCGTTTAGAGAGATGTGGGCTTTTTCTAGGTTTGGCGGTGACCTACTCTCCCGGGGCTTAAGCCCAAGTACCATTGGCGCGGCAGTGCTTAACTTCCGGGTTCGGGA
>NZ_JBQFZU010000007.1:0-208355 GCF_056542405.1 Ruegeria sp. AD11(2025) | reverse complement strand
AACAGGCATCTCCCACCCAGCAAAATCAACCATCTTACCACCCAACTCAACATGCAATGAGTACAACGGCGTGCGCTTAATATCGGTCATGGGTCCAACCTTTCTTAGGTCATAATCTTTGAATGCCGCAACTGCCCGTTCTGCGCCAAGGCTATTTGCTGCCCAACTTCCCACGACTGTGTCGCAAGTCAACAGTCATGGAACTTTGATCTGTGTCAGAGCAGTCCCCTTGCGAGCCGGTAAAGAGTATACGCCCGTATGCTGCACCCGTGTTTCTGTTAGGAAACTTTTCCCCCTTAAGCAACACCAAAATGACAATCACCGACAGCTCATCCAAGCATGCGCCACAAGCCGCTGAGATTTTTGCCGGATGCCCACGCAACACCACTGGTCCCTGCCTACAACCTGCCCTAAGACTCCGCCCGAGAGGGACCGCCATGTCACATATAACACTGGTTCGCCACGGCCAGGCCAACACCGTTGCGCGCGATGAAAAGAGCTATGACAAGCTCAGCGATCTGGGTCACCAGCAGGCGCGCTGGCTGGGTGATCATCTGCAATTCACGCGGACCAACTATACGCGGGTCTATTGCGGCACCCTGACCCGGCACATCGAGACCGCCGCCAGCATGGGACTGACCGAGCCCGTCCGTGACCCCCGGCTGAACGAGATCGAATACTTCACCATAGCCAGGCTGTTCGAAGAGCAGCACGGCGTGGTGATCCCGACGGACCGGGAAGGGTTTGTAGATCATCTGCCTCGCACCTTCGCCGCCTGGGCGAACGGGGAAATCAATGATGCGCCCGAAACATTCGACGCGTTCGAGGCCCGCGTCTCAGGCGCTCTGCGTGAAATCGGCACTGAGGGTGGCCCGGCGATTGTGGTAACCTCCGGCGGGTTAATCTCGATGGTGGTGCGGCAGGCCATGGGGCTGGACATTCCGTCCATGGCGCGCGTGGCCCTTGCCATCATGAACACGTCAATGCATCGTCTGCACCCGATTGGCTCGCAGCTGAGCCCGGTCCTGTTCAACGCTGTTCCGCATCTGGAAGCGCCGGATCGGCAATACGCCCAGACCCACCTGTAACCCCGGAGGTTCCCGATGCAGCTTTACTATGCCCCCCGGACGATCTCGGTCGCTGTTGCCATCGCCTTGGAAGAGGCCGGACTGGAGTATGAAGCGATCCGGCTAAACTTTGCCGAAGGTGAGCAAACAAAACCGGCCTACAAGCAGATCAACCCCAAGGGCCGCGTCCCGGCGTTGGTCGTAGAGGGCGGCATCCTGACCGAAACCGGGGCTCTGCTGGAATATATCGCAGCGAAGGCCCCCGAGGCCGGGCTGGTGCCCGCTGATCCGGTCTTGGCTGCCCGCATGCGTGAAGTGATGTTTTACCTCGCCTCGACCATGCATGTGAACCACGCGCACAAGCTGCGTGGGCCGCGTTGGGCCGACAAGAAATCCAGCTGGAAGGACATGAAAGACAAAGTTCCCCAAACGATGACCGCGTCCTGTGGCTATATCTCGTCCAACGGGTTGCGCGGGCCGTTTGTGCTGGGCGATGCGTTCTCGCTGGCCGATGCCTATCTGTACGTGGTCTGCAGTTGGCTGGAAGGTGACGGCGTTGACGTATCGGCCTTTCCAAAGATTCTCGCCTTCCGTGAGGCGATGGAGGCCCGGCCTTCGGTTCAGGCGGTGCGCGCCGCGGGAATGCTCTGACAAAAGGAAATACGATGACACATCTCTGGGTCCGGGCAGAACAGCGCCCGAACGAGGAACGGGTCGGGTTGACCCCCGAAGGTGCCGTTGCGCTGATCGCTGCGGGCATCCGCGTGACGGTCGAGGAAAGCTCGGTCCGCGCGATCCCGATTGACGGCTACAAGGACGCCGGTTGCGAGATCGCGGCTGAGAATTCGTGGCCCGAAGCCCCGCAGGACGCGATCATCTTCGGGCTCAAGGAGCTGCCCGAGGACGGCACGCCCCTGCCCCACCGCCACATCATGTTCGGACACGCCTATAAGGGCCAGCATTCCGGCCGGGCACTGCTGGAACGGTTCAAGGCAGGAGGCGGCACGCTCTATGATCTGGAATATCTGGTCGATGAAGACGGTCGCCGGGTCGCCGCCTTTGGCTATTGGGCCGGGTACGCGGGCGCTGCCGTGACGCTCAAGACCTGGGCCGCGCAGCAACGGGGGCAGGAATGCCCGCCGGTTGGGGTTTATCCCAGCAAGGACACGCTGAATGCCGAATTGCTGGATGAGCTGGACGCCACCGGTACCGACCGTCCCCGCGCCATCGTTATCGGGGCCTTGGGTCGTGTCGGCACCGGCGCCGCAGACCTGTGCGAAGCGATGGGTGTCAGCGTCACCAAATGGGACATGGCCGAAACCGCAAGCGGTGGGCCATTCCCGGAAATCCTCGACCACGACCTGTTCCTGAACTGCATCTTTGCCCGCCCCGACACCCCGGTCTTTGTTCCGCAAGAGGCGTTGACCGCCCCGCGCAACCTGACCACCATCGGTGATGTCGCCTGCGACCCGGACAGCGATTACAATCCCGTACCGGTTTATGACCGCGCCACAACATGGGGCGCCCCCGCCCTGCGGGTTGCGACCGACCCTGTTATGGACGTCATGGCAATAGACAACCTGCCTTCGATGCTGCCGGTCGAGAGCTCCGAAGATTATGCCGCGCAACTGCTGCCCTCACTGCTGACCCTGACCGATTTGGACAACGGCGTCTGGGGCCGGGCGTCGGCAACTTACAATACTCATATGAGAGGAATCTGAACGATGACGATTCACTGGTGTGGCACCGGGCTGTCGGCCATACCCGGCCTGCGCCGCCTGATCGAAGGCGGGCACAAGGTCACCATCTGGAACCGGACCATCGAAAAAGCCAAGGCCGAGGTCGGTGATCTGACCGACGACATCCGCGCCTTTGACATCGACGCATTAGGCGCGGTGCTGGAAAAAGGAGACGTGATCGTCTCAATGCTGCCGGGCGACTGGCACGTGCCGCTGGCGGAGCTGGCCATTTCGAAAGAGGCCAATTTTGTCTCTTCCTCCTACATCGCGCCCGAGATGCGCGCGCTGGACGACAAGGCGCGTGAGGCCGGCGTCGCGCTGGTCAACGAGGTCGGGCTGGACCCGGGCATCGACCACCTGATGGCCCACGCGCTGGTCGCCGACTACCGCGCCTCGGGCGCGTTCGATGCGCAGAATCACCTGAGCTTTATTTCGTATTGCGGCGGCATCCCCAAGAACCCGAACCCGTTCCGCTATAAATTCAGCTGGTCGCCTTTGGGTGTGCTCAAGGCGCTGCGGTCGCCATCGAAATCGATCCGCGATTACGCTCCGCTGGATGTCACCCGCCCCTGGGATGCGATCACCAGCTATATCGCGCCGCTGCCGACGCCCGAGAGTTTCGAGGTCTATCCGAACCGCGACTCGATCCCCTTCATGGCCGAGTACCAGTTCGAGAAACACTGGCCTGTCAAGGAATTCGTCCGCGGCACCCTGCGGCTGAACGGCTGGGCCGATGCATGGTCGGACGTGTTCACCGAGATCGAGACACTTTCAGGCCCCGAAGGTGATGCGCGACTGAAAGAGATGTCGGATCAGTTCTGGGCCGAGAACGCCTATGACGAGGGCGAGCCGGACCGCGTGGTTCTGTGCGTGGGCCTGAAGGCGGAAAAGGACGGCGTCCCGGTCTGGAACAAGACCTATGTGATGGACGCCTGGGGCGACGCGCGCGGCACGGCAATGGCGCGTCTGGTGTCGGTTCCGGTCTCGCTGGCTGTCGAGGCGGTTCTGAACCGCGCCATCCCAGCCGGTGTCCACGCCGCCCCCAGCGACCCGAAACTGGTGCAGGGCTGGATGGGTGAGATCGATAAACTGGCCCAGCACCTGCAGGTGGTGGATCACTTGAGTTGAACGATTGGCACCGGCCTGACTGAGGCAGGGCGGTGCCTTCAATTCATAGTATCATACGCCAGATCAACAAAATTGCGACGTACTTGCGGGCTGTAGAGGTGCTCATTTACGTATATCCAGCCCGCTTCGTTTTGCTCTTTAAACCCTTCGTAATACTCAACCTTGCCGTCGTTCACGCATTCGAAAGCGCGGTGAAGGATAAGGTACCGAGCCGCGCTTTCCGTAGATTGGTCCGGCGAGAGTGCCCCCATATAGGCCGACTGAAACTCTCGTCTGGATTTCCAATTCCCCAGCTGAACTAGGTCAGTGAGAGTATAAACGCCTGTGTCTTGCAAAGCCCTTTCGAGTCGTTCCGGGTTCAACTCTACCCACTCTTTCAACGCCTCATCACAGGTCAACACCGGATAGCCTGCCCGACGTTCGGGAAATAAGGGTGGGCAGTCAGGTCCTGCAAGAGCACATGCTTCAAAGAAACCTTCCGCCGTCTTTCTGTGCGTCAAATCCAACCGATACGCTTCTTTGAATGCTTCAGCAGCTGGCCCGTACTGCTTTAACTCAAGCCGCATATGCCCAAGTTCGCGCGGCATCCACAGCAAGCGCTCATCTTCCGCAGTCGGGTATTTCTTCATCAACCGAACATAATATGCGTCGGCCTCTTCGTACCGTTCCAGCTTCTTCAAAAGGAGAAAACGCTGTTGCATCGTGTAGGTATTCGCGGGGCCCAGACGATGTGCCTTTTCGATTGCATCAAATGCAACCTCATCCTCACCCAATTTGCCCAGCACATAACTGACCCACTGCCAAGCCTGGTGTTCATTTGCATTAAAAGCCGCAGCATCCTCGAAGTCCTGCAAAGCACGCTGAAGGTCCTCCTGTTTCACATATGCCCGGCCGCGATAGATATGGAGGACCGCCAGTTCCTCAGGCGTGTATTTTGCGGTTGCCAATAGCCTGCTGCAGCCCTGAACAGCCACCTCTGGTGCAGTTTCCGGGTTATGGCAACCCTCCGCAAACATATCTGCAGCCAGATCATTTCGCTGATTCTGTTGATACAAAACAAACGCGGCTGCCAGAATCAGGCACGCCGCCGCCAGCCTCACAAATCGGAAATTCAAAAAAACCTGCCCCTGCAACACGTCAATCAACTTAAACGCGTTCTTTCTGGCATGACTTCTTGCGAATGACCATCTGCGTCTTCGGATATCGGCCGAAAAAAAAGCCACCCCGATTTATCGGAGTGGCTTTATCTCGAACCGCTACCGGTCAGATATAGCGCTCAATCACGTCTTCGATATTACTGCGATTGATGCCAATCTCTGCCAGATCCTGATCGGACAACCGGTTCAGCTCCTGCGCGGCACACACGATATCCGATCTGATCCCCTGCAGCCGCATCGCCCGGTCAAAAAGCAACACAGAACTGGCACTTACCGGGGGTTTGCAGTTGGGTTTGAAATCCAGCATTCTCTCCTCCATGTTTGATGCCCGACAGGGCGCCTGAATCACTGCGCGGGGCGGTGATAGGGCTGCTTGTGGTAGATGCTTTCATAGGCGCGCCGATTGATGTCACTGCGTGGGATGCCGATGTCTTCCAATTGCCGGTCAGTCAGCTTTTCCAGTGACCGGACGGTTTTGGCGTAAATCCCGCGGCGGAAATGTTCGACCCGGGCTTCGGCGTAATTCGAGAACAGACCGAAGAAGAGCCCCTTCTGCGGGGTAACTGTTTGTGCGTATCCCATGACTTTCTCCTTTAACTCTGAATTGCATGTTTTGTTGCTGAAACAGATAAAAGAAGCCCGCGTTAACGCAGCTAGAGGGATAGATTAAGACTGGTTAATGTGTTGGGTCAGGGCGCGCTGTCGGGTTCTTTCAGGTAAAAATGCGCCAGATCGACAAGGTTTCTGCGCAGTTCGGGGGCGTAGAAATGTGCATTTACCATCGTGGCGTCATCGCCTTGAGGGCCGACATATCGGAGGGGATAGATGTACTTTTCGGGGAAGACACAGTCGAACACGGCACTAACCAAGATAAAGCGTTCCGCCGCTCTTGAAGGATCTCCACCCGTTAATGCTATGGATTGGCCTGCGTATATCGCTCGAATCTGGTATTTGCTCCATCTGATCTCTTGCGCAAAAAGATCATTCACGGTCTGCACCTCGAACTCCCGAAGGTTTTCGCTAAAGTCGAGGTCCTCGCCCAACTGCGCAATCGCATCAGGGCACGTTAACTCGGGATAGGCTTCCCGCCGTTCGGGAAAAAGGGGTGGGCATTTGGGCCCCAAGCCAAGACATGCCACGTAATAATAGCCTACGAGAACGTGGTTCTGCGGATCGCGTTTGATCCCTTCGGTCGTCAGATCAAGCAGCTGATCGTAAAGCTTGTCCTCAATTAGGTGACTTCCCCACATCTTTTTAATCCATCTGCGGTCGGGGTAAGTCTTTGCTAGATTCGCGAAATAGGCATGCAGTTGGTCGTCCGCACCCATCGCGCGAAGCAATTTCCCTTTCATTTCTAGCGAGTAATCACTAGCAGGTGCGCGTTCCAACGCCGTCTCAATAGTCACCAATGCGTCGGCGTAGTCCTTGGTGCGCGTCAACACAAGAGCCTTCCACTGCAGCGGCACCTCGCTTTCGGGGTCGGCTGCAATCGCCAGATCGGCCTCACGTTTTGCGGCCTCCCAATCCTTCACCCCCATGTAAAGCCGCATTTTGTTGCGATACGCCAAAGATCGCTCAGACGGGTCGAAGACGGCCCAGTCCAACAGCAGATCGCAAGCGTCGAGGGTAGTCTGCAGGTCGCCCTTGTCAGAACTGCAGATATCAACCAACGCGTCGTGTTTTTTGCGCAAAATCGGCAGAGCCACGATGCACAGCACGACCAGAACAATGGCCACGCGGACAAAGGTCAGTTTGCGTTTCGGGGGATCAACAGGAGTATCAGCGTTCATTCAATCAACCAAAAGTATATCCGGCTGGACTGAATCAAACCTGTACGGATTTGTAAATTGCCTTGAAAACAATGCCCGCAAAAAGTGCGGGCATTCTGTCTACATCAGATCGTTTTCCACGTCCTCGGCCGATATTCCCAGCGCATCCAGGCCGTTCTCAAGGTGATCCGACAGGTGCGGCGTGCCGATCAGGTAGTCGGCACAAGGGGTCGAGGCCTCGGATTTGGCGGTTGCTATCGCCTCGGCCAGATCCTCGGCGAAAAAGCTCTCGCGCCCGATCCACATGACGGCGACCAGTTCGGCCTGCTCATCTTCGCCCATACGGTCGATAAAGGCGCGCAACTCACCCTCGGCGCGGTTCAGTTCGCGCCCCATCATGGCGACCTGAGCGATTTTTCTTGCCGAGATTTCCAACATGACCCAACTCCTCGTGTTCGCGGTTTCCATCCTAGCACAACCACTCGGTGGCTGCTGAGTCTTTGATCTTACGCAAACAAAGTGACCTTATGGCTCGCGAATGCGGGAAACCGGGTGATCGGGAACAGGGGCGCTGCGAAACGGGCGGAACCGGGCTTTTTTGACCCACAGTTTCAACGCCTGCCACAGGATCAGGACAAATGCGCGACGGGCACCGAACGGGCGACGCAGCAGCGACCACAGGATTTTGCCATCACTCAGCGGTGCACGCGGTCCTGTTAGCGTTGCAATTAGCCCGCCATCCTTGCGCCCATAGTCGATCCAGACCCCCACCCGGTCGGACCGATAGTCGAACCGGAAGGTATATGTGCCTTCGATCTTCTGAAACGGCGAGACATGCATCAACTTGTCCGCCATGATCCGATCCGAAGGCTGGATCGGCGCGAAATTGGGGTTGTGGCACAGGTAACTGTGGCGCGTGCCGTAGGTATTGGTGACCTCGGCCACCACCGCATAAAGCTGTTCCTCACCGTCGAAGCAAAACCAGAAGCTGACCGGGTTGAACACATGGCCGAACACGCGCGGCTGTGTCAGCAGAGTGATATGTGCAGGTTGGGTAACACCCATCTGGTCGAACTGCTTGCGCAGCCAGATGGCACCGTGCCCTTGCCCTGGCTCTCCGCCGTGATCGCGATCCCGCCAGTTGGTGACATTGACCCGGTTCATGGAAAACAGCAGCGGAGTAACCGGGTGACCTTCGGGATCCAGCAGAATGTAGTCGACGGAATAGCGAAAGGCGTTCTGAACGGCGCCCTTCCGCCCGTGAAAGGTATGGCCTGCGATATGGTCAATCCTGTTCACGTCGAATTCCTCGTTCCGCCTGCAAACCGTTCAAACGGCATTCTTTTCCTCATCTGTTTGTTTCAGATAGTACGGAAGTTAGCCCGACACGGATCAAAAACCGCAAACAAAGTGATCCGCCTTGGGCTGCCCCGCGTAATGTGGTTATGTTTACCGAGATCGATACCGTGACCTTGGATGAACCGGTGGCCGAGGGGCCAGCACTCAGGCCTTGGCGCGCGAAGAAACGCATCAGGGGCAAGCCGGTGAACAAAGCGGATGGCAGTTGCGACACCAGAGCTGAGTGGGTGAGCCACGTCAGACGCATTCGAGATGCTCAGGATCAGGCGGCTTTTGCCGAGCTGTTCCAGCATTTCGCACCGCGGATCAAGGCGTTCCTGATTAAGTCGGGATCAGACTCGACGCTGGCCGAGGAATGCGCGCAAGAGGTGATGGCGACCTTGTGGCACAAGGCCCATCTATTCGATCCGAGCCGCGCGACCGTTGCCACCTGGGTATTTACGATCGCGAGGAACAAGCGCATCGACGTCCTGCGCAAACAACGCCGCCCCGAGCCCGAAGATCTGGGATGGGGTCCCGAGGCGGAACCGGAGCAGGACGACGTGATCGCGCTGCAACAGGAAACCGCGCAACTGCGGGGCGCCATGGCGGCGTTGCCCGAGGCGCAACGAGAACTGATCGAAAAGGCCTATTTCGGCGATCTGAGCCACCGCGAGATTGCATCGCAGACCGGATTGCCGCTGGGCACGATCAAATCACGCATACGACTGGCGCTGGACCGCTTGCGCCACGCGATGAACTGAGATGATGACGATGAGCAACGAGATCAAACATCACCTGACAGACGACCTTCTGATGGCCTATGCAGCGGGATCCTTGCCCGAGGCCTTCGACCTGATGGTCGCCACGCATCTGTCCCTGTGCGACCACTGCCGCGCCCGGGCGGAAAGCTATGACGCCGTTGGCGGCTGTGTCCTGCAGGATCAGGGCGGCCCGGCCAGCATGAGCGATGGTGCTTTGGCCGCGACCATGGCGCTGATTGCCCAGGGCGCGCCCATTGCGAAACCAGCCCGTCCGGGGTGTTCGGTTCTGCCCGCACCTCTGCAGGATTACGTGGGCGGTGACGTGAACGCCATCAAATGGCGCTCTATCGGCATGGGTGTGAAACAGGCGATCCTTCCGACCACACGCGAGGCCAGCGCGCGCCTGCTGTTCATTCCCGCTGGTGCAGCCGTGCCGGACCACAGCCACAATGGCATCGAACTGACGATGGTACTGCAGGGCGCGTTTTCGGACGAGATCGACCATTTCGGTCGTGGGGATGTCGAGATTGCTGACGAAAGCCTGCACCACACGCCGACCGCTGATATCTCAGAGGACTGCATCTGCCTGGCCGTTACCGACGCGCCTTTGAAGTTTACTAAGTTGATGCCGCGTCTGTTCCAACCATTCTTGCGTATCTGAAGCGCTGGGCGGCTCTTGCACACTGACCTTTCATTCGGTTCGGGAGACATTTCATGAAACAGCCATTTATTATGGCTGGATTGATCGCGAGCCTTGCCAGCGCGGCCTGGGCGCAGCGGGCGGCGGAGGTGAAATTCGAACCCGGCAATTTCGGCACAATGGCAAACGGGACGATCACCGGCAATGAGTATTTCGATTACAAGCTGGGCGCGCAGGCGGGTCAGGAAATGTTCGCTGATCTCAAGGTCAGCGATACCAATGGCAATGGCGTGATTTACTTCAACATTCTGCCACCCGGAAGCGATGGCGAGGCAATCTATAACGGCTCGATCGATGGCAACACCGCCCGTATCGAGCTGCCCGAGGACGGAGATTATACGATCCGCGTCTACCTGATGGGCAATGATCGCGATACCGAAAAGACAGTCGGCTACGGCCTGGACCTGTCGATCCAGTAAAGTTCAGCCTTCGGATTTGCCCAGCGGCACCACATTGTTGTGATCATCCGGGGCAAGTTCTTCGAAATCGAAGTTGTCCAATCGCTGAGCCCGGCGCCCGGCTTTTTCGGCGCTGATTTTGATGTCGGATATGTCCTTGGCCGCCTGCCCGAAATGGCGGTCCAGATTTGACACACGGTCCCCCAGCCGCTCGACATCCTTGTGAAGCAAACCCAGTTCCTTGCGGATCGCGCCCGCCTGCTCGCGCATCCGTGCGTCCTTGAGAATTGCGCGCATGGTGTTCAGCGTCGCCATGCAGGTGGTCGGCGAGACAATCCAGACACGTTTCGAAAAACTCTCCTGTACCAGTTCGGGGAACTTGGCGTGTAGTTCCGCATAAACCGCCTCGGACGGAAGGAACATCAGCGCGCCGTCAGCGGTTTCACCGTCCAGAATGTACTTCTCGGAAATGTCGTTGATATGTTTCCGCACCGTGCTGCGAAACATCTGCACGGCGGCTTTCAACTCAGCATCATTGGTGGAGCCAATCAGCGCCTCATAGGCCTCAAGCGGGAATTTGCTGTCGATCACGATCGGCCCTGGCGGGTTCGGCAGGTGGATCAGGCAATCCGCCCGACGCCCGTTTGACAGGGTCGCCTGCAGTTGGAAACTGTCCGACGGCAGTGCCTTGGAGACGATATCGTTCAGTTGGATTTCCCCAAACGCGCCGCGGGTCTGCTTGTTGGACAGGATATCCTGCAGCGACAGCACATCGCCAGAAAGTTTGGTGATATTGTCCTGCGCCTTGTCGATGGCGGCCAGGCGCTCTTGCAGTTGCGTCAGTGAGGTCGCGGTCTGCTTGGATGAGCCATGCAGAGATTCCTTCATCCGCTCCTGCATCTCGGCCAGCGCGCGCGCTGATTTCATCGCGTTGTCCGCCAGCCGGTCATTCATCTGCTGCTGCACCGAGGAAAGGCGCGATTCAACCGTCTGGATCACCTGTACCTGCGCATTGGCCTGCGTGTCCGAGACATGTTGCAACCCGCCCCGTAACTGCTCCTGCCCCTGCCCCAGTTGCTGCACGTTCTGGCCCAGATGGGCCATCTGCCGCGCCAATGGTTCCGCCATCCGGGCAGACCGCTGCGCCGCCCGGAGCGACAGGAACAGCAACAGCAGGATCAACGCTATGACACCGCCCACGAACAGCATCACGGGGTCATTCAATGCAACTTGGGTGCCAGCAATCTCGATCATGTCGCCTCAAATGTTCTTGTTTTATTCTTCATAACCCGGCAACGCTGCCGGATCAACTGCGGCCGAACAAACGCTCGATATCGCTCAGCTTCAGTTCCACATAAGTCGGCCGCCCGTGGTTGCACTGACCGGAATGGGGGGTTGCCTCCATCTCACGCAGCAGAGCGTTCATCTCTTCGGCTCGCATGCGGCGGCCTGACCGGACCGAACCATGACAGGCCACCCGGCTGAGGATCGCTTCGATCCGCGACTGCACCGTCTGGCTTTCGCCCTGATCGGCCAGTTCGTCAAGGATATCCAGGATCATTGCGCGGGCATCGACCTCACCCAGAATGGCCGGGGTTTCGCGCACGGCGATGGCGCCGCCACCAAAAGGTTCCAGCGTCAGCCCAAGGCGCGACAGGTCAGCCGCAACCGCCATCAAACGCGCGCAGTCGCCTTCGGACAGTTCGACGATTTCGGGGATCAGCAACGCCTGCGCGGCGACGCCATTCTCGGCCATCTGGGTTTTCAGCTTTTCATAAACCAGCCGTTCATGCGCCGCGTGTTGGTCGACGATCACCATGCCATCGGCGGTCTGGGCGATGATGTAGTTCTCATGCACCTGCCCGCGCGCCGCGCCCAAGGGCAGGTCGGCCATTGGCATTTCTTCTGAAACGGGCGAAACAGACGTCGGTTCTACAACATTGCCACTATAGTCCTGCGATAGTTCCGCAAAGCCCGGAGCTTGCGCCCTGTAGGCAGCCTGACGCGCTGCGGGCGATGGCCGCTCCATCTGATACACGCGCGCAGGTGCAGGTTGAGCAGGGAGCGCCGGTTCGGGCCGCATCGCCCCCAATGTGGCATTGGCAACGGTGGTCGAAGCCCGGTGCCCCGCCTCGGCCAGCGCATGCCGTAAGGCTGAGACGATCAGCCCGCGCGCAACGCCCGGATCGCGGAACCGCACTTCGGACTTGGCGGGATGGACGTTCACATCCACCAGCGTCGGATCGCAGTCGATGAACAGCGCCGCAGCCGGGTGCCGGTCACGGCTGAGGAAATCGAAATAAGCTGCCCGCAGCGCGCCGGTCAGCATCTTGTCACGCACCGGTCGGCCGTTGACGAACAGGTACTGTGCCACCGCCGCGCCGCGGGAATAGGTCGGCAAGGCGGCGTAACCGTACAGCCGGATACCTTCGCGCGTCGCGTCGATCTGCAGGGCGTTCTCGGCAAACTCTCTCCCGATCACGCGGGCCAGACGGGCGTGCAGCGCGTCGAACAGGTCGCCATTCTCGCGGTCGGCCCGGAAGGTCACACGACCCTCACCCCCGCCCGAGACATCACGCAGGGTGAAAGTGATGGCGGGCTCAGCCATGGCAAGGCGTTTGACCGTGTCATTTATCGCCTGCGCCTCGGCCCGATCGGTACGCATGAACTTCAACCGGGCGGGTGTGGCAAAGAACAGGTCGCGCAGTTCGACCACTGTACCGGCGCGCAGGGCGGCAGGTTTGACCGCTTCCATCTTGCCACCAGATACATGGATTTGCGCCGCGTCGCCCCCCGGCACCCGGCTGGTTATGGTCAGCCGCCCGACGGCACCAAGTGAGGGCAACGCCTCACCGCGAAACCCGAACGTTTGGATGTTCAGAAGATCCGAGCCGTCAATCTTCGAAGTCGCATGGCGCGACAGCGCCAGCGGCAGGTCGCGCGTCGAAATCCCACAGCCATCATCGGTGACGCGAATCAACGTCTTGCCGCCATCAGCGATATCAATGGCGATCCGTGCCGCACCGGCATCGATGGCGTTTTCCACCAGCTCCTTGACCGCCGAAGCAGGACGTTCCACCACCTCGCCCGCAGCAATACGGTTGATGGCGGCATCATCAAGCTGCCGGATAATGGGGGGCGTTTCGCTGATATTGGGGTGTGTCTGCGCCATACCACCAGACCTAGCACAAACGCGCACGATTCTGCCACCGGTTTGGAAGCTTGAGTTTTGGGGAGGGGGCGTTCGAACAATCGCGCCCTATCTGTTTCAACAAACGGCAAACTGGGTCGCGATTGTCCGAACGATCCTAAGTGAGTGGTGGTCATTCAGAAAAATTCTGGATCGGGCTTAGCACGAATGACGCGTTGCAAATCATTAACTCTGCATGCCCTTGCAGTCTGAGCAGATTTCAGCCGACCGGTCGCAGACAGAGGTGGCAGGAACACGCCGTGTCAAGAGGCCTGGGGCGCTCCGGCGCGGGTACGGCATGGTCCCCACAATGCGGCAGAGGCCAAGATCAGGCCCGACATGGTGGCAATCATGCCCGCCGCGCTGACAGCGTCTGCTCTGCCCAGCCACAGCGGCCCGTAGCCCGCCAGTACATAGCCCGAAACCGCCGAGACACTGGCGAAGACAACGCTCCACGCAATCTGGGTTTCCAGCCGGTTGGTCATCATGCGCGCAGCAGCTGGCGGGCAGATGAACATGGCGATCACGATGATCGACCCCACTGCGTCAAAGGCCGCCACGGCAGATATCGCCGCAACGATCACCAGCGCCATGCCCAGTGCGCCGGTGCGAATTCCGATGGTGCGGGCAAAACCTTCGTCAAATGTGGAAATCTTCAGCGGTCGCCAGAACAACCAGATGAACAAGATGACGCCCACCAACGTCAGCGCGATGCGCGGCAGTTCCGGCGGCAACCCGGCCAAAGCCGTCAGATCAAGCAGCGACGACCAGCCCACCGCATCCAGCCAGATCAAGCTTTCCAGATTGCCATAGAGCGCATGTTCCACATCCAGATGCACGGTCGAGGTGTCGGTTTGCTCCAGCAACAGAACACCGCCCGCGAACATGGTCGTGAACACAACGCCCATCGCGGCACCAGGCTCGATCTGGCCCAGTCGCCGGATCGCCTCGATCATCACCACGGCCACAATCGAAGCCCCCGCCGCGCCCAGCATCATCGGCCAGGTCGAGATCGCCCCGGTCAGGATAAACGCCACCACGATTCCTGGCAGCACCACATGGCTGATCGCGTCCCCGATCAGGGCCTGCTTGCGCAACACCAGAAAGTTGCCGGGCAGCGCGCAGGCAATCGCAGCGAAGGTGCCAATCAGAAGAGGTGTCAACGACAGGGGGACGAACTCTTCACCGCTCATGAGGGCACTCCCTGCGGGCCGCCGATCTGGCGGTCGATCTCGGTGATCTGGTCGCGTGTCAACACCGTCTCGATATCGCGCAGCCCGTCATAAAGCGCCGCCGTCGCCTCGTGTGCCTGATCGGTGCGGACTAACTCCCAGCGTTTTTCGTCGCGCAGGGCTTTTGCCGCGCGGGCCTTGCCGGCTTCGGTGGCGACACCATCGGCACGGGCCAGCCCGGCGCGTTTCAACAGGCGCAGGGTGAGTGGCTCATAGATTTTCTGATCCTGCGCCAGCGCCAGCAGACCCTGCCGGATATGTACCCTGCGTTGAAATCGCATGTGTTTCAGTACCGCCGCCAGGACACCCCGGACCGGCGCCAACAGCAGGGACAGCGCAAAGAAAGCAAAGCTGACCAGAACGATAATCGGACCCGTTGGCAGGTTCGGGGCCGAGGCCGAAAGCGCCGCGCCCAGATACCCGGCCAGACCACCCGCGAGACCGGCCAGCAGCACCACGCGATCCGAGCGTTCGGTCCAGAACCGTGCCGTAACGGCCGGGATAATCAGCAGTGCCACGATCAGGATCAGCCCGACGATTTTTAGGCCGACTACGGTGACGGCCATCACCAGACCCATCATCGCCAGATCGATGCGATGCACTGGCAAGCCCCGCGCCGCGGCGTATTCCGGATCGAAGGCCACCATCGTCATTGGGCGCCGGATGATCATCACCAGCGCCAATGTCGCCGCCCCGCCAATCGCGATGATCAGCGCATCGGCCCACAGCATCCCGGCGGTCGAGCCCAGCAGGAACCCCTCCAGCCCGGCCTGCCGCCCGACGCCCATGGTCTGAATGACGGTCAGCAACACGACACCAAAGCCAAAAAACACCGATAGCACCGCTCCAATGGCTGCATCCTCGGCCAGGCGCGTCCGGCGGGTCAACCAGTTCATGCACAACAAACCCACCCAGGCCGAGATCGCCGATCCGGACAGCAGACCGATCAGATTGCGCCCATCACCGCCAAAGGCGACCAGCACCATGAAAGCCAGACACACACCCGGCAGGGTTGCATGGCTGATCGCATCGCTGACCAATGCCCGTTTACGCAGAAACAGAAACGTACCGGTGACCCCGGCGGACACACCCAGCAAGGTCGCACCAATGGCGACCAGCGTGGCGTTATAGCCAAGCTGCAGAGTCAGAGCTTCCCAAAGCATGGATTACCCCAGCGCGCGTGAAATCTGGTCGATCTGGGCGGTGGCCAGACGGCCCCCGTAAGCCGATTGCAGGGTTTCGGCGGTGAAGGCCTCGGCCACCGGACCCTCGGCCACTTTGCGGGTGTTGATCAGGAAGACATGGTCGAAGTATTCGGTGACGGTGGCCAGATCGTGATGCACGACGACAACGGTCTTGCCCGCCTCTCTCAGCGATTTCAGCACCGCAATGATGGCCTTTTCCGTTGCCGCATCAACCCCGGCAAAGGGTTCGTCCAGCAGGTAAAGGTCAGCCTCTTGCGCCAATGCGCGGGCCAGAAACACGCGCTGCTGCTGGCCGCCGGAAAGCTGGCCAATCTGACGATCCGCGAAATCGCGCATGCCGACCCTGCTCAGGCAATCCATGGCACGTGACATGTGCCGGGCACGAATACGGCCAAGCAGACCGAGCTGCCGCGACAGCCCCATCAGCACCACGTCGATCACGCGGGTCGGGAAATCCCAATCCACACTGGCACGCTGCGGCACATAGGCGATGCGGGCGCGTTGCTGTTCCAGCGGTTTGCCATAGACAGTGACCTGCCCAGACAAGGGCGACACAATCCCCAAAGCAGCCTTTAGCAGGGTCGACTTCCCCGCGCCATTAGGTCCAATGATCGCTGTCATCGCGCCGGGCTGCACGGTCATGTCCACCGAGAACACCGCAGGTTTCTGGCCGTAGGAAACCGTCAGGCCGCGAATGGCCAGAGGGCTATCGTCCAGGCCGTGCTCTGCAACCGAAACACCCTGATTTGTGGCCAGCTCCAGCATGACTTAAAACCCCGCCGACAGTTTGCCGTTCATGCCGCGATCGGGCACATCCGCACCCAGCGCGCCTGCGATGACGGTGATGTTGTGGTCCAGCATGCCGATATAAGTGCCCTCATAGGTCCCCGGTTCGCCCATAGCGTCGGAATACAGCTCACCGCCCACACTCACATCATGACCTTTGGCCGCAGCGCCTTCGATCAGCGCGCGCATCGACCGGTCAGACACCGAGCTTTCCACGAACACCGCTTTCAGCTGCTTGTCGACCAGCGTGTCCACCAGCTCTCCGATCCGGTTCAGACCAGCTTCGGACTGGGTCGAGATGCCCTGGATGCCCATCACCTCATAGCCGTATTCAGCCCCGAAATAGCCAAAAGCATCATGCGCCGTGACCAGTACGCGGTTGGTTTCGGGGACAGACGCAAGCGCCCGACCGGCATAGGTCTCCAACTGGTCGATCTCGGCCAGATGCGCCTGCGCATTTGCGGCAAAGATGTCGGCCGCGTCGGGGCGCGCTTCGGTCAGTGCTTTCTGCACTTCGACGACCACATCGCGCCATAACGCGGGGCTCATCCACACATGCGGGTCGTATTTATCCGCATAATCATCATGCGCACGCAGTTTCGACGTGTCGATCCCTTCGGCCACGGCAACCACGTTACGCTTGCGGCCCAGGTCGTGAAAGAAATCCTCCATCTGCGCCTCAAGATACAGGCCGTGCCACAGGATCAGGTCGGCACGGGTCATGGCAACGATGTCGCTGCGGGTCTGGCGATAGGCGTGCGGATCGACGCCGGGACCCATCAGGCCCTTCACCTCGACCTGATTGCCACCCACTTGACGCGCGGCGTCGGCAATCATGCCTGTGGTGGCAACCACCTTCAGCGGCGCCTCGGCCCAGGCCGTCAATGGCAATGCAGCGGCAAATACTAAGGCTGCAAGAAAGCTGCGACGAATCATGTCGGACCCCGATTTGGAACTCAGTTGCAAATGAATATGCGAACCATTCGCAAGTAAGTCAACGCCATTGCGAATTATTCGCAAGAAAATGCCAATTTTGTCCATTTGGTCAAAAAATATACCATTCCCGCTCCTGTATGCCTTTCATTTATCCGCAACCCGTGCGATTTTGGCGCAAACCTCCCAAAGGATGTGAAGATGGATACGCAGAGCTCAGAAAGCCCCGTGCGCACAGCGCATCTGCCGCAAGTGACCGAGCCCAGAAACCCCGGTATGGATCTTGATCTTGACTGGGTGCGCGCCGTGCAGGCCAACACCTCGGCGATTGAGCGCCGTGCGGCGACCTTGTCCGGTCGTCGGTCGGTTAAAAAAGAGTATCAGGCCGCATGGCTTCTGAAGGCGATCACCATGATCGACCTGACCACATTGTCCGGCGATGACACCGTGGGCCGCGTGCGCCGCCTATGCGCCAAGGCGCGTCAGCCAGTGGCACCTTCTGTACTGCAGGCGCTGGACATGCCGCCGATCACCACCGGCGCGGTTTGTGTCTATCACGACATGATCGAAACGGCAGTTGAGGCATTGAAAGGCACCGGCATCCCCGTCGCGGCCGTGTCGACCGGCTTCCCGGCTGGCCTGTCTCCGTTCCACCTGCGCGTGGCAGAGATCGAAGAAAGCGTGAAGGCCGGAGCCGAAGAGATCGACATCGTGATCTCACGCCGCCACGTGCTGTCGGGCGATTGGCAAGCGCTGTATGACGAAATGAAAGCCTTCCGCGTGGCCTGCGGCGATGCCCATGTCAAAGCCATTCTGGCAACCGGAGAGCTGGGCAGCCTGCGCAACGTCGCCCGCGCCTCGCTGGTCTGCATGATGGCAGGCGCCGATTTCATCAAAACCTCGACCGGGAAGGAAAGCGTCAACGCCACCCTGCCCGTGTCGCTGGTGATGATCCGCGCGATCCGCGACTACTATGACCGCACCGGGTACCGGGTCGGGTACAAACCTGCGGGCGGCATCTCCAAGGCCAAGGACGCACTGGTCTACCTGTCGCTGATCAAGGATGAGCTGGGCGACCGCTGGCTGGAGCCGGACCTGTTCCGCTTTGGCGCGTCGTCGCTGCTGGGCGATATTGAACGGCAGTTGGAACACTATGTAACGGGCGCGTACTCCGCCGGCTACCGTCACTCCATGGGCTGAGGACAAGAACAATGACAGTCAAAGAAATCTTCGAGACCATGGAATACGGCCCTGCCCCCGAAAGCGCCGCCGAGGCGCTGGCCTGGCTGGTCGATCAGGGCGACAAGTTCGGCCACTATATCGACGGGGCCTTCACCAAACCCGGCAAAGGGTTCGACAGCCGCAACCCCGCAACGGGTGAGGTTCTGGCCAAGCTGACACAGGCGAAACAGGCCGATGTGGATGCCGCCGTCGCCGCAGCTCGTAAGGCCCAGCCGAAATGGGAGAAGCTGGGCGGCGCAGGCCGCGCACGGTATCTCTATGCCATTGCGCGACTGCTGCAGAAACACGCGCGGCTGTTTGCGGTGCTGGAAAGCCTCGACAACGGCAAACCCATCCGTGAATCGCGCGATATCGATATCCCGCTGGCGCAGCGGCATTTTTACTATCACGCGGGCATGGCCCAGCTGATGGAGAGTGAACTGCCCGACGCTGAGGCGCTGGGAGTTTGCGGCCAGATCATCCCGTGGAACTTCCCGCTGCTGATGTTGGCGTGGAAAATCGCGCCGGCGCTGGCAATGGGCAATACTGTGGTTCTGAAACCGGCCGAGTACACTTCGCTGACCGCGCTGCTGTTTGCCGATATCTGCTCGCAGGCCGGTCTGCCCAAGGGCGTGGTCAACATCGTCACCGGCGATGGCGCAGTGGGCGAGATGATCGTGGCTGCTGACGTGGACAAGATCGCCTTTACCGGGTCGACCGTTGTCGGTCGTCGTATCCGCGAGGCGACCGCAGGATCGGGCAAGGAACTGACCTTGGAACTGGGTGGCAAATCCGCCTACATCGTGTTCGACGACGCCGATATTGATTCAGCTATCGAAGGGCTGGTCGATGCGATCTGGTTCAACCAGGGTCAGGTCTGCTGTGCAGGCTCTCGCCTGCTGGTGCAGGAGGGCATCGCCGACCGCTTCCACGAGAAGCTGCGCGCGCGGATGGACAAGCTGCGCGTCGGTGATCCGCTGGACAAATGCATCGACGTGGGCGCGGTTGTGGACCCGGTCCAGTTGCAAACCATCAAGGGCATGGTCGAAAGCAACACCGCAGGTCATATCCATCAGGCCGCATGCGAGCTGCCTGAAAACGGCTGCTACTACCCGCCGACTCTGATCTCGGGCCTCGAAACCTCCGACCTGCTGATGCAGGAGGAGATTTTCGGCCCGGTTCTTGTGTCTTCGACCTTCCGCACCCCGGAAGAGGCGGTGGAACTGGCCAACAACACCCGATACGGGCTGGCCGCGACGGTTTGGACCGAGAATGTGAACCTTGCGCTGGATATTGCACCCAAACTGGTTGCAGGCGTGGTCTGGGTGAACGCCACCAACTTGTTCGATGCCGCTGCCGGGTTCGGCGGCGTGCGGGAAAGCGGTTTTGGCCGTGAAGGCGGCTGGGAAGGGCTGAGCGCCTACACAAAACCCAAAGGCAAGGCCAAGCCGCTGACCAAGGTCGAGGCGACCATGGGCGAGGGCGCTTCGGTCGATCCCATTGACCGCACCGCCAAGATGTATGTCGGCGGCAAGCAGGCACGACCCGACAGCGGCTATTCGAAACCTGTTTGGGGCAAGTCCGGCCTGCTGGGCCATGTAGGGATTGCCAACCGCAAGGACGTGCGCAACGCGGTTGAGGCTGCGGCGGGCGCCAAGGGCTGGTCCAAAACCACCGGTCACCTGCGGGCGCAGATTCTGTATTACATCGGCGAGAACCTTTCGGCCCGTGCGGACGAATTCGCTGCGCGCATTGACGCCATGACCGGTGGGAAAACCGGCGCGAAAGAGGTAGACGCCTCAATCCAGCGCCTGTTCACCGCCGCCGCCTGGGCTGACAAGTATGACGGTCAGGTTCACGGCGTGCCGATCCGGGGCGTTGCCATTGCGATGAAGGAACCGGTGGGCGTAATCGGCGCGCTCTGCGCGGATGAGGTGCCGCTGCTGGGTCTGGTCTCGGTCATGGCACCGGCAATTGCGATGGGCAACCGGGTTGTGCTGGCGGCAAGCGAGCCCTATCCGCTGGCAGCGACGGATTTCTACCAGATCCTCGAAACCTCCGACGTGCCCGCTGGCGTGGTCAACATCCTGACCGGCAGCCACGCGGAACTGGCGAAACCGCTGGCCTCACACCTGAATGTCGACGCGGTCTGGTCGTTCTCGTCCACCGATCTGTCGAAAGAGATCGAGGTCGTCTCAGCCGGAAACCTGAAACGGACCTGGGTCAATAACGCGACGGCATTTGATTGGGGCGTGGACCATTCGCGCCGCTTCCTGCAGGCTGCGACCGAAGTAAAAAACATCTGGGTGCCCTACGGCGAGTAGGGCTCCCGCCAAGGGAGGCCTAAATGGATTTTTCAGGACAAACCGTCATCGTCATAGGTGGCACCAGCGGTATCAATCGCGGCATTGCCGAGGCCTTTGCGGCCTCGGGTGCCAAACTGGCCGTCGCCAGCCGCTCCCAGGAAAAGGTGGATGATACGGTCGCCGCGCTGAGGGCTGCGGGCGCGGCTGACGCCATTGGTGCTGCCTTTGATGTGCGCGACCCCGAGGCGGTGGCAGCGGGCCTGAAACAGTTCCACGACGCGTTCGGTGATTTCGACGTGCTGGTTTCCGGTGCGGCGGGCAACTTCCCCGCACTTGCGGCCGAGATGTCGGTCAATGCGTTCAAGACCGTGATCGATATCGACCTGATGGGCACGGTCCATGTGATGAAAGGGGCCTACCCCTATCTCAAACGCCCCGGCGCCAGCATCATCAACATCTCGGCCCCGCAGTCCTATCTGCCGTACGAAGGTCAATCCCACGTCTGCGCCGCCAAGGCGGGCGTTGATCAAATAACGCGCACCCTGTCGATGGAATGGGGCGTTGAAGGCATCCGGGTGAACTCGGTTGTTCCGGGCTTCATCGAAGGGACCGAAGGCGCAAAACGTCTGGCACCCACCGAAAACGCCCATGAAGAACTGCGCCGCGATGTGCCTCTGGGCCGTTGGGGTCAGCCGCAGGATGTGGCCAATGCCTGCCTGTTCCTCAGCTCCGATCTGGCCAGCTATATCAGCGGCACGGTACTGGCCGTGGACGGGGCGCTGTATCAGCGCGGCTCGGGCAAATTTGGTCAGATGATGGGGCAGATGCTGCGCAGCGCGGCAGGGAAAAAGGGCTGAGGCGTACTCAGCCCCCTTTTCATCAATTCGTGGTTTCCAGCCCTTCGGGCTTACCGACGACTGTAAAGTGCAGTCCTTCGGGGTCCAGCAACTCGCGGGCCATGCGGTTTACCTCGTCCAGAGTAACAGCGTTCACCTTGTCGTTGCGGGTGGCGATGTAATCGATGGGCAAGTTCTCCATCTGCATCCCGACCATGATCCCGGCGATCCGGCCATTGCCATCGAACCGCAGCGGATAGGCACCGGTCAGATAGGTCTTGGCCTCGTCCAGTTCGGTCTGGGTCACACCCTCAGTCGCAGCGCGCGCCCATTCGTCGCGGATCACCTCGACCGCTTCGGCGATGCGGTCATTGCCCGAGGACACGGACCCCATATAGACCGAGGCCAAATCCTTGGGTACCAGATAGGTCGCCACGCCATAGGTCAGGCCGCGTTTTTCGCGCACTTCCTGCATCAGGCGGCTTTCGAACCCACCACCACCCAGAATGTGGTTCATGATATAGGCGGCAAAGAAATCGGGATCGTCGCGGTCGATGCCCGCATGGCCGAACAAGGCCACCGATTGCGGGGTGTCAAACTCAACCACGCTGATCCCGCCGGGGATGCTCACATCGGCACGGTCCGGAATCGGCTTGCCGGTTTCAGGCAGATCAGCCAGCAACTTGTCCAGCAACACACCCAGTTCGTCAGGGGTGATGTCACCCACGGCACCGACATAAAGCCGATCCTTGGCAAAGACATTGTCATAGGCGGTCACGACATCGGCGCGGATCAGCGCGCTGACGCTTTCAATCGTGCCCTTGCCCTCGGTGCCATAGGGGTGATCGCCATAGGCCACCTGCGCGAAATTACGGCTGGCTATATCGTTGGGATCGGTCTGATCGGACCGCAGGCCGGACAGAACCTGCGCCTTCACCCGCTCTACTGCATCCTCGTCAAAACGCGGCTCGTGAATGGTGGTACGCAGCAGGTCGGTCACTTCATCGCGGTTCTCGGTCAGAAATTGTGCCGAGATCGAGACCGAGTCATCAGACGCATTGTAACTGAACGAGGCCGCCAGCGATTCCAGTTCGCGCGCATAAGTACGGGCATCCATGTCACCTGCGCCTTCCTCGATCAGCCCGCTCATCAAGTATATGGCGCCACGTTTTCCGGGCTCGTCCAGCGAGGTGCCGCCGCGAAAGCGCATCTCCAGCGCGGTGAAAGGGATCGAGTGATCCTCGACCAACCAGGCTTTGATACCACCGGGCGAGGTGACCTCTTCGATCTTGATCTCGGCCCATGCGGGCAACGCGATGACAAAGGCGATCAGGGTTGCGAAAATCCGTTTCATTGCGTCACCTCATCGTCGCGCATCAGCCAGCCCGTGACCGATGCTTCGGATTGCAGTACCTCGCGGGCCGCGGCGATGATCTCATCCCCCGTCACGGCCTGCAGAACATCGGGCCAGGCCTGCACATCCTCGACCGTTAGACCGCTGGTCAGGGCGCGGCCATATCGGTTGCCGATCCCGTCCACATTGTCGCGCGCAAAAGTTTGGGCCGCACGCAGTTGCATCTTGATGCGGTCGAGATCTTCTTCGTTGACACCATCGGCGATAAAATCAGCCACAGCCTGGTCCATCGCGTCCTCGGCCTCTTGCAGAGACACGCCCTGCGCCGGAACAACCAGCAGATCGAAGGTTGTGTCGTCCAACGACACACCTCGGTAAAAGGCCCCGGCATAAACGACCATTTGCTGTTCAAATTGCAGCTTTTCGTTCAGATATGACGTGGTACTGCCGCCCAGCAACTCGGCCAGCAGGAACAACGCCGCGGCTTTCTCCTGCTCACCCGGATCACGCTCGGGCGCTAGATAGCTGCGCTGCACATAGGGCTGCGACACCCGCGCATCCTTGAAGGTCAGGCGACGTTCGGAAGTCTGCGGCGGCTCTTGCGAGCGGAATCGTTCGGGTAGGTCAGGATTGGCTGGGATGACACCATAATACTGCTCGGCCAACGCTTTGACCGCATCGGGCTCCACATCGCCGGTCACCACCAGAATGGCGTTATTGGGCGCATAATGGGTCTGGTAGAAGGACAACGCATCCTCCATGTCCAGTGTCTCCATCTCGTGCCGCCAGCCAATAATCGGCACACCATAGCGATGGTTGAGGTACTGCGCCGCGCTCATCTGCTCGCCGAACAGAGCGCGCGGACTGTTGTCGGTGCGCTGATTGCGTTCCTCGAGTATCACGTCGCGCTCGGTGACGATGTCCTCTTCACTGAGGCGCAGGTTGCGCATCCGATCCGCCTCCATCCGCATCATCAATTCCAGCCGGTCTGCGGCGACGCGTTGGTAATAGGCGGTGTAATCATAAGACGTAAACGCATTGTCATTACCGCCATTGGCAGCAACGGTAGCCGAGAACTCACCCGGCGCCAGCGTATCGGTGCCTTTGAACAGAAGGTGTTCCAGGAAATGCGCCACACCGGACGAGCCGACCGGCTCATCCGCAGATCCGGCACGATACCAGACCATGTGCTGTACGATGGGCGCACGGTGATCTTCGACCACGACGACATCCATGCCGTTGTCCAGCGTGAAGGTTGTGACCGCCTCGTGCCCCTCTTTGGCAATCAAAGGGGTGGCGGCGAAAAGGGCGGCAGACAAGGCCAGAGCCCGAACCATGGGGCGTCCTCCGTTTCGTTTAATGATGTTCAAACTACGGTGGTGCGGCGCAGGTTCAAGGCCGATGACGGAAAGTTAAGGTTTATTCATCAGCCGGGGGTGCAGAAGGGGTCTCGATCCCCGCACGGCGCGCCGCTTCGTTTTGCGCGTCGGCATCAAGTGCCTGACGCTGGTAGACCTGCGTATAGCGGTCCACCTTGAACAGGCGCAGGCGGGTCAGGCGGCCCTGCTTTCTGCGGAATTCGGCATCTTCGGTATCGACAACCTGCCGCGTGTTGGAAGGAACACCATAGCGGCTGGAGGCCGTCACCAGCGCTGCATCGGTGGACGGGATGGCGGCATTGGCATTCAATGCTGCCTCGCTGCCGCCCAGTGCCACGATTGCGTCCGCCTTCGGGTTCGGGTCGGTCAGGTTTGTCCCACCCGGCGTGGGCGCAGGCAGGAACTTGTAGTCCTTGGGCTGGGTCAGCGGTTCCACCGGCATGACCGAGAATTCATCCGGCCCCTGTCCCGGTGCCTCAAGATGGCGCAAACCGATATCGGCACATCCCGCTACCGCAAGAATCAGTGTCACAGCAAAAATGGATCGCGACAACCGCATCAGAGTCTCCAGCCAGTTTCAGGCGCTTTTATCGCATATCACCCGGCGCGTCACGAGGGCTTTTTGCCCTCGAACAACACAAGCCCGATGGCACCTGCAAAGATGAACACATCGGCCAGATTGAACACGAACGGGTTGTTGATGCCGCAGCAGGACATGTTCAGGAAATCCAGAACATAGCCATAGATCACCCGGTCCAGCACATTCGCCAGCGCCCCGCCGATCAGCAACCCGCCACAGAACAGCATCAGTTTCGGCGGGGTCGTGCGCATCAGCCAGATCAGCACACCGACCGAGATGACCAGCGAGACACCGATCAGCACCCAGCGGGCAGTGTCGGTATCACCTTGGAAAAGGCCAAAGTTGATGCCCCGATTCTCGCCGTATTTGAATACCAGCAAAGGTGGTAGCACGTCGATATTACCCTCGGCCACGCGCATAACGTGAACGACCAGATACTTGCTGACCTGGTCGATCAGAAACGCGGCCAGCGCGGCCCAGAACAGAAGGCGATAGCGCATCAGTGACGGAAATGGCGCATGCCGGTAAAGACCATGGCCAGACCGGCCTCGTCCGCAGCTGCGATCACCTCATCGTCGCGCATCGAGCCGCCGGGTTGGATGACGCAGGTGGCACCCGCCTCGGCGGCCTCCATCAGACCGTCAGGGAAGGGGAAGAACGCGTCCGAGGCCACAGCTGAGCCAATGGTCAGCGGCTGCGGCAGGCCCAGCGCGTCGGCCATGCGTTCGGCTTTCTTTGCGGCAATCATAGCCGAGTCCAGGCGGCTCATCTGTCCTGCACCGACGCCCACGGTCGCGCCGTTCTTGACGTAAACGATGGCATTGGACTTGACGTGTTTGGCGACCTTCCAGGCAAACAGCAGGTCACGCATCTGCTCATCGGTCGGGACCTTTTTGGTGACCACCTTCAGGTCGTCCATGCCGACAAAACCGTTATCCTTGTCCTGCACCAGCAGGCCACCGGCCACTTGACGCACGGTTTTGCCGCCTGCGGTCACATCCGGCAAACCTTCGGTGGTCAGCAGGCGCAGGTTCTTCTTGGCGGCAAAGATCGCTTTGGCCTCGTCCGATGCGCCCGGCGCAATCACAACCTCGGTGAAAATTCCGGTGATTTCCTGCGCGGTTTCGGCGTCCAGCGGCTGGTTCAGCGCGACGATGCCACCAAAGGCCGAGGTACGGTCACAGTCAAAGGCGGCCTTGTAGGCCTCCAACAGAGTCGCGCCCTTGGCCACACCGCAGGGGTTGGCGTGTTTGATGATGGCACAGGCAGCGCCTTGTGCCGGGTCGAACTCTGCCACCAGCTCAAACGCCGCATCGGTGTCGTTGATGTTGTTGTAGCTCAGTTCCTTGCCCTGATGCTGCACGGCGGTCGCAACGCCGGGGCGGCCCGAGCCATCGGTGTAAAAGGCCGCCGACTGGTGGCTGTTCTCGCCATAGCGCAGGGTCTGTTTCAGCTCGCCGGCAAAGGCGCGGCGTTTGGGGGCCTCAAGCTCCAGCGCGTCGGCCAGCCAGTTGGACACGGCAGTGTCATAGGCGGCGGTGCGGGCATAGGCCTTTTGCGCCAGTTTGCGGCGGAATTTCGGGCAGGTCGCGCCACTGTGCTGGTCCATGTCACCCAGCAGTTTCTGATAATCCTCGACGTCTACGACGACGTTGACGAACGCATGGTTCTTGGCCGCCGCGCGGATCATCGCCGGGCCGCCGATGTCGATGTTTTCGACACATTCATCGTAATCGGCACCCTTGGCCACGGTGGCCTCGAACGGGTAGAGGTTCACCACCAGCAGGTCGATGGCACCGATGCCGTGCTCGGTCATCGCGGCGACGTGGGTGTCGTTGTTCCGCAGGGCCAGCAGGCCGCCATGCACCATCGGGTGCAGGGTCTTCACGCGGCCATCCATCATCTCGGGGAAGCCGGTCACCTCGCTGACATCCTTCACCGCAAGCCCCGCATCGCGCAGCGCCTTTGCGGTGCCGCCGGTCGACAGCAGTTCGACCCCACGCTCGGACAGCGCCTGTCCCAGTTCGATCAGTCCGGTCTTATCGGATACGGAAAGCAACGCGCGGCGCACGGGGTGAAGGTCGGTCATGGGTCCAAAGGTCCTTTTGGCGTCAGTCAAACTCGGGCTCGTCCCGGTGCAGGTCGCGCACGGCATAGGCTGTATCCTGCGCCTTGCTCAACGTCCACTGGATGCGGGTCGCATACTCCATTGCGCGCCCGGATAGAACGATCTGTTTTGTCGCGCGTGGCTTTAATCGACCTTTTTCAAGATAAACGCTTGGTTCGACGGCTAATTTTGCAACACCGTCATGGCGGAAAACCCAGATCTCACCGCTTTTGAGCGCCATCGACACCGCCGCGCCGCCCAAATCGATGGCCGCGTCCACATCCGGATGCAGGTGAAACCGGACGTCATAGCGAACGCCCTTGAGGCCCGAGGCATCCATCGCCTTGTCGAACTGCCGCTTAGCCTTGTCGGTGGCAGTCAGCAGAATATCCTCGCCGGTCAATTGGCGCCCGTCAAACCGCAGCTCAAAAGTACGGGCATGGGTCAGGCCGAAGGTTTTGGTGTAGCCATCATGTCCGACCATAAAGCGCGTGCCTTCGAATGCCTCTTCAGCATCCACCGGTACCTCTTGCGGCGCATCGATCAGCGCCTCGCTCTCGCCGCCATTCCCCGCAGGAGCCAGCCGGGCGCTGGAGTAACCATCCAGACACAGGGTTGAATGCGACGGTGTCGCACGCCCGGCCCGCCGCCATTCAGACCCGAAGCTTCCGCCCGAGCCGCAATTCACAATCAGAGGCCGCCGCCCCGAGGTCAATTCGAACGCAAGGGTCGAAGCATGGGCATTCAAGGATGCGGCCCCCTTGGGCGGCGCGCTGGCATCTACGATCACGCTGGTCCGAGCTGCATAGAGACGGGCAAACCCCATTGCCAAACCACGCGCGTGCTGCGGTCGAACCCCGCTTTGGGCCAGCGCCTGATCCAGACGGCCTTCAACCCCGCGCCCTCCGCCGTGAAACCGGGCCAGCGCACCATCGGAATGGCGCAGGCTGCGCAACGTGGGCGCCATCCGCTTAATCGCATCGGCCTGAGCGGCAGGCGTCCCCCGCCCCAGATCACTCAGCGCGGCCGAAGTCCACGACAGCAGGGTGAAGACATCCAACAGTTCTTCGGGATTGCGGGTTGGAATGCCGCCCTTTGCATCGATCTGTTTTTCGCATTCTTTCGCCAGTGCGCGCAGGGCCGGATCGGCCATCTGTTCAAGCCCCTTCAACGCCAGCCCAGCCTGAACCAGCCCGGCCAATGCTTCGAACCGAGGAAGCCCCGGCGTGGCGGCCTGCCAGCGTTTGGATAGGAACCATGTCTGCTGCGCCAGCGCGTGGAAGAAAAGTTTGACCTGTTTCTCATCCATACCCCGCAACAGGAACACTGCATGGTTGATCCACCGCGTCACCCGCCGTCCGGTCAGTTCGGGTGCCCATCCGTACCCCTGCCCGCGCCCGTGCGTCTCGATCCAGCCCCAGACCCAGCGCTGCGCCTTATCCCGCGCTCGCATGTCCCCGACAGCTGCCAGATCATCCAACCAGGAAAAGCCGTGGCGCTCATCGTCGAAACCAGTGCTTGGGGCGGTGACGTCCCACAGGTTGGTATCCTGCGCCTCAACCAGAAAACCGGCAAACAGCAGATTACCTGCAACCAGCTGCCGCCCACGCGCAAACGATCCCACAGTGCGCGGCTCAGGCTCGGACACAAACCCGGTGACCGCCTTGCGCCGCTGGCTCAACCGCGCATAGAGACGGTTCTGAAACCGTGCCCACCGGTTGGTCATGGTATCTGAGTTCGACATGACGCTCGTTACTCTGCCCCTTGCGCTCTGCTGGCGCTTGAGACCCAACGATAGACCGCGCGGATCGTCAAGTCACCGAAAAGCGTCGCGTCAGGCGGATTTGTTCAGACAGGCGATATAGAACCCGTCCATCCCGCCGCGATCCGCCCAATAATCGGGTCGCAGGCGCAGGCCGCCCTCTTCGGTGATCCAGCCCGGCTCGATCCCGGCGATGTTCAACGCATCGCGATCCACCGCCATGTCCGGATACTGTTCCAGGGCCTCTTCGACCTGAACCTCGCCCTCATCCGGCAGCAGGGAGCAGGTGCAATAGACCAGCCGTCCGCTGGGTTTCAGCAGGGTCCAGGCATGGACCAGCATCTGAGCCTGCAACTCGATCAGCCCACCAAATTCCGAGCCGTCCTTGGCAAAAGGCAAATCCGGGTGCCGGCGAATGGTGCCTGTGGCCGAACAGGGGGCGTCCAGCAGGATGGCGTCGTACTGGCCCTGATGCTCCAGTGCATCGCCCGCGATGACGTTGGCTTTCAGGCCGATGCGTTTGAGGTTTTCGCGCACCCGCTCCAGCCGCGAGTCCGAGATATCCAGCGCAGTGACCTTGGCCCCGGCTGCGGCCAGTTGCAGCGTCTTGCCCCCCGGCGCGGCGCAGAGGTCCAGCACGGTTTCACCGGTTTTGGGCGCCAGCACCTGCACCGGCAACGCCGCCGCCGCGTCCTGCACCCACCAGTCGCCTGTGTTGAACCCCGGCAGGGTCGAAACCTGCCCCGCATCCTGTATCCGCAGTGACCCGGTCGGCAGCGTGTCTCCGGGGCCGCTCGCGCCCGGCTTTAAGGTAATATCCAGCGGTGCACCGGTAAAATGGGCCTGCTCCATGCCCGCGATGGCCTCGGCACCCCACGCCATGATCAGCGGATCGCGCAGCCATTCCGGCAGGCGCGGCACCCGCATCTTGGGCCACGCATCGGGCCCTTCGGCGGCCACTTTACGCAGAACCGCGTTGGCCAGGCCTTTGAGGCGGCCATGCTTGCGCGACCGGCCCAGGATCTCGACCATGGAATTGACCACACCATGCGCGGCCTCTCCGTGGCACAGCTCGACCGCGCCGAGGCGCAGAGCGTTGTGGACCGTCAGCGCAGGCGTCCGGTTCAGGTGGTTGTCCAACAGACGGTCGGCGCGTTCGAGCCCGCGCAGGGTTTCCAACGTCAGGCGTTGCGCCCGCGCGCGATCTTCCGGTTCAAGCCGATCCAACGCGCCTGCTGCCAGACACTCGGACAGCAACCGGCCTTCCCCCAGAATCTGATCCAGCAGATAGATCGCGCTGCGTCGCGCCGCTGTTGCGTTGTCGGACATGGAACCGCCTTTGATGTGACCCTCGCCCGCATTGCCAACCGCGGACGGGGGCGTATATCAAGACCCTGCACGGAAAGGAACCCGATGTCATGAGCGACGACCGCAAAGACCTGCCCCCTGCCGCCCAACGCGCGCTGGCCGAGGCCGAAGAGCGCCGCAAAAAGGCCGAGGCTGAGGCAAAAGAGATGCCCAAGGAACTGGGTGGGCGCGATGGTCCCGACCCGGCCCGTTACGGCGATTGGGAAAAGAAAGGCATCGCGATCGACTTCTGATCGCTCAGCCCCGCAGCGCCTGCAGAAAATCGTCAATCAACGCGCGCTGCTTCTTCGACCGCACCCGATCCTCGGGCCAGGTCAGCCAATAGCCTTCGCGCGTTTCCAGCTTCGGCAGCTCCAGCCTGCACAATTGCCCGCTGCGCAATTGTCCCGACGCCAACGGCACCGAGCCCAGAACCACCCCCATCCCCTGTCGGGCCGCCGCGATCGCGTGACCCATTGAATCGAAGCTGGCCCGAGCGTGTGGTAAATCATCCATCCCCGCAACCGTAGCCCACTCGCGCCAGCCTGGTCGCTCGCCGCGCTGATCGACCAGCGGCGCTCCCCACGCGACTCCAGGCGCGGCCATCGGCACCAGAACCTCCTGCGCGATCAGGGCGGCCTCGCGCCCCGGCCACGCGCCACGACCATAGCGGATTTGCAGCCATGTCTTCTCCTCATCCAGCGAAGATCGGCGCGCCACGGAATCCGTCAGGACCTGCACCTTGGGCCGCATCTCAAGAAATTCAGGAAGGTTCGGGAGGACCAGCGCATCAATATGGGAGGACAGGCCCGCGACGCGCAGCTCACGCGGGGACTTGCCAAAAAGATCCTCGGTGTTGCGCTCCAACGCCTGCAAACTATCCTGAACAAGTGGCAGATAGCTTTCGCCTTCAACCGTCAGCGACACACCCCGCGCCTCGCGCACGAACAGCGTCCGACCCAGCCACGCTTCAAGATTTGCGATCCTCTGGCTGACGGCTGCCTGAGTCAGCCCGAACTCTTTGGCGGCGGCGGAAAACCCACCCAATCGACCGGCCGCTTCGAACACGCGCAGCCAGTCCAATGGCGGCAATCCGATCTTTTTCTTAGTCATAAGTTTTTCCAAGCCTCAGCAGCAATAAGGATTAATTGTCGTAATGCCACGGGGCGCGTATTTCCTCAAGCAAAGCCGCGCCGAACAGGAGACCCCCATGCTGCGCACCGCCACCCATGATGCCTCGGTCGTGACCGTCGAGTTTGACACCGGCACCCAGGCCCGTTTCCACGCCATCTGGCTGCGCGACAACGCGCTGGACCCCGAGACCCGCGCACCGGGCAACGGCCAACGTCTGATCACAATCGGCGACATTCCCGCCGATATTTCGGTCAGCGCCGCCGAAGTCTCCAATGGCGATCTGACCGTGACGTTCCAGCCCGAAGGCAAAACCGTCACCTTCCCCGCCACCTGGCTGGCCGACCACAGCTATGACCGCGCCCATGCGCAGGACATCGGCCGCACCGCCCCTGGTATCACAACCTGGGAACGCGGCATCGCCGCGCCCAGCGGCGACTGGGATCAGGTCCACGCCAACCCCGAAGCCAAGCGCGGCTGGCTGGCCGCCGTCGCGGAATACGGTTTCGCCAAGCTGACCGGCGGCCCGACCGAGCCGGAATCGCTGCTGAAAGTGGCTGATCTGTTCGGTTACGTGCGTGAAACCAATTACGGCCCCTATTTCGAGGTCCGGACCGAGGTGAACCCGACCAACCTCGCCTATACCGGGCTGGGCTTGCAGGCCCATACCGACAACCCCTATCGCGACCCGGTGCCGACGCTGCAGATCCTGTATTGTCTGGAAAACAGCGCCGAGGGTGGGGACTCCATCGTCGTCGACGGTTTCCGCGCTGTGGAAAAACTACGGGACCAGAACCCTGAAGGCTTCGCCCTTCTGGCGGGCTACCCCGCGCGGTTCGAATACAAGGGCTCGGATGGCGTCTGCCTGCGCTCGCGCCGCCCGATGATCGAGTTGTCGCCGGACGGAGAACTGATCGGCATCCGCTTCAACAACCGCTCGACCGCGCCGCTGGTCGATATCCCGTTTGACCGGATGGAGGCCTATTACGCCGCCTACCGTCAACTGGGCGAGATCATCGATGACCCGGCCATGGGCGTGTCGTTCAAGCTGGAACCGGGTGAGAGCTTCATCGTCGACAACACCCGCGTTCTGCATGCGCGGTTGGGCTATTCCGGCGCAGGCTCACGTTGGTTGCAAGGCTGCTACGCTGACAAGGACGGGCTTCTGTCGACACTGGCGGCAATGGATATGGCACAACCGGAGGCAGCGGAATGAAACCGGATTTTTCGACCCTGCACCGGGACAATATCGTCGATTTCATCGGAGACATCTTCACCCGCCGCGGCAGCGAGGAATATCTGGGCGAGCCCGTCACCATGGCCGAACACATGCTGCAAGGCGCCACCATCGCCGAGCAGAACGGGATGCCCGAGGAAATCATCGTCGGCGCGTTGCTGCATGATATCGGCCATTTCACCTCCGAGTTTGGCAGCTATCACCCCGACGACACCGAAGACCGTCACCACGAGGACGCAGGTGCCGAGGTGCTGGAGCAGTTTTTCCCGTCAGTCATCACAGATTGCTGCCGCTACCACGTGGCGGCCAAACGGTATCTCTGTGCCACCAAGCCCGAGTATTTCAACCGCCTGTCCGACGCCTCGGTCCACACGCTGGAACTGCAGGGCGGCCCGATGAGCGCCGAGGAGGTAGCCGCGTTTGAGGCCAACCCGAACCTCAAAGAGATCATCCAGGTCCGCTATCTGGACGAAGCGGGCAAGCGCCCGGACATGGAAACGCCCGACTTTGCCTATTTCGCACCGATGGTGCAGCGCATGGTCGACAAACATTTGGTTACGTCATGAACGCGCCGGAATATATCTTTGAGGCCAGCACCAAACCCTCGCTGCCGTGGCACGAGGTTCCGCTGATCCGCGCCACCGACGAGTCGGTCAAAGGCTATGGCTGTCTGGTCGATGACCCCGAAGGTTTCGAGATCGAGATCACCCGCTGGCCGCAGCAAGGCTGGCGCCCCATCGACGAGGGCACCGGTGACGAAGGCGGCTGGGTCGAGGGCACGTTCCACGGCGAATGGAAGGGCGATGTGCTCTATGGCCGGAACGAAGCGGTGAACGGTCACTATGTGCTGGGCTGGTCGACAGATCCGCAGCAGGCGCAGGCGGAACGCCAAACCGCGCCGCGCGATCAGGTGTTGCTGTGGCACATGAATTACCACCCTGATGGCGGACAGATGTTCTGGCCGCTGGACAACAAGCCTTTCATCATCCCCGCCGCTTTGCCCGGAGACAACCTGACGCCCGACAAGGTGGTGGCCTTCTGGTGCGACGGCTCGCGCGGGCTCTATATCCATCCCGGCATTTGGCATGAGGGGGTTTTCCCCGCTGAGGACAACCAACGTTTCCTTGACAGACAAGGCGCGGTTCACGCACGGGTCAGCGCGGATATCGGCAAGGAATTCGGCGTCTACCTCGCCTGCCCGTTGCGTGCGGACCAGGTTCGGGATCTCTAAAAAATCGCTTTCTGAAACCCTTAACCCTTGCCACCAACATCTGTGATACGCTCGCCCCACGTCCAACGGGCATGGGAGGCATCAAATGGGACTGAACAGACGTAGGGTCGTCCAGTTGGGAACCGCGGCAACAGTCGGAACGCTGCTGCCGCATGTAACGCTTGCTGCAGCCGACAAAAATGAGGCGTTTGAACAGGGCTTCAGCCATACGCTCACGCGCCTGAAAACGTTATTCGCAGAGCTTGGCTTCGCCGAGTCCGATCCGCTTTCGATTGTATCCGGGGACGCGGATTATAACGGTGGCTTGCGGCACGATTTTGATCAGTCCGCACTGCCGTCCAACGCCTTTGTCATTCAACCCTTGGCACGGGTGGCGGATGTAGACGAGAAACACCGCCCAGACGTGCTGCCCCTGTTCCATGAGGTCGGCTGTCACCCTAAGGACGCCGATGGTCAGGCTGCGACCCGCCTGATGATGCGCCTATTGACCGAGGGGTTCGGTCTCGACCCGTCCCGCATCGCCTTTGTCAGCGTGCCGCAATCCGAAGACATGCGCCCGGTGCTGGACGAGATGGGCCTGCCTTTTGCGGAAAAAGTCCTGCTGCGTGACGAGGCCGAAGCCCTGGCAGCACGCGATGCCTCGGGCTTTTTCTTCCCCGATCCGTTTGGCGAAGACTACATCGTAACCATGGGCGTGTATTACCGCGTGGGGGAAACGGATGAACCCGCCCCCGGCACCTATCCGCCATCGGCAAACTGGACCGAAATCGGTGAGATCGTCATCGGCGGAGAGGCCGCGCCGCTGGGGATCTCCATCGGAGCCGAGCGCCTGACCTATGCGGTCACCGGCCAGTTCGCAACCTGGGATCAGCGGCTGGGCGCCTTGTTCGCACAGGTCGAACAGGACGGCACCGAGCCGCCCGGACTGACCTCGTTTCGCTAATTTGAGCTGCGTGATTGCGAGGGTTTAGGGTTGCTGACTTTGATTCTCATTTTAGTCGGGTACGTGGTCGTCATCGTTCTTACATCATGGGGCGCAATGATTTTTCTCACGTCGGCCTTCCCAATTTTCAATTTTCGGGAAGAGTTTGTTGAGTTCTGGATCAGAACACGGGGCTTTCCGCCGACACGCAAACAATTGCTTCTGAATGCCCACGGGGCATGCAATATGTGGTTTAGGTCTGAAATATGCGACGACCTGAACGTACCCAATGGGATTCGGATCGTCCCGAATAGCAATCACTTTCACTTTGCCATGCTACAGTTCGCATCGCTTTTTGTTGCAGTGCTGTTTTGGATTCTAGCGTTCTTTGTTTTTGTTGTCGTGAGCGCGTATTATTAATTTACAATCCCAGCACATCCACCATGTCATATTGACCGGGCGCTTTACCTTGCCCCCACAGCGCTGCCTTCAGCGCGCCGCGGGCAAAGATGGCGCGGTCGGTGGCCAGATGGCGCAGGACGATACGTTCGCCGGGGGCGGCGAACAGGACATCGTGTTCGCCGACGATGTCTCCGCCGCGAATGGCGTGAAAACCGATATTGCCGCGTTGACGCGCACCGGTGATGCCGTCGCGACCCCGGTCGGACACGTCCGCCAGATTGACCCCGCGCCCCTCGGCGGCGGCCTCGCCCAGCATCAAGGCGGTACCAGAGGGCGCGTCGACCTTGTGGTGGTGGTGGCCTTCGATCACCTCGATGTCGAAATCCTCGTCCAGCGCAGCGGCGACCTTTTTGGTCAGTTGCACCAGCAGATTGACACCGAGGCTCATGTTCCCGGCCCGCACGATCACCGCATGGCGCGCTGCCGGTTCCAGCGCCGCGATCTGATCATCGCTCATGCCGGTGGTGCCGATCACATGGACGCATCGCGCCTGCGCGGCCAGGGCGGCAAATTCCAGCGTTGCCTCGGGCGCGGTGAAATCGATTACCGCCTGCGCCTGCGCAAACGCCTCCAGAGGGTCGTCGGTCACGAAGACGCCCTGCGCCTGTCCGCCCATCGCCGTGCCTACGTCCTGACCGATCCAGTCGTGACCCGCGCGTTCGACCACGCCGACCAGACGCGCCTGATCGCTGTCGGTCACGGTCTTGATCAGCATCTGCCCCATACGGCCCGAAGCCCCTGTGATGACGATACCCGGAATATGGGTCATTTCGCTGGTCCCTTTCATAAAGTCGGCTCAAAGCCTCCTACCCCGTTCGCGCCCGCTTGGCAAAGCCCCGCTTTGCGCTTAGATCGGGGTGTATGGCAAAGAACAAATTCCACGATGGCCCCGGCCCGTCCCAACGACAGCTGCGCGTCGGCGAACTGATCCGCCGCACCCTGTCCGAGGTTCTGGCGCGCGGAGATGTCCACGACCCCGACCTGAACCGAATGTCGATCACCGTAGGCGAGGTGCGCACCTCGCCCGATCTGAAGATCGCCACCGCTTATGTGCTGCCGCTGGGCGGCAAGGGCCAAGAGGACGTGATCGACCTGCTGGCCCGCAACAAGGGTGAGCTGCGGCGCATGGTCGGGAAGAAGGTTGGTCTGAAGTTTTCACCCGATCTGCGGTTCCGTCTGGATGACACGTTCGACCGTCTGGACGACACCCGCCGGATGTTCGAACAGGACGCGGTACGCCGCGATCTGGACGAGTGATCCGCAGTCTGATCACTTTGGGCGCAGTCCTCTGGGCGGCGCAGGCCTCTGCGGTCACCTGTGAAAAGCTGACCCACGAGGACAAGCGGTACACCATCTGCGAAGTGGATGCCGCATCCGAAGACCTTCGCCTGTTTCTGAACGATGAAGACGGCGATCTACTGGGGCATTTCTCCTCGGTGAACGAGGCGCTGGCTCCCGGCGGCAAACGGCTGGCCTTTGCGATGAACGCGGGCATGTATCACGACGACCGCTCGCCGGTCGGCCATTATGTCGAAGAGGGTCAGGAGCAAATGCGCGTGATCCCCAATGCCGGGCCCGGCAATTTCGGCCTGCTGCCCAACGGCGTGTTCTGCATCCGTGACGGTCGCGCCGATGTGTTCGAAACGCTGGACTATCTGGACCAGACGCCCAGGTGCCGTTTTGCCACCCAATCCGGCCCAATGCTGGTGATTGACGGCGAGTTGCACCCGCGTTTCCTGTCCGATTCGAACTCGCGCTACGTGCGCAACGGGGTCGGCACTAGCACCGATGGTACGCGCGCGGTGTTTGCGATCTCGGAAGACTACGTCACCTTCCACGAATTCGGCAGCCTGTTTCGGGATGTGTTGAAAACACCGAACGCGCTGTTCCTGGATGGCAATATCTCGCGGATGTATGAACGGGTTGGCAACCGGTCAGATGTCGGCTTCTCACTGGGGCCGATCGTGGGTGTGGTCGAAGACGTCCCCACAAATTGACAGCGACTGAGTGATCCGCTAACCCGCGCGCCTCAGCAAGATTCTAGGTGAAGCATGGGACGCAAACGCAAGGGCCGCGACATTTCCGGTTGGCTGGTGGTGGACAAGCCTGCGGGCATGACCTCGACCGCAGTGGTCAACAAGGTACGTTGGGCGATGGACGCCAAGAAAGCGGGCCATGCGGGCACGCTGGACCCGGAGGCAACCGGCGTATTGGCCGTGGCCTTGGGTGAGGCAACCAAGACCGTTCCCTATATCACCGACGCTTTGAAGGCTTACACCTTCACCGTTCGTCTGGGTCAGGCCACCAATACGGACGATGCCGAGGGCGAGGTGATCGCGGAAAGCGATGCGCGCCCCTCGGATGATGCTATCAAACAGGCGCTGGCCCCGTTTCTGGGTGACATCATGCAGGTGCCGCCCAAGTTCTCGGCCGTGAAAATCGACGGGCAGCGCGCCTATAAATTGGCTCGCGATGGCGAGGATGTTGAACTGAACGCCCGGCCACTGTGGGTTGAGGAACTGATTCTGGTCGACCGCCCCGACGAAGATCACATCGTTTTGGAAATGACCTGTGGCAAGGGCGGTTACGTCCGCTCGATCGCGCGCGATCTGGGCGAGGCACTGGGCTGCCACGGCCACGTCAGGGAACTACGCCGCATCTGGTCCGGCCCGTTCGAAGTTGAAGACGGCCTGAGCATCGAACAGATTGACGAAATGGCCAAAACCACGGCGCTGGACGACCACCTGCACCCGCTGGAAATCGGCCTTTCGGACCTGCCCGAGTTGAAATGCACCCCCGAAGGCGCCACGCGCCTGCGCAATGGAAATCCGGGTCTGGTACTGGCTTCGGACGTGGAATACGGCGACGAGGCCTGGGCCTCGCTGGACGGCAAAGCTGTAGCGGTAGGCATTTTCAAATCCGGTGAATTGCACCCAAGCCGGGTGTTCATTTGACCGATCTGATAAAACGAGAGCAAACGCCTATAAGTCTCTTGAGCTTTGCACGACCGAATCAAGGAACAGGGCTGTATCGGGCGAAATTGGACGAAAAGCCTAAATTTTGATATGATCAGCATTATCGCCTGGATTTTTCGGAGTTTGGTTATGTTGAGTTTCTCAAGTGACAATTTGTTCAAAGCAATTGCTGTTTCACTGACTTCGGCCCTTTTTGCCGTTCCGGCGGCAACCGCCATGACGCTGCAGTACCAAATCGAAATCGACGGTGCGATTGGCTCGTTTGAAGCCCCGGATACCGGTGGTCTTCTTTCGAGTTTTGAGATCACCATTGATGGCGTTACTTTTGATACCCTTGGCGTCGGAAACGCCGCGCCTGTATACGATGCGGTGGCTAATGACATCCGCGGAAATCCGGGTACGGAAGGGTTTATTTCGAATTCCATGGCCGGAGGAACTTGTCTGGCAATGGAGTGCATCTTGTCGCTGGAGGATTCGGGCAATCCGGGGGTTGAACCGCCTCTTTTTGCAATCTTCCCCCTCGTTGGCGGATTTCCAGATACTGTAACAAACTCAGGCGAGTATTCGATATCACAGGGACCGCCGATGAGTCCCGTTCCGCTGCCTGCGCCTTTCGCTCTGTTGGCCGCGACACTTATGATCTTCTTTGCGCTTGGCAGAAGAGTTCGGCGCCCCCAGCCATGTCATTGAGGTAATCTGGTCAAGTTGGCCGGTAAATTACTCAGGACTGACATATCGGGTTTTTTCGCACATAGGCGTTGGCCGTGGTTGATCTAGCGTGTTAGGCCAGCGGGATGATCACCCGAACGCACACCAAGGGCGATGCGCCCTCGACCGCCATCTACTCCGATTGCGAGAAATACCGTTACAGCCTAACCCGCGTTTGGGACGCGGGTGGACGCAAGGCGCTGTTTGTGATGCTGAACCCCTCAACCGCGACCGAGGTGCAGAACGACCCCACGGTAGAGCGCTGCGAACGGCGCGCGCGCGCTTTGGGGTTCGGAGCGTTTCAGGTCACCAATATCTTTGCGTGGCGCGACACCGACCCGCGCAAGATGCGCGCCGCCACCGATCCGGTGGGCCCCGAGAATGACACGGCGATTCTGGACGGCGTGAATTGGGCTGATCAGGTGATTGCCGCCTGGGGTACCCACGGCGCGCATCTGGCGCGTGGCCCGGCGGTCGAAACCCTGCTACGCGGGACCGGACAGCCGCTGTTCCATCTGGGGCTGACCAAGGACGGACACCCGAAACATCCGCTCTATGTCGCCTATACGCAGCAGCCCGAAGCGTGGTGACAAAAGGTTAACCACAAGGTCAGTCTAGCTTTGACCAAGTGACTGATCACATGAGACATTTACCCTCGGACCAGCGCGTTCACGGAGGGTTCTCATGTTTTTGGTCGGATTGCTTGGACTGGCCGCCGTCGGTGGCGCTGCCTACGCCATCAGCGACGCTTTCATGCCCGAAGATGAGCCCGAAGAGGACGACATCACGGAAGATCAGGTCGACGAAGTGACCGAGGGCAATTTTCTTGAGATCAATGACAGTGTCGAAGATCCCTCGCACCCTGTTGACGCCCGCGAAGCAGACGAAACCGTCAATACCGAAGACCCCGCCCCATCGACGGGGACCATTATCTCGGAATTCCAGGGCGATCTGATCATTGCCGGGACCGAAGATGCTGATGTCCTGACCGGGCAGGACGGCGTCGATCAGATTAACGGTTTCGGCGCGGATGACGTGATCTACGGCGGTGCCGGCAATGACGTACTGTACGGGGATGAAGGTGCGGACAACATCTCAGGCGGAGACGATGACGACATTCTCCACGGTGAGGGCGGCGATGACCTGCTGAACGGGGATGAGGGGGACGACCATCTCTATGGCCATTTCGGCGCCGACCAGTTGGAGGGCGGTGAGGGCGACGATACTCTGCATGGCGGTCAGGACGATGACACGCTGGACGGTGGCGAAGGCGATGACGCGCTGCATGGCGGCTATGGCAACGACACGCTGCACGGAGGCGCGGGTGAGGATGTTCTGTTCGGCGGGGACGGTGATGACATCCTGACCGGCGACGATGCTGAGGGCGAACAGGCCACTGACTTTCTGAATGGCGGCGCCGGAGAGGACACGATCCTGGCCGATAGCGGGGATATCGTCACCGGCGGCGAGGATGCCGATGACATCATCCTTACCCCCGAACCCGAAGATGAAGCCGTGACTGTGATGGATTTCCAACCCGGTCAGGACAAGTTGTTTGTGTCATGGAATGGTGTGGACGATCCTGACGTCCAGATCGAGCAGGACGCCGAGAACGAAAACCTGACCCATGTTCTGATCGACGGTCAGGATGTGGCGCAACTGCTGGGGGCCAAGGGGATGACGGCGGATGACATCCAGCTGATCACCGAGGCCGAGTTGGCGCAGCTGACCGCGCTGGGCTGACCCGTCAGAATCCCTTTGCCATTTGCCGAAAATGCGCTTATACGCGCGCATCCGCATCGGAATCGGTGCGGTTTTCTCCATGGGCCTGTGCTGGACGACATCCCGGCCTGCGCCATTAACTCTAACCTTCAAAGGAGACCCCGATGTCGATTACTGCCGCTGAAAAAGCACGCGTCATGAAAGAATTCGGCACCAAAGAAGGCGACACCGGTTCGCCTGAAGTTCAGGTTGCCATCCTGACCTCGCGCATCACCACCCTGACCGAGCACTTCAAGACCCACAAGAAAGACAACCACGGTCGTCGCGGTCTGCTGAAAATGGTCGCCCAGCGCCGTAAGCTGTTGGACTACCTGAAAGGCAAGGAAGAAGCGCGCTATCAGGACCTGATCAAAAAGCTGGGTATCCGCCGCTAAGCACAGTGTGCATGGGCGTCAAACCCGGTTTATCTGAATTCAACGCCCGCCATTTTGGCGGGCGTTTTTTTTGGTCCTCCGCTAACCGGCAACTACCGGCCAAATCTGCAGTGAAGGCCGAAATGTGGTCCTTCTTTTTATGCGCAAGACTATTCGGCCGCCAAGTGTTTCTGACGGCAGTAACAGGACGCGCGCACCGGCACTTCTGCGCGCGCGGCGGCTTTGTCGAGTTGCAGCTTGATATGTGCGGCCTCTACGCTTTCACCCCGGCGGGTCAGACATTCGTGCAATCCGTGCAGGCTCCAGACATTTCCCGGGTGTTGGCAGGCACGGCTCAGCGTTGCATCAAGCCCCAGATCGGCGCGATAGACGGCCTCGGCCTCTTCGACCTGCCCCTGTTCAAGCAACAGGGCACCCAAGGCGTGGCGGGTCGGCTGCATCCAGCCCCAAGGCTCATCATAAGGAAGGTTATCGTCAATTTCGACCGACTTCCTCAGATGTTCGAACGCAACCTCATACTGGTTTTTGTGATACGCCAGTTCGCCCAGCATCATTTGTTCAGCCACTTTCAGGATATCGCAGCATGTGTTGTTGAACAGCATGCGGCTTTCAGGAACCTTCTCATAGGCCTGATAGAACAGGTCACGCTCGGCTTCGGCCTCGGCAATCCGCTGCTGATTGGCCAGCGCTACTGTGCGGGCATAGCGCATCATTGCCAGTGTGACGCAGTACAGGTCCTCATCTGCGGGCAATGGCTGATCAAGGATATCCTGCCAACGCCCAAACCGGATCAGAACATGCTGCTTCATCGGAATGAAGCCTTCGAACCAATCCGCCATTGGCCGCAGGGTTTCCGTAGGCAAGGTCGCGTTCAATTCTTCAGCAGCCTCCAGCGCAGCAGTCGGCTGCCCCAGGAACATCGCGCCATAGATTTTGAAATGAAAATTGTGACAACGATAGACCGAGTAGAAATTGTCCGGTCCCTCACGGTCCAGAAATTTCCGATCCGCGACAATAGCAGTGTGGTTGCGCAGAACCACATTCATGTAATCGCCGCACAGAACGTCGATATGGGTTGGCATATGCAACAGATGCCCGGCTTCGGGGACCAGTGTGCTAAGCGCATCACCCTGACGCAGCGCCCTTTCGGGGTGCGGCGACATTTCCATGAGGTGAATATACATGTGCAACAGCCCCGCGTGCTGCCATGCCCCGGGCAGGCTGTCAAAAGCCGTATCGAGGACCGAGATGGCCTCGAGCGTGTCCGCGCCTTCCGCCGGCTCGCCGGTTGGCAAATCCCAAAGCTGCCATGGCGTGCGGTTCATCAGAGACTCGGCAAACAGGGCGCAAACATCAAGATCGTCGCTAAAAGCCGCATGCACCTTGCGCATAGCGTCGGCAAAAGCATCATTCCACGGGCTGAAATCCTCGACTTCCGAAGAGGTGGGATAGCGCGATGGTAACGCGTCGATCAGCGCACGCTCGACCGCCGATAGCTGATCCCGTAGTCGGCTAGCCGCGTCGATTGAGGCCTTTGCCAGCGCAACGCAGTCCGGCTTTTCCTCATCTTCGAAGGTTTCCCAAGGCTTGTTGTAATTGGGGCCGATGCAATATGCGATGCCCCAATGGGCCATGGCGCAATTCGGATCGGCTGCCAGCGTTTTCCGAAAACACTCGATCGCTTCTTCGTGGTTATAGGCATAGGTCCACGCCAAACCGCGATCGAACCATAGCTGTGCGTCTTTGGAAGATGTTGAGATCGGTCGCGAATAAGTTCCCAGATCAAAATAACTCATTACCTTAGACCCCCCTTGCTTCCAGAAAACCCCTTCACAGGTTTGGAACCGCTATCGGCCATATGAAAACGCCCGCCTAAGCGGCGGGCGTTTCGCGTTTCTTAACGTCCCTACATCTTTGCCCGTTCGGATTTCAGTGCCAGCCACAGGCAGTAGCACATTATCAGAACCACCAGCGTAAACGGAATGCCGGTCGAGACCGCGGCGCCTTGCAGGGCCGACAGGCCGCCTCCGAGCAGCAGGGCGATAGCGACCAGACCTTCAAGCGTGCACCAGAACACGCGCTGGATCACCGGTGCGTCCATCTTGCCGCCTGCGGTGATCGTGTCGATCACCAGCGAGCCCGAATCCGACGAGGTGACAAAGAACACCACGATCAGGATCAGCGCGATGGGGGCGATGATACCGTAAAGCGGCAGCTCTTTCAGGAAACCGAACAGCGCGCCTTCGGGGGCATAGCTGTCGATAACCGTGGCACGAACACCTTCGGCTCCGCCCGCGTTCAGCATGTCAATGGCAGCACCGCCAAAGGTCGACATCCAAAGAGCGCAAACCGCCGTAGGCGCCAGCAGGGCGCAGATCACGAATTCACGCACCGTGCGGCCTTTCGAGATGCGAGCGATGAACATGCCCACAAACGGCGACCATGCAATCCACCATGCCCAGTAGAAGGTTGTCCAGCCGTGGAAATAACTGGTGTCTTCTCGCCCGAACGGGTTCGACAATGCGGGCAGGTGGAACACATAATCCACCATCACGTTGAAATACCGCGCAATGGCTGTGCCGACACCCGTCACCACGATCACAAAAATGAACAGGCCCACGGCCATGATCATGTTGATCTCACTCAGCCGTTTGACACCCGCATCCATACCCAGCAGGACCGAGCCCAGGGCGATCATGGTGATACCAATGATCAACAAAACAACGACGGTCGGGCTGGGTTCTATGCCGAACACCTCGTTCAATCCTGCCGCCACTTGCTGTGCGCCAAGGCCCAGCGAAGTGGTCAGACCGAACAATGTGGCAAAGACCGCCAGAGTATCGATGATATGACCCCACCAACCCCAGACACGTTCGCCCAGAATCGGATAAAACGCAGATCTGAGCGTCAGCGGCAGACCCAGATTGTAACTGAAAATCGCCAAGGCCAGGCCGACGGCGGCATAAACTGCCCAACCTTCCAGACCCCAGTGGTGGATGGTACCCACGATACCGGCATATTCATTGCCGGGTACCGCGATATCTATGCCAAGCGGGACCGCGTTACCGTCCTCAGCAAAGTTGTAGTAGACGGGTTCCATTACACCAAAGAACAGCAGCCCGATACCGATACCGGCGGCGAACATCATCGCGATCCAACCGGCATAGGAATAGTCGGGCTTGGCATCCTTGCCACCAATCCGAACCTTGCCGACGGGCAGGACGATCAGCACCAGACAGAACAGGGTGATTGCATCAACCGACAAAACCAGGAACCAGTCAAACGTGCTGGTCAGCCAAGGCCGGAGCCAGCCGAAAAACGTTGCCGCAGCTTCCTGATTTGCCAATGCGATCAGAACGAAGGCAAAAATCAGGATACTGGATATCAGGAAGACCGGATTGTGGATGTCCAGACCGAACGGGCGGACGTTATCCTGCCCCAGTTCGTACTCTGTTTCGAAATCATAGATCCGTGGATCCGGATCCAGCATTTTCTTGCTTTGAGCCATTCGATGCCCCTCTGTTCGCAGATGCAAACGCCAAGGTATTCGGGCGGCCGACGGATATGAGTGTTCTATCCCCTGGCGAGTTTCCGTCCTTTCGACCGCGGGTTCAGTGGTAACAGCCTACACTGCAACCACTTTTTCACAAAACGCATTCACATGCCGGAATATAAGCGACGGAATTAGCCATTTCCGCGAGGTGTGGACCGTAGCTTTATTGGTACGCTTGACTGATAGGTAAACCGACCCTGGACCCCATATCCCGGGTTCGCGCCTTTGGTTACTGATACCCGGAAACTCATTCATCGCGTGCCCCTTTTTCTCTTGCAAGCAACTCAACTTTGGGTAGTTCTCTGCTCCATAGTCATTCGTTGTTAGTGGCGTTTGCACGACGGAAATGCCCCGCCAGAAACCTCCTCGAACGCCCCAGAACAACCGGATTTACAGTTCGCACCCATGATGCTCATCCTCAACTCTCTTCTGCTTTCGTTCCGCGTAACACTGCGCATGATCGTCCCCGTACTTTTGATCAGCCTTGCATCAACGCTTGTCTGGACTGTTCTGGGGATCTTCACCCTCGGGATGGCCGGGTATATCAGCGAGCCGGTCACAACTGCCTTTTTCACCCTGTTCGGGATACGTACAGCCCTGGAACTGAAAGGGAAGAAACGACACACGGATTACCGAGCCATGGCCCTGTATTCGGTGTTGTATGGGTTGTTCTGTGCTGCGGTAATTACTGTACTGGCCGTTTTGGTCAAACTATCCGCAATGGCTTTTGCCATGTGGCAAGTGGGAGAGCCTCTCTCATGGACCGCCCTTCAGGATGCCGCGGAATCCACACAGATTGCATTTGCATTCCTCTCCGTAGGTAGCAGTCTGATCGTGATGTCCTTCGTATTGGCCGCGTTCTACGCGGCCATGGCCGTGCCTATGGCCAGCGCTGCACATTCCGCTGGTCACCGTGCTCCAAGTCACGCGTTTTTCAACGGGTTCGGACGCAGCTTTGTTCCACTGTTCTGCGTGTTTTTTGCCTCGCTCTTCTTGCAGCTCTATTTCGGTTTTTTCACGGCGTTATACGCCCTGTTGCCGATCCTTGTGTCGGTTGTCTCGATCGTTACGGCGCAGAGTTTGCCAAATTTCGACCTTGAGATCATTCTAAGAGGGGTCGCCGCAAGCGGGGCGTTGCTGTGGCTGTATTCCTGGCTCTGGTCGATCTCGGCACTGGCGTTTCTGAAGTCCGAGGACTTCGACGCGGAAAACCCGGCACAAACGCCAGACGCAGAACCCGCGCAAGACATCCGTGCGTTGCGTAAATCGCGGGAGCGGTCTCTTTAAGGCACGAACGCGCCGTTCCGAGGCTTATCGGCGTTTTATGCCATGCGGTTTCCCTTTCCTTTGACCGCAATCTCATGTATGCGCGCGGTATCTGAGACGTTGTGCCCTGATCCCGGCACTCAGACGAAAGTAAAATGGGGTCGGCGGCAATGGGGCCGCCAAGCAAACGGGAGACCCGCAGGGGCGGGAGTGCTCCCATCTAGGATACGCACATGTTTGATGTAACGAAGAAATCTATGCAGTGGGGCGAAGAGACGCTCACACTGGAAACCGGCAAGGTTGCCCGTCAGGCCGACGGCAGCGTGATCGCGACACTGGGCGAAACCAGCGTCATGGCGAACGTGACCTTTGCACGGCAGCAAAAACCGGGTCAGGACTTTTTCCCGCTGACCGTCCACTATCAGGAAAAATACTATGCCGCCGGTAAGGTGCCGGGTGGCTTCTTCAAGCGCGAGGCGCGCCCGACCGAAAAAGAGACTCTGACCGCGCGTCTGATCGACCGTCCGATCCGCCCGCTGTTCGTTGACGGCTTCAAGAACGAAGTTCTGGTGATGTGCACCGTATTGAGCCACGATCTGGTCAACGACCCCGACATCGTTGCGATGATCGCTGCTTCGGCCGCTTTGACCATATCCGGCGCGCCGTTCATGGGTCCGATCGCCGGTGCCCGCGTTGGTTTCGAAGACGGTGAATACGTTCTGAACCCGACCGTCGACGACATGCAGGACCTGCGCCTGAACCCTGAACAGCGTTTGGATCTGGTTGTCGCCGGCACCAAAGACGCCGTGATGATGGTGGAATCGGAAGCTTATGAGCTGTCCGAGGCGGAAATGCTGGGCGCCGTGAATTTTGCCCACGAGCAGATCCAGCCGGTCATCGACCTGATCATCTCGCTGGCCGAAGACGCCGCGAAAGAGCCGTTTGAATTCGAAGCGCCGGATTACTCGGAACTGTATGCTGCTGTTAAGGCCGCAGGTGAAGAGCAGATGCGCGCCGCCTTCGCGATCACCGACAAGCAAGAACGCACCGCCGCTGTTGCCGCTGCCCGTGAAGCGATCAAAGAAGCGCTGACAGAAGAGCAGCTGGAAGACGGCAACCTCGGTTCCGCGATGAAGAAGCTGGAAGCTGGCATTCTGCGCGGCGACGTCGTTAAGGGCGGCAAGCGGATCGACGGTCGCTCGACTACCGATATCCGTTCGATCGTTGCAGAAACCTCGATGCTGCCCCGGACCCATGGATCCGCCCTGTTTACCCGCGGTGAAACGCAGGCGCTGGCCGTGACCACACTGGGCACCGGCGACGATGAACAGTTCATCGACGCGTTGCATGGCAACTTCAAATCGAACTTCCTGCTGCACTACAACTTCCCTCCGTATTCGGTTGGTGAAGTTGGTCGCGTCGGTGGCCCCGGCCGTCGTGAGATCGGCCACGGCAAGCTGGCATGGCGCGCCCTGCAGGCGGTTCTGCCTGCGGCGACCGACTTCCCCTACACGATCCGTATCGTGTCGGAGATCACGGAATCCAACGGCTCCAGCTCGATGGCATCGGTTTGCGGTGGTTCGCTGTCGATGATGGATGCGGGCGTCCCGCTGAAAGCACCGGTTGCCGGTGTGGCCATGGGCCTGATCCTGGAAGATGACGGTAACTATGCCATCCTGTCGGATATTCTGGGTGACGAAGACCACCTGGGCGACATGGACTTCAAAGTGGCTGGCACCGAAAACGGCATCACCTCGCTGCAGATGGACATCAAGGTTGCGGGCATCACGCCCGAGATCATGGAGAAAGCCCTGGCGCAAGCCAAGGACGGCCGGATGCACATCCTGGGTGAGATGGGCAAAGCCCTGTCCGAGACCAACGAATTCTCGGTCCACGCCCCGCGCATCGAAACCATGAACATCCCGACCGACAAGATCCGTGAAGTCATCGGTTCGGGCGGTAAGGTCATCCGCGAAATCGTCGAGGTTTCGGGCGCCAAGGTCGACATCAATGACGACGGCGTCATCAAGATCGCCTCGCCTGACGGTGAATCGATCAAGAAGGCCTATGAGATGATCCACTCGATCGTTGCAGAGCCGGAAGAAGGCCAGATCTACACCGGTAAAGTGGTCAAGATCGTCGACTTCGGCGCCTTCGTGAACTTCTTTGGCAAGCGCGACGGTCTGGTCCACGTGTCCCAGATCGAAAACCGCCGCCTGAACCATCCTTCGGACGTTCTGAAAGAAGGTCAGGAAGTAAAGGTCAAGCTGCTGGGCTTCGACGATCGCGGCAAGGTGCGCCTGTCGATGAAAGTCGTCGATCAGGAATCCGGCGAAGAGATCGTTCCCGAGAAGAAAGAGAAGAAAGAGGAAAGCGCAGAGTAATCTGCCCTTTCATCGCAAACACGAAAGACCCCGGTGAAAACGCCGGGGTCTTTTTTTGTGGCACGGTACCCTAGCCGGGAGGACTTCGCCAAAGCCTGATTTCCCGCATAAACCTTTGTTCAAATCCCGCCATTTCAACCAAAAGCCAATCGCAACACTGTCGCATCACCCCCAGCTCACTCGCATCGCCACAACGTAAAAAAGGAGATGCGATATGGAAACGTTGAAACTGCTGACTCTAACCGGATTGATCGCAACCGCGCCCGTTCTTGCACTTGCCAATGTCGGGCTGGGTGACAAACTGGGCACCACCGAGGCTGACATCCGCACGGCCCTTGAGGCACAGGGATACCAGATCGAAGAAATCGAGTTCGAAGACGGCGAGATCGAGGTTGAACTTCTCAAAGATGGCGTGGAAACTGAACTGGTCCTGTCCAAGACCGACGGCGTGGTTACTGCCATCGAACTCGAAAAGGACGATGACTGATCGGGTGATTTCACAGGGGCCGCATGAAGCCAACTCAAACGTCATTGCTTTGGCTCCTTCTGGTGGTGCAGGCTGTCTGCGCCGCCTTTTTCATGACCGACGCGATACTGGACTGGACCGGAGGGGAAAGCGCGGGCTTTCGTCACCTGCACAGTTTTGAGCTGGTTTTGGCACTGGCCCTGATAGGAGGCCTAGCCGCGACCATTGCACTGATCCGATCCCAGAACAGGCGTGTGCGCCAGATGCAACGGCAGTTGAGCATAGCGCAGGGCGCGTTGGCACAGATCATCGATACCCAATTCAGCGACTGGAACCTCAGCGACGCAGAACGCGACGTAGCCTTGCTGTCGATCAAGGGGCTTTCAATCGCGGAAATCGCCCAATTGCGGCAGACCAAAGAGGGCACGATCAAGGCCCAAAGCGCCGCTGTTTATCGCAAGGCGGGCGTCGCCGGGCGCCTGCAATTGCTCAGCTTTTTCATCGATGAGTTGCTGTCCGAACCTTTGGTCAAACAGGGGGCTGACCGGTCAAATTCAGCACACTGACCTGTTCATCCAACGCTCCGCTCAAGGGGCGCATTTATTCACTCACACAGTCCCAAAATCCTGTGAATCGAAGTGATGGCCGCGCGCCTTTCCTTCCCACCTGCTTCGCCCACATGTGCGCCATACCAAACTCGGATCAAAGGACATGGTTATGGTTACGCGTCTCATATTGGCCTCGGCAGCCCTGACGATCAGCGCATCGGGACTGACCGCGCAGAGCTTGTCTGAGGGCCTGTATATTCAGGGCTTTGCCGGCTACAGCCAGCTGCAGGACAGCGACTTCAGCGGCACCGTCAACGGGTCGTCGCAATCTGTGGACACGGATTTCGACGCCGGCTACGGGCTGGGTGTCGCGATTGGCACCGAAATTCCACGATGGTCCAGCGATACAATTGGTACAAGGATCGAACTGGAACTGTCTTACCGTGACGGCGACGTGGATGGCGTGGGCTTCTCGGGCAATGGGCCGGGGGCCGAAGGCAACATCTCTGGCGATTTCACGCAGACCTCGTTGTTTGCCAATGTTCTGGTTGATTTCAAACAGGCAGGCGCTTTCACCCCCTATGTCGGGCTGGGTCTGGGCGCCACCTATTCCGATGTGGATTTCGTCTATGGTCCGGGCGTGGCACTGGATGACAGTGATACGACCTTTGCGGCACAAGTCATTGCCGGTGTCGCCTATGAGATCAATTCAACCACGGCTCTGACACTGGACACCCGCTATTCCCGCGCGTTCGACGTGTCATCCGAGCGGCTGGCCCCCAATGGTGCCTCCACCGGCACGGTCGAAGACGATATCGACGCCTTCAGCGTCAATGTCGGCCTGCGCTACAGCTTCTGAGCGCTAAGGGGCAGAGTTTCTCTCCGGTTTCTCTTCCCCCCCATGGTCCCGTGTTCTATGCACGGGATCATGCGATCCTTTGTCATCCATATGTCCTCCAGCACGGCCCGACGGCTCAATGCCGACCAGCTATGCGCCGACCTGCCCAATGCCGAACTGTTCGAAGCTGTGAACGGCCGCGACCCGGACCAGATCGCCGGGGTCCAACCGCATCCGGGCAACCTGCACCGCCCCCACTACCCCTTTACTCTGCGCCCGGCCGAGATCGGCGTCTTCGAAAGCCACCGTCGCATCTGGCGCAAACTGGTCGAGGAAAAGATCGACTTGGCCGTCATCACCGAGGATGACCTGCGCATCGACCCGGGCCGCATGGCTAAGGCGTTGGACCTGCTGGCCTCGATCGCCACGCCAGATCACTATATCCGCATCCCGGTGAAGCAACGCGAGGTGCCCGCCCAAACCCTGGCCGAGCAGAACGGGTTGCGCCTGATCCTGCCCAAGGTGATCGGCCTGCAATGTGTGTGTCAGCTGGTGGGACGGCGCGCCGCCGAACGCCTGCTGGCCGCCACCAACCAGATCGACCGGCCTGTGGACACATTCCTGCAGATGCACTGGCTGACCGGCCAGCCGATCCATGCCCTGCAAGGCAGCGGTAATCAGGAGGTTGCGGGCGAAATCGGCGGCTCGACCATCCAGACCAAACCGCCGCTGTCAGACAAGCTGACCCGCGAAGTCAAACGCGCGATTTATCGGGCGCAGCTCCACCTGCACCCGCAGCGCCCGCCTGCATTATCTGACTGAAAACACCTTCGGGGAAATCGCGCGCCATGGCGCGATGGGGGGCAGACAGCCCCCCTGACCCGGCTGCGTCTTACGACGGCGCCTTGGTCTTGCGCAGGTAGGGGAAGATCGTCTCGAACTCGCCGAACTTCTCTTTCGCTTCGTCGTTCGATACCGCAGGTGGGATGATTACATCCTCACCCGGCATCCAGTTGGCAGGAGTCGCCACGCCTTTGGCCGACATCTGCAGCCCGTCCAGCGCGCGCAGGATCTCGGCAAAGTTCCGCCCCACGGTCATCGGATAGGTCATCGACAACTTCAGCTGCTTGTCCGGCCCGATGATAAAGACCGACCGCACTGTGGCGCTGTCCGCAGGAGTACGGCCATCGGGCAGGTAAGCCTCGGCGGGCAGCATGTCGAAGGCCTTGGACACGGCCAGCCCGTCATCAGCGATGATCGGGAAGCCCGGATTGGCCTTGCCGTATTCTTCGATGTCTTTCTTCCACTTCTTGTGGTCCTCGACATTGTCCACCGATACACCAATCACCTTGGTGCCCCGTGCCGCCCATTCGTCGTTCAGCTGCGCCACAGCCGAGAATTCGGTGGTGCAGACAGGGGTAAAATCCTTGGGGTGAGAGAACAGGATGGCCCAGCTGTCACCGATCCAGTCATGGAACTGAATGGTGCCCTGATCCGTTTCTGCGGTGAAATTCGGAACCGTGTCGTTGATGCGCAAACCCATGGTAAATCTCCTCTCCTGTGAAAAACCCGAGTCGGTTGCCGTCAACCTAAACACTTTGTGCGATTGTTAAACCGTTTTGGGTTGGGAAATAATTTGATCAAATTGCTGCTTGCCGTACCCCGGCCCGGGTGCCAGAGTGGCCGCGAAACCCGGCTGCGGGCTATTGGCACAGGAGGATGCGCCATGATCGAAAAACGCGATTTCTATATCAACGGTCAATGGGTCGCCCCATCGGCGGCCAATGACTTTCACGTGATCAACCCCTCGACCGAGGAGCCCTGTGCAGTGATTTCACTGGGTGCGCAGGCAGACACGGATGCCGCTGTCGCCGCCGCCAAGGCCGCCCTGCCCGGCTGGATGGCGAAACCGGTCGCGGACCGGCTCGCGCTGGTCGAGAAGCTGGTCGAGATTTACCAGACCCGTTCCGAGGATCTGGCGCAGGCGATGTCGCTTGAGATGGGCGCGCCACTGGACCTGTCGCGCAGCGCGCAGTCGGGCGCCGGGATGTATCATCTGAAGAACTTCATCCGCGCCGCCAAAGCGTTTCAGTTCGACCGCCCGCTGGGCGACCACACCCCCAATGACCGTATCATCTATGAGGCCGTCGGCGTTGCCGCGCTGATCACGCCCTGGAACTGGCCGATGAACCAGATCACGCTCAAGGTCGGAGCGGCGGCGATTGCAGGTTGCACCATGGTCCTGAAACCGTCGGAACAAAGCCCGCTGAATGCGATGATCTTTGCCGAGATGATGGACGAGGCCGGCTTCCCGCCCGGTGTTTTCAATCTGGTCAATGGCGATGGTGTCGGCGTCGGATCGCAACTGTCGGCGCATCTGGATGTGGATATGGTCAGTTTTACCGGCTCGACCCGCGCGGGTACGGCGATTTCCAAGGCGGCTGCGGATACGCTCAAGAAGGTGCATCTGGAACTTGGCGGCAAGGGCGCGAATGTGATCTTTGCGGATGCGGATGAAAAGGCCGTCAAACGCGGCGTACTGCACATGATGCAGAACACCGGCCAAAGCTGTAACGCCCCCAGCCGGATGCTGGTGCAGCGGCCGATCTATGATCAGGCGGTTGAGACAGCAGCCGAGGTGGCAAATATGGTCAAGGTCGGACCGGCACTGGAAGAAGGTCGCCATATCGGCCCGGTGGTAAACGAAGTGCAGTGGACCAAGATTCAGGACCTGATCCAGAAGGGTATCGATGAAGGCGCCCGTCTGGTCGCAGGCGGCACCGGCCGGCCCGAGGGGTTGAACAAGGGATACTACGTGCGGCCTACGGTTTTTGCCGATGCCAACAACCAGATGACCATCGCGCGCGAGGAGATCTTTGGCCCGGTCCTGACCATGATCCCCTTCGACACCGAAGAAGAGGCGATCGAGATCGCCAATGACACGCCCTATGGCCTGACCAACTATGTCCAGACTCAGGACGGTGCGCGGGCCAACCGCATGGCCCGTGTGTTGCGGTCCGGCATGGTGGAAATGAACGGCCAGTCGCGCAGTGCGGGCTCTCCGTTCGGAGGTATGAAACAGTCCGGGAACGGGCGCGAAGGCGGCGTCTGGGGGTTGGAAGATTTTCTGGAAGTCAAAGCTGTCGGCGGCTGGGCAGCGGAGTAGGCCAAACCCAAATTTCTGAAAAATCGGGCGAGGCCTTGCGCCTCGCCCTTTTTTACTCCGGGCGCACCACAAGTTGCGGTTCGCCGTCCGATGTATTCCGTGCAGATCGGCCATCCCAACCTACTTCACCCGTCACTCGCTGCCGAAAAGACGAAAAACTGTCGAACCGGACAACATCAACCGGTTCGTCAAATTGCAGCGTTAGACGGCGGTGGGAACCATCGCTCAATATAGTCATCCCACGGATTTCGGCAGAAAAAGACTGACCCAGGTATCGACCGGAAACGCGATCACCGACGCGCAGATCCATCCGGTTCCCAACCTGCGCATGAAGGGTATTCCAGTCGCGTGCACCATATTGGTGTGCGATCAGTTCCAGAGCTTTGCTGTGGGATATCTGGACGCCTTCACCCAAAAGTTTTTGGCGCAAGCGTTTAGCCTGCGCCTTAAGTTCCTGCAGCGGAGCTATTGTAGTAGGTTCATTCATCATCTGCCTCGTTTCCTTTGACGGGCGCGAGAAATGGACGGGGTTCGCATTGCCATCCGCGCGCCGTGAAAGGGCATCAGATGATTTTGACAGGGTTTCACCAAAGCCTTTGGCCGCGAACGGCAGGGGACCCAAACCTGTCGCGATCTTTGGCACCGGCCAAGCCATCTGTCAATCAGGCATCCGCCTGCGCAGCCTCAAAAGCCAGCATCGCTCGTTTGACCGGCAGACCCCAATGATAGCCACCCAATCCACCGGATTTGCGCAGCGCGCGGTGGCACGGGATCAACCAGCTGACCGGGTTGCGCCCGACCGCCGTACCCACGGCCCGCACCGCCTGCGGCGAGCCCACCCGTTCCGCGATCTCGGAATAGGTCGTGACCAGGCCGGAGGGGATATGCATCAGCGCCTCCCACACTTTGATCTGCAGGGGTGAGCCGATCAGGTACAGCGGCGTCGGTTCCAACCGGTCGCTGACCGAACCAAAGGCGCTCAGCACCCAAGGGCGCAGGCGCATCGGGTCCTCGACAAACTCCGCCTGCGGCCAGCGACCGAGCATGTCCTCCATCGCTTCTTCCTCACCGGTTTCAGCGCCGAAAGCCATGCCACAGATACCCTTGTCGGTGCCCATGACCAGTGCCGGGCCAAAGGGGCTTTCGAACCAGCCCCAATAGATCGTCAGGCCCGCGCCCTTGCGGGCGTATTCACCGGGGCTCATGGATTCCCATTTCAGGAACAGATCGTGCAAACGACCACTGCCGGAAAGCCCCACGTTATGAGCGGTTTCCAATGTGGTGAACCGTTCGCGCAGCAGCGCCTTGGCATGGCCCAATGTCAGATATTGCTGATACCGTTTCGGCGACACGCCGGTCCAGCGTGAGAACAGGCGTTGGAAATGCGCCGGGCTCATGTCCATCTGGCGGGCCAGTTCCTCAAGGCTCAAGCCCTCGCCGCCCTGATCAATCAAATCGATCGCGCGCCGCATGACGTTGTAGTGATAGCCGCTTTCGGGGGTCTGGACGTTCATGTCTCTCACCTCATTGTCTGGGATAAAGCATAGCGCGCGGGACATGCCCTCGCGACCCGGAACATGCGCATTGGCTTTGGGCTTGTGTCAAACGCCCCTGATCGGCATTAAGGGCCGGATGGCAAAACAACTCGGATATCACAAGATCCGCGAGATCTTTACCCGCTTTCACGAGGCTGACCCCGAACCCAAGGGCGAGCTGGACCATGTAAACGTCTATACGCTGGTCGTGGCCGTGGCGCTGTCGGCGCAGGCGACCGATGCGGGGGTGAACAAGGCCACCAAAGAACTTTTCAAGATCGCCGACACGCCACAAAAGATGTTGGACCTGGGTGAAGAGGGTCTGATCGAGCATATCAAGACAATCGGGCTGTTTCGGCAGAAAGCCAAGAATGTCATCAAGCTCAGCCGCATTCTGGTCGAAGATTACGATGGTGAAGTGCCCAATTCCCGCGCCGCGCTGCAATCGCTGCCAGGCGTCGGGCGCAAGACGGCCAACGTGGTGCTGAACATGTGGTGGCGGTACCCGGCGCAGGCGGTGGATACGCATATCTTCCGCGTCGGCAACCGTACCGGCATTTGCCCCGGCAAGCATGTGGACGCGGTCGAACGCGCCATCGAGGACAATATCCCGACCGATTTCCAGCTCCATGCACATCACTGGCTGATTTTGCACGGCCGCTATCACTGCAAAGCCCGCAAACCCATGTGCGGGACCTGTATCATCCGCGATCTCTGCGAATTTGAGGAAAAAAATCTATGAAAACCTACCAGCTTGTTGGCATCGGCAATGCCGTTGTGGACGTGATTTCCCAGGCCGATGACAGTTTCCTGGAACTTATGGGCATCGAAAAAGGCATTATGCAGCTGATCGAGCAGGAACGCGGCGAAGTTCTGTATGCCTCGATGGAAGGCCGGGTGCAGACGCCAGGTGGGTCCGTGGCCAACACCATCGCCGGAGCCGGTGCGCTGGGTCTGGATGCGGCGTTCATCGGCCGGGTACATGACGACGCCCTGGGCCGGTTCTATGCGGATGCGATGAACGAGGATGGCGTAGACTTCGTGAACCCTCCGGTCCCGGGCGGCGAACTGCCGACCTCGCGTTCGATGATCTTTGTCTCACCCGATGGCGAGCGGTCGATGAACACCTATCTGGGGATTTCGTCCGAGCTATCCTCGGCAGACGTCTCCAGTGACGTGGCGGGCAAAAGCCAGATCATGTTCCTTGAGGGTTATCTGTTTGACAAGGAAAAGGGCAAAGCGGCATTTCTTGAGGCCGCGCGCGATTGCCATAAGGGCGGCGGCAAGACAGGCATCGCCATTTCGGACCCGTTCTGTGTTGAACGCCACCGGGTCGATTTCCTGCTGCTGATTGAGAATGAACTGGATTTCGTGATCGGTAACGAGGCCGAGATCAAATCGCTGTTCGAAACCGACGATCTGGAGGAGGCGTTGGCGAAAACAGCCGAGATTTGCCCTCTGGTTGTCTGCACGCGCTCGGGCGATGGCGTAACGGTTCTGCATGACGGTCAGCGCATCGATGTGCCGGTGCAAAAAGTGGTGCCGGTAGACGCAACCGGTGCAGGCGATCAATTTGCTGCCGGATTCCTGTTCGGCATGGCCACGGGCCGCGATTACGAGACCTGCGCGAAGATCGGCAATGTCTGCGCCCGCGAGGTGATCAGCCATATCGGCCCGCGCCCCGAGGCAAACATGCAGGAGCTGCTGCGCGCCGAAGAGTTGCTGTAAGTTCGCAGAAACCAAGATGGACTTTGGGCACAAGACCCTTCGCAACTTGCCACTTAAAAAATAGGGAAACGTGTTAGCCCAACCGGTTGGTTGGGCTGAATTTTGAGCATCACGTCAAGACCGTTCGGAGGGAACAGATCGCCCTTAGAACTTGCCTTCCAAAAATGAAACGAGCGGCTCACAGTTAATGGTGAACCGCTGCGTAGGTTGTTAAGGCGTAAAAAATCACGCGGGTGAGGCAGATGACCTCTTCCGGCGCATGCGCACTAAACCAAGTCCGCCGATACCACCTAAAAGCAGCAGAAATGGCGCTGGCAGCGGAACCGGTGAGACTTCCAAAGTCACGTCCGCATAGATTGTTTTGGATTTGCCCAACACAAATCCGATGCCCTCTTCGAGCGCGACGCTGTACAAACCTCCGTTTCCAAAGGCAACATTAAACGCGCTCTGCGTCCAATCCAAACTGCCGAGAGTAATGAAGCCAAAAAAGCTAATAAAATCGGCATCACCCGAACTACTGATTGATCCACCCGGGATATCAAATGCTAAGGTGGTATCCACCTCAAACTCACCGCCCGAGAAAAGGCCAGCGTCGCTCAAAAGGACATCAAACAAAGCCACACGCTCTGTTTCCCCTACGCCGAGCGAGAATGCCGTACCAACCAACGATGCGTTTGGAGTTATGGTCAAATTACAATTGGTACAACTTGACGTGGAAGTTGTGCCTGATCCCGCACCAACCAAGAAATTAACGGTTGAGGCATAAGCGGATCCAGCCGTTAAGCAGACTGCTACCGTGGCAACCTTACATAGTCCCAGAAAACTCACTACGTTTCCCCCGTTTCAAAACTTCATACGAAAACAAAGTACACCTCAGCGAACCGTGCCACATTTTGGACACTTTTGCAGTAAAAATTTTGTGTTTAGAGGACTTTAACGTTTTTTAAGCTGATAAAGCAGCCTTCAGTAACCACTTCTGAAGCCTGCTGCACCTCATTTGCGGACTCTGTTTGTGTAATTCTGGGTCAACGCGCATCGAAAAAAATCTCTTCAAGAATCGGCTTGAATCACTGTTATTCCGTGACAGTTGCGTCGTTTAGCGCCCAATTGTACTCATATGCAGCCACGCGCGAAGTTTCATTTAGCCGTGCCTGCAGGTTCAAATCTGCCGCTTCTGTGATATTGGCGATCACTGCGCGTTCATCGCGTCCGAAATCCCCTCTGAACCAGATGTAGATCTTCGACAGGATCAGTCCTCCGCGTTCGTCAAACCGGACCCCGCGCGGATCGTTGATATAGGCGCGCTCGGCAGCGGCAAAGTCACGCTCCAGCGTCTCGGCCTGCCAGGGGCGGTCCATCAGGTTTGGGCACCCTACAGCGGCGCAGTTCAATGCGTAGTGAATGCGCGGCTCATCGAAAGTGGACCGGATGATACGGTGCTCGATATCGTTCAGGCTCAGGGTCTGCCCCGCAACCTGCACCAGCGGGCGGTTCCAGGGGCCGATGGAAAGAGGGCCATCCTTGATGACGCGGATTGAAGCGACGGGGTAGTTCTCAAGGATCACGTCCACCGTCACCGCATTATAAAGGTTGATCCAATATGCCAGTTGCTGATCACGGGTCAGCCGTGTTGGGTCCACGGCTTGCAGTTCTGTCAGATACTCGTCCAGCCGTGCCCGATCCGCCAGGGTTACTTGCCCATAGGCCACTCGATTCACACCCATCGCATCCGGGGCGACATAGCGGGACAGAAAGGCGCTCCAGTCCCGGTGGTCGAGCCGCTGACCCGGCGCAGAGGCAAAACGGGTCAGGGTTTGCCCCGGAAGCACCTCGGGTGCCGGCAATGCCAAACGTTCGACGCTGGCGCAGGCGGCCAACAGGGGCAGCAACATCACGATCAGCAGCTTTTTCATGAGGCGTCCTTCCGGGCCTGGCGCAAGGCCCGCATCTGGCCCTTCAACTGTTTGAGCGGCGCCGATGCCGGATCGCTCAGGTCGGGCAAATCCGAACGCGCAGACAAACTGGGCACAGCCGCGTTCCACCAGCTTGGGCCGGTGGGTCCGTCGATCTGGTCCGGGCTGGCCAGATGGTGATCGCGTTGGGCATTATGCACGCACATCGACAAGGGGCCATTCGCTGTCGCTACCATGAACACGCACGAGGCACAGCGGTCGTCATCCAACGCATCCGCCGCCATGAAGTTGTGAATGAACACCGCCTGCCGCCGTACCGGACCGCGAAACAACCCCGGCCCCAGACGGGCCACGCTAACTGCCAAGTGTGCCAGAGCACGCAACGCCAGCAAAGGGTGACACCGGATCGCGCGCAGCAGTTTGGGACGAATACGCATATGGGCATCCTGCTGGTCGTCCGCTCCTTCCAATGCGGCCATCACTCGATGCACCAGACGCCGGTTCGACAACAACGACTCCGCGCGGCCTCCGGCGGTGACGACACTGGCATAGCGGTTGCATTTGGAATGCCCTACCGCAGCTGTGCCGAAATGCAGTGGCGCCTCATAACCCGCCTCGACCGCACGTGCGACGCTGTCCTGTGTGATCGCATCAGGTCGCGCACGCAGGACGCCGCGCCCGGTGTCGGCTTGCATCTGGAACGAGACAAAGGCGACCTCGGGACGATCCCGCAGGAACCGCGCAAGGGCCGGGAGGTCATCGAAATTGCCGCTGAAAACGGTCGTATTGAAAAGAATCCGCAATCCCAGCCCGCGTGCCCGGCGGATGTAAGCGCGGCGGACGGTGTTCAGCTCAACCTCGTTGCGGAACCCTTTGCGTTCCTGCGTCATGTCCACGTGAAAGGCCACATCGTCCAGCCCCGCTGCTGCCAGCCGCGTCAGAAACGCCCGGCTGGCACGGATACCGTTGGTCATCAGACAGGACCGCATCCCCAACCGACGGATTTCGCGGCACAGCGTTGCAAGGTCCTCGACCTTTCGCAGGGTCGGGTCACCCCCGGTCAGCTGCACCGAAACCCCGGCGCCGTAGTGGCTTCGGATCGTTGCCAGACGCGCAAACAGGACCGCGAGCGGCGGATCATAGGTCAACTCGGCCCGGTCCGAGAGGTAACACAGCGTACAATCCAGATTGCAGCGCTGCGTGACCTCAAGTGCGACGCATGCGATCGGATAAAACCGCCCCGCCGTCTGGCCCGAACCGTATTCACCGCAGCTTTGCAGCCCACGGCGCAATGGTGCGCGCTGGTCCGTGCCGTTAAATGTCCGCCCAGCGGGATCGGTGACGGGTTGGGGGTGGGCAGTGTCTTTCATGCCCTCCAAGCTAGAGATGTGCCGCAACCCGAACCACGCCCCTTCACGGCAAGTTGTCGCGGGGTGATCAGCAGGATGTGGTGCCGCCCTTAGCCCAGATAGCTGTCAAACGCGTCCACCACTTGCGCGTACACTTCGCGCTTGAACGGCACGATCTCATCAATCAGCTTGCTGGGTTCCTGCCATTTCCAGCGGGTGAATTCCGGGTGATCGGTTTCGATATTGATCTGATCGTCGCTGCCGGTGAAGCGCAGCAGAAACCATTTCTGTTCCTGCCCGCGATAGCGACCTTTCCATATCTTTGGCACAATGTCGTGAGGCAAATCGTAGGGCAGCCAACCGTCGGTCTCGGCCACGACCTCGACCAGAGCAGCGGTGACGCCGGTTTCTTCCCACAACTCGCGCAGGGCCGCATCGCGGGGGGCCTCACCCTTGTCCACGCCACCCTGAGGCATTTGCCACGCATCCACGTGGCGGTCATTGCGCTGGCCGACGAAGATCTTACCCTCGGCATTCATCAGCATCAGCCCGACGCAGGGGCGATAGGGCAGTTTGGCGATCTCTTCTGGGGTCATGCGCGGCCTCGTACATTGGTCTGGCAACTCTGTATCAAGCGCTTCAGGAACAGCAAAGGGTGTGACGTTAGGTTCTGCGTGACAAAGGTGACGTGAACGTCAATCTATCGCAGAAGAATCGGGAGGGAGAGTTCGCCATGACTGCGTACCCAAACATGCTGGCCCCGCTGGATCTGGGCTTTACCACGTTGAAGAACCGCGTCTTGATGGGCTCGATGCACACGGGATTGGAAGAGACCGGCGACTGGAACCGAGTGGCCGAGTTTTATGCCGACCGGGCCCGTGGCGGCGTTGGACTGATGGTGACGGGTGGAATTGGCCCGAACCTCGAAGGCTCGGTTCTGCCCGGCGCGTCGATGATGACCAACGACAAAGAGGTGGCGAACCACTCGATCATCACGCGGCGAGTGCATGAGGCGGGCGGCAAGATCGCCATGCAGATCCTGCATGCGGGGCGCTATGCCTATGGTCCCAAATGCGTGGCACCCAGCCCGGTGAAGTCTCCGATCTCGCCCTTCCCGCCGAATGAACTGGACGAGGAAGGCATCGAGAAACAGATCAGCGACATCGTGAACGCCGCCGTTCTGGCCCAGAAGGCCGGATATGACGGTGTCGAGATCATGGGGTCCGAGGGGTACTTCCTGAACCAGTTCCTTGTGACCCACACCAACAAGCGTGAGGATCGCTGGGGTGGGTCCTATGAGAACCGGATGCGCCTGCCCATCGAAGTGGTGCGCCGCACGCGTGAGGCCGTAGGCACCGATTTCATCATCATCTACCGCTTGTCGATGATTGACCTGATCCCCAATGGCTCGACCCATGAAGAGGTGGTGGAACTGGCCCAGCGGATCGAACAGGCCGGGGCCACGATCATCAACACCGGCATCGGCTGGCACGAGGCGCGGATTCCCACCATCGCGACCAGCGTTCCGCGCGCGGCCTTCGCCTGGGTGACCAAAAAGCTGATGGGCAAGGTCGGTATCCCGGTGATTACTTCGAACCGGATCAACACACCTGAAGTGGCCGAAGAGGTTCTGTCCACCGGCTGCGCCGACATGGTGTCACTGGCGCGCCCGATGCTGGCGGATGCGGATTTCGTGAACAAGGCGATGGCCGGTCAGTCCGCCCAGATCGCGCCCTGTATCGCCTGCAACCAGGCCTGTCTGGATCACACCTTCAGCGGCAAGCTGACCTCGTGCCTGGTCAACCCGCGCGCCTGCCACGAAACTGAGCTGGAGATTGGCCAGGCCGAGACGCCGAAGACCGTTGCGATCGTCGGTGCCGGTCCGGCCGGACTTTCCACCGCCATGACCGCCGCCCAGCGCGGCCATGACGTGACCCTGTTCGACCGCGCTGCCGAGATCGGCGGTCAGCTGAACATGGCCAAACAGGTGCCGGGCAAGGAAGAATTCTGGGGGCTGGTCGATTGGTACCGCACCATGATGGCTGATTTGGGCGTCAAGGTGGAGCTGAACCGTGAGGTCGGCGCCGACGACCTGACCGGCTTTGACGAGGTGGTTATCGCCACCGGTGTCACGCCGCGCGACCCTCAAATTCCGGGACAGGACCGTGACAACGTCGTCAACTATATCGACGTGCTGCGCGACAAGGCCGAGGTTGGAAAAACCGTTGCCGTGATCGGCGCAGGCGGTATCGGGTTCGACGTGTCGGAATTCCTGCTGGAGAACGGCCACAGCATCACCACCGATCTGCCCGCCTGGATGAAGGAATGGGGCGTGACCGACCCGGAACAGCACCGCTCGGGGCTGGCGCCGGAAGGCCCGCAACCCGAAGCCCCTGCGCGCGACGTCACTCTGCTGCAGCGCAAGAAACAGGCGCATGGCAAGGGGCTGGGCAAGACGACCGGCTGGATTCACCGCGCAACGCTGAAGATGAAGGACGTCGATTTCGTCGGCGGCGTGAATTACGAGCGCATTGACGCGGATGGCCTGCATATCAGTTTTGGCGAAGAACGCGCCGACCCCACCGTGATTGCGGCGGATACAATTGTCCTGTGCTCTGGGCAGGTGTCCGAGCGCAGCCTTGCAGATGCGCTGATCGACCGCGGCATCACCCCGCATGTGATTGGCGGTGCGGATGTCGCGGCAGAGCTGGACGCCAAACGGGCGATCAATCAGGGAACACGGCTGGCTGCGGCTCTCTGATTACTCAGAGAGCGCCAGCTTGACGCCCAACGCACCGAACGCTGTCGCGAAACACCGTTTGATCCAGGCCATCACGGATGGTTTGCGAATGACGTAATCCCGTGCAAGGGCAGCGCAGGCACCGTATCCGACAAAGACCACAAAGGTCATCGCCATAAAGGCGGTGGCCAGCTTGGCCAGTTCCATACCGGCATTCGCCGTGCCGGCTGGCAGAAACTGAGGCAGGAAGGCCAGAAAAAACAGGGACAGTTTGGGATTAAGTACGTTGATCAACGTCCCGGTCACCGCGATCTTGAGGTGACCTGCCGAGGATTTCTCGGCATTTACCTCCATTGCTCCGCCTTCTTTGACGATACCCCAAGCCATATAAAACAGGTAGAGGACACCCAGATACTTGATGATCTGAAAGGCCAGCGCGCTGGTATGCAAAAGGGCCGCAAGCCCGATGATACTGGCCAGAGCTGCCGGTACGATGCCTATTGTGCATCCCGCCGCCGCCGCAAGGCTGGCGCGAAACCCACGCCCAAGGCCAACAGCCAGCGTGTAAATCACTCCGGTTCCGGGCAACAACACCACAATCAAGGATGTCAGAAAGAACTCCAGCGACATTTTGGCCTCCTGTTTTGGCCGACAGAGTTTCCGACATCCAGATTATTGTAAACCGGGTTCATGGCCGATCCCGGTAATTATTCCACTGTAATCGTAATCACCTCGGACACAATCGGCGTGGCGTGCGGCACGTGGCCCGCATCGCCCAGCACCAGTTGCAGCGTGTGCTCACCTGGGGCGAGGTCCAATGTCACCTCAGTCTGGCCGCCGCCGAAATGCAGGTGGTTGTCGTCCGAGGGTAGACCGTTGGCCAGTTCATCCGCGCCGTCTTCGCCCTCACCCAGCGGTGGGCGGTCGATCAGCAGGTGATGATGGCCGGTGTTTTCCTTCTCGGTCCCGGCGGGGGCCACGCCCATGCCGCTGAGGCCAAAGACCACAGTTACCGGGGATTGAACGGTGTCCCCATCTGCCAGATTCACGAAATAGACTTTAGCTTCGGGGTTGGATGCGGTTTCCCCTCCGGCCGTCGCAAGGGTTGCGAACAGGCACAAGGCAGCTGGGGCAAGCAAGGCTTTCATGATCTCCTCCGTGGTCACAAATTTGCCATTCTCATCTTAACACATTCGGACATAAACGCCGAAAATCCTTGTCTTGCAGGCTCTGTAGCGGCACCGGAAACCATTGTTTCCGCGTTTCCCATCTGCAAACGATCTGATTCAAATCCCTGATATTATCCCATGTCTGCCCTGTTTCCGCCCAGATTGAAGGCGACAGTCAGGCAAAGATTTTGCACCCGGGGAACGAGAATGGATCGACTTACCGAAATGGAAGCCTTTGCCAATGTGGTGGACCAGGGTGGCTTCACCGATGCGGCCAAGAAGATGGGCATCTCCAAATCGGCAGTGTCAAAGCACGTGTCCAGCCTTGAGGCCCGACTGGGCGCACGGCTGCTCAACCGTACGACACGCCGCGTGTCCCCCACCGAGATCGGGCTGGCCTATTACGACCGTGCCCGCCGCGTGCTGAACGACGCGGGCGAGGCGGATGCGCTGGTGACCTCGATGCAGTCGGCCCCCTCGGGCCTGCTAAGGATCAGCGTGGCGACGGATTTCGGCGTGAATCACCTGTCGCCGGTTCTTTCGGATTTCCTCGCAGCCTATCCGGATATCACCGTGAACATGGTGCTGAACAACCGCTATGTGGAGCTGATCTCGGAAGGGTTCGACGTTGCCGTGCGCATTGGTGAGCTGGAAGACAGCACTCTGCGCGCCCGCAAGCTGACGGAAACTGTCAAACGGATGGTCGCCGCGCCCAGCTATATCGAGAAATTCGGACGTCCGCAGAAGATCGACGACCTGAACGAACACAAGTTGCTGCACTACTCCAGCCAATCCTCAGGCAATGTGTGGAAACTGACGGCACCTTCGGGTGAAAAACGGCAGGTGCGCACCGCAGGCTGGCTGAGCGTCAATGACGGGCAATCGCTGTTGAATGCGGCCATCTCCGGGCTGGGGATCGCATATCTGCCCAGCTACCTGTACGCGGACGCGCTGAAATCCGGTGCGGTTCTGGATGCGATGCCGTCGTTGCCCGACGAAGTGCAGGGCGTCTATGCCGTCTACCCGCCCGGCCGCTTTACCCAGCCAAAGGTGCGGGCATTTATTGATTTTCTTGTCGAGTCTTTCAACGAAAAGGGCCCGATGGACTGGTAATATCTCCCCCGGTGAACCTCGACGGCCCGTGCATCTGCGCGGGCCTTTTTTTGTCCGCTCAGAACCGTTCAACCCACGGGCGCAGGGTCAACTCATCGCTCCAGGCCGAGCGGTCCTGATGGATCAGATGCATGTACTCCCGTGCGATGGCATCCGGGTCCAGCATCGAGTCGGGCGTGTCAGCCCCTGCAACCCGGTCCGGATTGCGGATACCGCCGTCGATATTGACCCAGGCCACATGGATGCCTCGGGGGTGCAGTTCGCGTGCCATGGACTGCGCCAGCCCCCGTTGCGCAAACTTGCCCATGGCAAAAGGTGCCGAAAGCGGGAAACCTTTGACCCCTGCCGAGGCGCCGGTGAACAGGATCGTGCCACGTCGGTTGTCGCGCATCGGCTGATCCAACATCCGGCGGGCGGCGGCCTGACCCAGCAGAAACGCCCCATGTGCGGTGACTTCTACCGCCTTGCGTACCGTTTCCGGATCAAGCTCGGTGATCGGGCCACGCTGCCGGGCCGAAGGGTTATAACACGCAACCCGCAGCTCTCCCGGCAGACCGGCAACCAGCGCCGCCACGCCTTGGGCTTCCGTGCCATCCAACTGATGCAGCCTCGCCCCTGTCTCGGTGGCCAAGGGTGCCAGATCGGACACGTCGCGGGCCGTCAGATGCACGGCATATCCGCCCTGTGCCAATGCCCGCGCGAACGAGGCCGACAGACCGGTCCCCGCGCCAATGATCAATGCCTGCGGCGTTGGTGTCTGGTCAGTCATGTGGGCTCCTTTCGTATTCGATCGGCTCGCCTGTCAGACCTGTGTCACCGGGGTCAATTGACCAGCAGAACCGCCTCGACCCGGCGGTTCAGGTCGCGGCCTTCGGGCGTGGCATTCGAGGTCAGGGGGGCCAGATATCCAATGCCACGGGCTTCAACCCGGTCGGCAGCAACCCCATGCGACTCGATCAGGCGAGCCCGGACCGCCTGCGCCCGACCCGTGCTGACCGAGATATTGGCATCCAGCGCGCCGGAATCGTCCGTGTGACCGACCAGCGCCAGCCGCGTACCGGGGTTGTCGGCCAGATAGGCCGCGATCCGGTTTAGTGAGGCAAATGGGCCATCGCCCAGCGTGATCTCTCCGGTGCGGAAATGCAGATCGTCCAGAATCACATGCCCGTTCTGTTCCAACGCGGCCAGTAACCCGCCGGATACATCGGCCGTTTCCTCGATCACCAGAGGTGGTGGGGCCTCGGCGTCAACCGGAGAGACCCGGATCAACTGAACGTACCCGCTGGGCGGGTTGCGACTGACCAGCAGACTTAGCACATCGTCGCCGCGGGTGGCCGACAGAAAGCGGTAATCCTGAATCGCCACATACATGTCGGGGGTCGGAACAACCTCGGTTCCGAAGCGGAAATCGAACCCACCACAGGTGCGGGCCTCGCATTCGAACAGCACGTCATAGCCCTGCGCGACGATCTGATCGCGCAGTGGGGCCAGCAATTGCAGCGTCGTACTGGAGCCCGATTGCAAGCGCCATGTGATCCGTTCAACCCGCCCCTCAACCTGCCGCGTCGGCAAGGTGCCATCGGCAAACGGGCCGGTTGGCAGGTCATAGCTGTCAAGCGGGCTGACCCGGTCGCTGATCTGGCGTGCGCCCGAAGGCAACGTCAGGTCCTGCGCGATACCCGGCCCGACCAACAGCAACAGGATCAGTGAGGCAAAGCGGATCATCGGGCCTGCGCGTGATATTGGTCGTTCGGAATCATCGCCGTGGCACTGGCGACCCGGTTTGACATGTTGAAAAAGCCGGCCACGTTGGCGATGTCCCAGATGTCGCGATCCGTGAACCCCACATCCCGCAGGCGCTGGCGGTCGGGTTCCTCGACCTCGGTACTTGCCGAGGTCATCTTGGCGGCAAAGTCCAGCATCGCCCGTTGGCGCGTGTCCAGAGGCGCGACACGGTAATTCATCACCAGCATTTCCCCCAGCTGCGGATCACCCGACAATTGCCGCACCGCCGCGCCATGCGCCACAAGACAGTAGAAGCACTTGTTAATCGCCGATACGACCACCGCGATCATCTCACGTTCCAGCTTGCTGAGGCCGCTATCGCCCAGCATCAGGTCGTTATACATCGCGGTGAAGGCGTTCAGCTTGTCGATGTCAAACGCATAGGCCCGCAGCACGTTCGGCACAAAGCCCAGCTTATCCACGCAGATATCAAAGTATTTCTGCGTCTCGGGCGGCAGCGGGTCCACCATCGGCAGGTCCAGCGCAGTTGGGGCGGTTTGGTCGGTCACGTCGGGCTTTCTCCTCAAATAAGCTGACGGTAGTGGTATTCGCCGGCAATCTCCATCCCGAGCGCGTGATAAAGCCCGTTTGCCCCGGCGTTTGCCCTGGTGCAGATCACGCTGAGCGTATCTGACCCATTTTCCCGTGCCCAGAAGGCGGCGGCGCGCATTGCCCAGCCGCCAAGGCCCTGACGGCGATGATCGGGTAGGATTTCCAGCGCGTGAACCATCGCGACCCCGCCGTGAACAGCAACAAAACCGGTCCCGGCAGGATGATCACTGTGGCGCAGAAGCAGGCTGGTTTTCGGACCCTGCGCGCGTTCCATCACGGCAAGCCTCTCGGGACCGATGCCGCCCTTCGCCCAGATTTCGCGCATGATCGCCAGCGGCTCGGGCGTGAGGAACACCTTGACACGGGGGATCGGCGTACCCGTCAGGTGATCGGTCGGGCAGGCATAGATGTTGACCGGATCCAGAACCTGATACCCGCGCGCGGCCAGTTGGTTATCCAGCGCCTCATCCCCCGGGCGCAGGCAGAAGATGCGCTTTTGCCCCATCGCCTGCATCGCAGCCTCGGCGGCATCGATATCAGCCTCGCTTGCCGGACCCAGCGCATTGGCTGCAGATACGCGCGACCCACCGCCTTGCCCCTGACGCAGTTGAAACGGCCCCAGCCGATCATACCGCGCAGCAGGCCATGTGCCATCGACGATGTCCGCCCAGTTGACGTTCACAATTCAAGCTCTTTCGCAAGCCGGGTCGTGGCGGCATCGATGCGCGCGCCATCGGTGCCACGCAACACCACGTTCGCCCCGAAAACACCGTTGATCTGGAACGGATAACACCCGATGGACAGGTCTGAAAACTCCTCGGCCAGCGCGGAAAGAGTGGCCGCAATATCACCTTCGCCCCTGTTCACACGCAGAGTCTGGGAAAACAACGGGCTGCCCCCGGTCAGGCCGGGCAACACACTGGCCACCATCGCCTGAAACACCGACGGCACCCCTGCCATCACATGCACGTTGCCGATAGTGAACCCCGGCGCAGTCGAGACCGGATTGTCGATCAATTCCGCTCCGTCCGGGATGCGTGCCATGCGCAGGCGGGCCTCGTTAAACTCCAATCCCGACTTGTCATAATGCGCCTGCAACAGGGCGCGCGCATCGTCGCGAATGTCGATATGCACCCCGAAGGCGCGGGCGATACAATCGGCGGTAATGTCGTCATGGGTCGGGCCAATCCCGCCACTGGTGAAAACATGGTCGTGGCCGTCGGACAAAGCCTTGACCGCCGCCTCGATCGCAGGGGCATCGTCGCTGACGATCCGCACCTCTTTGAGGTCGATGCCATGTTTGGTCAGTTCCCCAGCGAGATAGTGCATATTCGCATCGCGGGTCCGGCCCGAGAGTATCTCATCCCCGATCACCAGCATTGCGGCGGTTGGATTGGCCATGGTGCGTGCCCCCCTCTTGATCGACCGTTAGGGCAGGTATAGGCCCTGAGACATGCGATTTGAAACCCCCCTTGTCCCCGCCCGCCTGATCCGCCGCTACAAACGCTTTCTGGCGGATTGCACATTGGAGGACGGGCGCGAGGTCACCGCCCACTGCGCAAATCCGGGTTCAATGATGGGGCTGGCAGAGCCGGGTGAGAAAACCTGGCTGGAGCCCAATGACGACCCGAAGAAAAAGCTGAAATACGGCTGGCGGCTGGTCGATCATGAAAATGGCCATTTCACCGGGGTCGACACGTCGGTCCCGAACAAGGCCCTGCGCGCCGCGTTGGAGGCACGTGAAATCCCCGAACTGGCCGCTTATGAAACTGTCCGCCCCGAGGTGAAGTACGGTGAAAACAGCCGCATCGACTTTCTGCTGACCCAGCCGGGCCTGCCGGACGCTTACGTCGAGGTCAAAAGCGTCACCCTGTCGCGCCAGCCGGGTCTGGCCGAGTTCCCCGACAGCGTCACCGCCCGCGGCACAAAACATCTGGGTGAGCTGGCGGCGATGGTGGCACAGGGACACCGGGCGATCATGCTGTACCTGGTGCAGCGCACCGATTGCGACAGCTTCGCGCTAGCCACAGATATCGACCCGACCTATGCGGCAGCGTTCGAGGCCGCACAGGCACAGGGGGTGGAGCGGTTGGTTTATGGGACTGAGATTTCGCCAGAAGGTGTTTGGGTCGTAAACCGCATAGGATAGCTTGCAATTAACGTATTGATGAAATTCTACGCAATTACCGCACTTTGAGGAAGCAGTGACACATAAGAAAGTTTGGGAATCCCTCCTTCTGTACGGCACCCGCAATGTCCAGCCCGTCGAGGTCCATCTGGATGCTCCACGACCGTCCGGGTATGTGGCGTTTCGAAAAAGAAACGAAGATGCGCAGGACATAGATGTGTCCGAGTATCCGGACTACATTTATTTCGAATTTCGCGATCTCCCCAAGAAAAAGAAGGAAAATCTGCCGGATATTTTTACGGGCCATTTGGGTTTGATTTTTGTGTCGGAGTCGATGCGTGATCTGCTGAAGCAGTTTGGGCTCGGCCGAACCCGGTTTCATGAGGTAGAGTTGCGCGAATACGACCAAGAAACGCCCTATCCTGGGCGGCGATGGTTTTTCATGCATATTTTGGAGAACCGAAAAACACTCGTCCCGGATCAATCTATTGGGCTTAGACCGGTTGGAACCAAGGGATTAGCGTGGAGGTCAATCCCTGAAGACAAAAACAAGCTTGCGGTCGACCCGTCGTCCGCCTGTGATCTAGACTTCTGGATGGATCGCAGCATCAGAAGCCGCGTATTTTTCTCGGATCGTTTGAAAGTTGCGATCAAGGACTCAGGGCTCAGCGCCCGTTGGCTTGGATTCCCACCGTGTAAAGCTCTTGTATTAGACTAAGCTTTAGATTGCCGATCAAAAACCTGCGGCCACAGATCCGTGTCCAAACCTTGCACAAACGGCTCCAACTGATCCGCCACCGCTTGCCAGCCTCCGACAGAGGCTGTGTTAACCGGCTGCCGGGCCTGCAAGTTACTGGCCGTTTTGATCGCATTCGCGGATTGGTCCGGCGTCAGCATGGCGTCCTCGAAAGGCAGATCACAAATCCGCGCCAGTTCTTCGGCTGTGCCCTTTAGGTTGCCCACCAAAGTCTCATACCGGATATCGTGGATGCGGCCCGGCATAAGCTGATGCCAGTGGCGCATGTAACGCTGATACCGGTTGGCCTCGGCCGCCATCCAGTTCAGGTCATGGGTGTAGTACAGCCCACCCGCTCCGAAATTCGCGCGCCACATGGACAGGGCGACATCGCGCGGATCGCGCAACACGTTGAGGATCACGGCGTTGGGGAACGCCTGCGCGATCTCACCCAGAAAGGCATAGTTGCCGGGGGCTTTATCCACAAAGGCCTTGGCATTCCCGGACAGCGCGGGCAGCTTTGCCATGTAGTGATCTGTCAGCCCATTGATTTCACGCCATTCCGGCGGCTGCGCTTCGGCCTGCCGGGCCCATTGATGGACCGAGGGCAGCTCTCCGAGACCCTGAACGGTGGAATGGCGGGCCAGAATACGCTCGACCAGCGTGGTGCCGGACCGGGGCAGGCCGACCACGAAAATCGGCCGGGGGATGCCTGCGGATGGTTCAGACCCGGCAGCGGGCAAAGGGGCGGCCAGCCGTTTGGCGCAGTCTTTGGCGCTGCGTTCTTCCCAGGCTTCGAACCCGTTGCGCTGCAGTTTGTGGGCCTCAGCCAGGTGCTGCATTTCCTGCGCAGTGTTCTTTTGCCGGCGCGCCAGATTGGCCGCAGCAAAACGCAGTTTCACCTCGTCCTCAGGGTTGGCTGCCAGGCCGCGTTCCAGCGTATTGGAAATCCGGGCCTGCAGCGTGGCTATGTCGTCAAAAGTGAGGTTCGGCAGTCCGGCCATCATTTCCAGCGCGTCCGGATGTTCTGGCGCCAAAGCAAGGGTTGCGCGGGTATTTTTCAGAACGTCGCCCAATTGACCCAGGCCCAGTTGCGATCTGGCCAGCCGCAGCAAGCCGGGAAAGAATCTCGGCTGTTTTTTGACCAGCGCCGTCAGCACCTCGACAGCGTCGCCCCAGCGGTGCATCGAATCCAGAATGTCCGCCTTCAGGATCTGTGCGTTCGGATTGGCAGGCTCGCGACTCAAGACCTGCTCGACATCGGCCAGCGCCTGTTCCGGCTGCTGCTCTTGCAGCAGGGCCAGCGCGCGGATGAACTGCAGGGCGGGGCTTAGAGGGCCGCGCGCAGCGACCTTATCCAGAAACGTCAGCGCATCGGCGGGATCGCCCCCCTGAACCAGGCTGAGCGCATAGTTCTGGGTCAACTCGGCGTTTTCGGGATCCAGTCGCCAGGCCTGATGGAAATGGGTCTGGGCCAGTTTGGGTTTTTGCTGCTGCACCGCGCTGATGCCCGCAAGTCTTGGCAAGGCCGCAGCTTTTGGCCATTTCTTGGCAGCCTTGGTGGCCCGCTTGAACGCGCGATCCGGTCGCCCGGCCTTGAGAAGCTCACTGATGCTGGCAATCTCGGCCCTCAACTGGTCAGCTTTTCTTTGCATCGGCCTGCCCTTCTCTGTTTCGTGTGCCCGCCCGGACTTGCCTTGTGCTAGTTCATTATTACCTGATGGTCTACATGTGATCGGGTGGGTGGTTCTGACATTGCGACCCGACACCCTCTGGTACTTTCTGCACAAGCAGCGTAAAAGAAATGCCGCGCGAAACATTTGGAGCCTCGCATCCATGAAGGAACATCGTGGCCGTCTGACCAAAGACGGTATCCGCATCTATGAACAGGGTGACTTTGCCGGCATGCACGCGGCAGGAGCCCTGGCCGCGCGGATTCTGGATGACATTGCCGAGCACGTCTTTCCCGGCCAGACCACCGGCGTGATCGACGGTCTGATCACGCAAATGGTCGAGGACGCGGGAGCAACCTCGGCCACCATCGGCTACAAGGGCTATCAGCACGCCAGCTGCATTAGTGTGAATCACGTGGTTTGTCACGGAATTCCTGGCGACAAGCGGCTGAAGGATGGTGATATCCTGAATATCGACGTCACGGTCATCGTTGACGGCTGGTTCGGCGATACGTCCCGCATGTATGTGGCGGGCAAATTGCCGCGCAAGGCCGAGCGCCTGATCCAGGTGACCCATGACGCCCTGTTCAAGGGGATAGAGATGGTCAAGCCGGGCAATACGTTCGGTGATATCGGCCACGCCATTCAGGCTTATGTCGAGGCGCACCGGATGAGTGTTGTGCGTGATTTCTGCGGTCACGGTCTGGGCCGGGTGTTCCACGCGCCGCCCAACGTGCTGCATTATGGCCGTCCCGGCACCGGTGCCGTTCTGGAAGAGGGCATGTTCTTCACCATCGAACCAATGGTCAATCTGGGCCGCCCCGAGACCAAGACGCTGGCCGACGACTGGACCGCGGTGACCAGAGACAAGTCGCTGTCGGCGCAGTTCGAACATTCGGTGGGCGTGACGGCAGATGGGGTCGATATCTTTACCCTGTCACCGGGCGACAAATTTCACCCGACCTACTCCTCCTGATCGGCGGCCTGATCGCGCATCAGTTTCAGCAACAGGGTTTCCTGCCCCCATGGCGTCACCGCGTCGTGGATGAACACCGGCGCGCGGGTGGGTTTCCGCTCGGGTCCGGTGGTTGCGTCGGTTTCCTGCGGAACAGTCCAGATCGGAGGTGTCAGGGCGCGGTCCATGCTTGAATTCTAGCACGTCCCGGTCAAATCCCCAAAAGCACCGGAACCTCGGCCATATCGGTGATCACTTCAGCACCGAGCCTGGCCAACTTTTCACCGCCCCCCTGCGGTGCATAGGCCAGACAGCGCATATTGGCGCGGATTGCGGCGGTCACACCGCTGGCGCTGTCTTCGATGACCACCGGCCGCAAGGCGCCGAACTGTTCCGCCGCAGTCAGGAACATTGTCGGGTCGGGTTTCGCCGTGCCCAACACATGTGCCGAGAACATCACGCCCTGAAAACGATCCCACAGTCCGTTCTGCCCCAGCGTGATTTTCATCTTGTCCGGGCTGCCGTTTGAGGCAACACAATAGGGGACGCCGCATGAGTCCAGCGTGGTCAGCAAATCCGAAACACCCGGCATCAAGCCCACGCCCTGCTGTAGGCGGTCATAGGTTTCGGCATAGACCTCATCGACCCAGTCATCCGGCAAGTCCGCGCCCAGCTCCCGGGCCTTGTCCCGAACACCGATCATGGTGCCACCAACAAAAAAACCCACGCTGTCCTCAAGGGTCAGATCAAGACCATAGCGCCCGAGATTGTCGACCAGCACCTGATTAGACAGCGGCTCACTATCGACCAGAACGCCGTCGCAGTCGAAAATGACCAGATCATGCATTCGGGGTATCGCTCCACATCAGGGTGATATGCGTGTCGCCGTATTTTCGGCTGTCTTGCAGGGCGAACCCCTCGGGCGGTTGCATCGGAGCGTTTTCCTCCCACACGATCAGGGCATCGTCGGCAATCCACCCCTGCGACAGGGCAGCGAAAGCCTTCTGCCCCATGGACTTGCCGTAAGGTGGGTCCAGAAAGACCAGATCATAGGGCGCGCCGGGGTTTTGGCCCAGCCGCGTGACATCCCGGCGGATCAGATCGGTGCGGTCGGCGCTGCGGGTCAGGTCGATATTCTTGCGGATCAGGCCCTGCGCCACGCGCCCATCATCTACAAATGTCACATGCGCCGCGCCACGTGACAGAGCCTCGAGCCCCAGCGCGCCAGTGCCCGCAAACAGGTCCAGCACGCGCAGCCCGTCAAAGTCGATCTGGTGGCTAAGCACGTTAAACAGGCTCTCGCGCACGCGATCGGTGGTCGGGCGCAGATGTGCGCCCGCATCCCCTTTGCCAACCGAGGCCAAGGCGCGGCCCCGGAACTCTCCGGCGATGATCCTCACGCCTTGAGCAGCGGCTTCAGGTCCGCGCTCGCGTCGGCCACGATAGCAGGATCGGCGGTCTTGCCCGATTCAATCAGACGTTTGCCGACCATATAGGCGCGTGGATCATTCATCGCGTCCACGGCAATAAGCTGGTCGCCCTTGTAATACCAGAAGGAGACGGTCTGGCCGTTTCCCTGCCGCGTCACCACGCGGTCATATCCGGTGTTCAGGCCAGCGATCTGCAGCTTGACGTCATACTGATCCGACCAGAACCACGGCGTTGCAACGTAGTCCTTGGTCGCGCCCAGCATGTTCTGAGCCACGATTTCGGCCTGATCGATCGCGTTTGGGACGCTTTCCAGACGGATACGGGCACCGCCATGCGGGAATGAGGCACAATCGCCCGCCGCCCAGATCGACGGGTCGGACGTGCGGCCATGGGCGTCGGTCTTGATACCGTTGTCCAGTTCCAGCCCAGCCATCTCGGCCAGCTGGGTCGAGGGGGCAATGCCAACGCCGACGACGACAAAATCGACCTGCAACTCAGTGCCATCTGTCAGAACCGCGCCCACCACCTTGCCGTTTTCACCGAGCAGACGCTCCAACCCGACGCCTTCGCGGATATCGGCGCCGTATTCGGTATGCAGCGCGCGGAAATAATCGCTGGTCTCGGGCGCGGCCACCCGTTGCAGAATACGGTCGGCCATCTCAACCAAGGTCACCTTGACCCCGCGCTTGGCACAGACCGCTGCGGCCTCGAGCCCGATATAGCCGCCACCGACAATCAGTGCACGCGCACCGTCGGTCACGCGGGGCTCCATCTCGTCGATATGGGCCAGATCGCGCACCACGTGGACACCCTCTAGATCGCCGCCAATCGCGGCCGGCAGGTAACGCGGGTCCGACCCGGTGGTCAACGCTAGGTCGTCGTAAGAGATGACCTCATCCCCTACGGTCACAGTCTTGGCCTGCGGGTCAATCGCGGTGACACGCTGGCCCAGACGCAGGGTGATATTGTTCTCGACGTAAAAACTCTCGGGACGCAGGAACAGGCGTTCCAGTTCCATCTCGCCCAGCAGATAGGCCTTGGACAGCGGCGGGCGCTGATAGGGCAAATGCGGCTCGGCTCCGATCAGGGTGATGTCCCCGTCAAACCCGTCCTTGCGCAGCCTGGCGACAAGCGAAGACCCCGCCTGCCCCGCACCGATCACGACAATATGGCTCATGTTCCTCCCGCCCTGTCGAATTCACGTGGTCTCATCCACACGACCACCTATATTGCGGCTGAGCCCGACTCTGCAAATCCAAACGACAGGAGCTTAAAATGATTTCAACAGGTGACATGCTGCCCGACGCCACGCTGACCCAACTGGGCGCGGACGGCCCCGAAGAGGTGCGGATTTCAGACAAGACCAAAGGGCGCAAAGTTGTGATCTTTGCGGTGCCCGGCGCCTTTACGCCGACCTGCCATTCGGCCCATGTGCCCAGCTTCATGCGCACCAAGGACCAGTTCGATGCCAAGGGCGTGGACGAGATCATCTGCGTCTCGGTCAACGACCCCTTCGTGATGAAAGCCTGGGGTGAGGCCACCGGCGCCACCGAGGCCGGTCTGACAATGCTGGGCGACGCAGCTTCCGAGTTCACCAAGGCCATCGGCATGGATTTCGACGCCCCGCCCGCCGGGCTGATCGCCCGGTCCAAGCGCTATGCCATGCTGGTCGAGGACGGCAAGGTGGTGGCGTTGAATGTAGAAGAGAACCCCGGTGCCTGCGAAATTTCGGCGGGCGAGGGTCTGCTGGACGTCATCTGATACCAGTTGGCTCCGGGGGCACCCGGGGCCATGACTGCCATTTAACTTGATGCAACGCCCTGATCTGCCAATATTCGAACAATACAATCAGGGAGTTTTTCGATGAAGCTGAAAATCATTACACTCTTGCTCGGTTCTGCGGGGGCGCTGGCCGCCTGCGGCCCAGCCCCGACCCCGCAACAACAGGCGGCGCGCCAGCACGAAATCGCTTGTCTCAGCGGCTCGCTGGGCGGTGCGCTGATTGGCGGCGCCATCGGCAACCAGTTCGGCGGCGGATCAGGCAAATCCATCCTGACAGCGGCAGGTGCTGCCGCCGGTGCCATTGAAGGCAACAGATACGCATGTTGAGGAGAACCGGAATGACACGTGGATTTATTATCGCCGCGGCCGTTTTGCTGGCCGGTGCCGCCTCGGCAGAAACCGTGGGCGAGCTGCATGAAAACGAGCTGAAAGCCATCGACGCGAACAATGACGGGTTCCTGTCCCGGGACGAGTTCGACGCCTTTTCCGATTATGCATTCCAGGAGATGGATGAGGACAAGAACGGTTCGTTGGGATTGCAGGAGGCCAAACCGTTTCTGGACATCAAACAGTTTCAGGAGGTTGACCGGAACAACGATGACTTTATCTCAAGGGCGGAATACGACGCGCAGATGAACGATGATTTCCTGTCGGCTGACAAGAACCAGAACGGCCAGCTGGATTAAACTGGACGACCTCGCGCTCAGCGAGGTCATCCACACGGGGGCGTATCATGCAAAAATGGCGACTTCTCGGCTTTCTGAGCCTGTTGGCGGCCTGTGACGTTCCACAGGCGCCGGTGGTAACCGGGCCGGACGGGCAGACGCGCATTCAGATCAATACGTCCGGGCTGACCTGCTACAACAATCGCTGTCTGGATATCAATCCGGCCGCACGCAGCGTGCGCCAGATCGGCAACCGGACAACGCGTATTCCGGGCGACATCGATGTCAGCAACGGCACCGTTACCCCCGCTGAATTCGGCCAAATGGGTGTGACCGCTGCATTGGCGGGTGGCGTCGGTGAGGGTAACCGCTAGCAGAGACTGTCCATTTTGCGCGCCAGCTTTGCGTCTAACGCGGAAAGACCGCCCACGTCATGAGTGGCCAACGTCACCTCGACCGTGCGGTAGACATTGGACCATTCAGGATGGTGGTTCCATTTCTCGGCAAATATCGCCACCTGCGTCATCCAGCCGAAGGCGTGGACGAAATCCTCGAAGATAAAGGTCTTGGTGATCGCATCCCGGCCTTCGACCATGGTCCAGCCATTCTTGAACAGCGGGTCCAGCAGCGGCCCGCGGGTCTCGATCGACAATAGTTCGGTCATTGCTGTTCCTCCGGGTTCAATTTCCTGAACGGGCCGTATTCCGTCAGGATCTCGATCTCTTCTCCCACTGCTGCGGCCTCGGCGTCCAGATATTTTCGGATCGCATCGGCAAAACCGGGGTCACCGACCCAATGCAAGCTATGCGTGCGCGCGGGCATATAGCCTCGTGCCAGCTTGTGTTCACCCTGCGCCCCGGCTTCAACCCGGGCCAGACCATGGGCAATGGCAAAATCAATCGCCCTATAGTAGCACAATTCGAAATGCAGGCAGGGGTGATGTTCGACGCAGCCCCAATAGCGGCCAAAGAGCGTTTCGCGCCCGATGAAATTCAGCGCCCCGGCAATCGGATAGCCGTCGCGCTCCGCCAGCACCAAGGCTATGTCATCCGCCATGGTTTCATGCACTATATCAAAGAATTGACGGGTCAGGTACGGTGCGCCCCATTTGCGTGATCCGGTGTCCTGATAGAAGCGCCAGAAGGCATCCCAATGTTCCGGTCGCAGCTCATCGCCGGTCAAAGTGCGAATCTGACCTCCGAACCCACAGGCTTGCGTCCGTTCCTTGCGGATATTCTTGCGTTTGCGCGAGGACAACGCCCGCAGAAACCCGTCGAAATCCGCAAATGCATCGTTGAGCCAGTGGAACTGCTGCGAAGTGCGCAGCATCAGACCCATCTGCTCACCGGCAATGGCCTCATCCTCGGTGCAGAATGTGGCGTGCAGTGACGACACCCGATTGTCGGCGGCCAGTTGCACCGCGCCTTGCACCAGCGCCGACATTCCCACCACCTCGTATCCCGGCCGTACCAAAAAGCGCCGCCCGGTTGCTGGGGTGAAGGGCACGGCAATCTGCAGCTTGGGATAATACCGACCACCTGCATTTTCGTAGGCATGCGCCCAGTTGTGATCGAAGATATATTCGCCCTGGCTGTGCGATTTGGCATACATCGGGGCCGCGCCAATCATTATCCCGTCCAGATGGGCAGTCAGGTGTTGCGGTTGCCATCCGGTACCACGCCCAACCGACCCGCTGTTTTCCAACGCCAAGAGAAACCGGTGGGTGGTAAACGGGTCCAGCGGTCGCCCGCCATCGGCAGCCTCGGGGCAGGCGCAACTGTCCCAATCCTCAGCAGAAATCTGCGACAGCGATCCCAGAACCTGAACTTCGATTTGCGCCTGATCCATGTGCCCTCCGCGTCTGACCTTTATCTGTGACGGTGGGGGAAGGGTTCAACCCGGATGCGGGGCCAAATACCCTTCGAAGGTCACATTGTCGGCAACCTCGCGCGCCTGTGCCTCTTGTTCAGGCGACCGGACCGTCCAGCACAGAATCGGCACACCCCGCGCTTTCAGCTCGGCCACACGGGGGCGGGACAGGTCTGCGACCTCGTGGCTGATGAAACTGGCGCCGACCCGGTCGAAATCGGGAATGTCACGCAGGTGATCGCAGACCTTCTGCGGCAACAGTTCGACTTTGGGCTGATACGAGCACGTCACGATGCCGCGCGGAAGATGCGGGGCAATACGCGCCAGCTCGGCAACGGAGTTGGGATTGAAAGACATCAGCGCCACCGGTCCGTCATAGCCTTGCAACGCCCGAACGGCGTCTGCCTCAAGCGGTCCGACATCAGTTCCCATCGCGCCGTCCTGATCCTTGAATTCGATCAGCAGCGGTACCGTGCCGCCCACCATCTGAAGCACCTCGTCCAGCGTGGGGATGCCGTCATCGGCATGCAGCAGCCGCGTGGCCTGCGCCTGTGCTGCCGAGATCTGCTGAATCGGACCCGACTGTCCGGTCAGACGCGTCATGTCATAGTCATGAAACACCATCGCCCGGTTGTCCGAGGTCCGTTGCAGATCAATCTCGATCCCATATCCGGCCTCTATCGCGGCCTGAATGGCCGCCCGGCTGTTTTCCGGGCGGTTGTCCGATTTGTCATGCAGCGCCCGATGCGCGATCGGGGTCTGCAGGAACACGGAAGGCAGGGACGGTGTCATTGGACCTCAAAGATACCTTCGATTTCAACGGCCACGCCCAGTGGCAACGCGGCAGCACTGACGGCGGAACGGGAATGACGACCGGCATCGCCCAGCGCCTCGACCAGGAAATCAGATGCACCGTTGATCACCTGCGGCTGCGCGGTGAAATCTGCGGTCGAGTTCACGAAACCGGTCAACTTGATCACGCGCACCAGCTTGTCAATATCGCCGCCGCAGGCCGCCTTGACCTGCGCCAACAGGTTGATGGCACAGACCTTTGCCGCCGCCGCACCGGCCTCGACCCCCATATCATCGCCCAGCTTGCCGGTTATCAGATCATCATCTTTGGAAATCTGGCCCGATACATAAACAATATTGCCGACCCGTACGAACGGCACGTAGTTTGCCGCCGGTGCCGGTGCATCCGGCAGGGTGACGCCGAGGCTTTCCAGTTTCGCTGCGATGCTCATGAGGTTTCCTCCATATCCTGAGTCGCGGCGAAGCTAACCGGGAAGGTCAGGTTCGGAAAGACTGAAAACGGGGATGGACGTGCCCGAAAGGTGGGCGTAACTCTTCTTATTCCGGACAGTTGAAGCGGTGTCGCTTTACCTCGGCCCATCGGGCAGGTTAAACGCTATCTGTTTCATACTTGTATTGGAACGTATATGTTAACTCGGATTGGGTCGCGCTATGTGGCCATAGGCAGTATTGATTGATAATTCGGGCCAATGACCCCGAATGGTTTGGAGTGGCTAAGACCGTGTTGAGCAGATCCCGCCTGAAGCACCTGATCGTACTGTCCCTGATGACAGTCCTGAGCGCCTGCGCCACGCGGCCGCCAGAGGGTACGCCTCCGAATGAAGTGTTCGATCCCTACGAAAACACCAACCGGGGCATTCACAAATTCAATCTTGGCGTGGACAGGTTCCTGTTCCGGCCGGCCTCGAAAGGCTACGTGAAAATCGTGCCTGATCCGATGGTGACCAGCTTCAACCATTTTGCTGAAAACCTGACGATGCCCGGGCAGGCGCTGGACTACCTGCTGCAAGGCAATATCAAGCAATCCGGCAATGCGCTGCTGCGATTCGTGATCAACACCACGGTGGGGGGCGCAGGTCTGTCTGACCCAGCCGCCGAGCTGAACCTGCCGCCGGTGGATACCGATTTCGGCGAAACCCTGCACGTTTGGGGCGTCGGCGAGGGCGCCTATGTCGAGTTGCCGTTCTATGGCCCCTCAACGCAGCGGGATTCTATTGGCGTCATCGTCAACCTGTTCTCGAACCCAATCAATTTCTCTCCGGTCCGGCCAGTCGATAACATTGGCGTCTATGCCGAGGTTGTACGCCGGATGGGCGACCGGGGGCGGTTCTCGGACACCATCGATTCGATCCTGTATGAAAGCGCCGACAGCTACGCGCAGGCACAGACAATTTATATTCAAAACCGTCGCTTCGAACTGGCACGGGATGATGAGGAAGCCTATCTGGGTCTGTATGACGACCCCTATGCAGATACCGGAACCGACCCTGTCAGGGACCCCTATCTAGACCCTTACGAGGACCCATATGCCGAATAACCATCTGAACAGACGCGGTTTTATCGCCACCGGCCTTGCTGGTGCTATGCTGACCGCTTTTCCCGCTTTTGCCCAGACCGAAGCCAGCGCCAAAGCACTGGTTGTCAGTGTCGTGGATGATATCAACCGCGTGATCGCCTCGGGCAAATCCGAAAAAGCGATGATCCGCGATTTCGAGAAGATTTTCGTGCAATATGCCGATGTGCCGATCATGGCGCGCTATGTGCTGGGGGCGGACGGCCGCTCGGCCAGCCCATCGCAGCTGAAGCAATTTACCAAGGCATTTCAAGGCTATATCTCAAGCAAATACGGCCGTCGCTTCCGCGAATTCATTGGCGGTCAGGTGACCGTGCGCAATGCCCGCAAGATCAAGGCAGGCTATGAGGTGCGCACCTCGGTCAAGCTGCAGGGCTCGTCACCGTTCGAGGTGACCTTCCTTGTGTCGGACAAATCGGGCCGTGACAAGTTCTTCAATATGTTCATCGAAGGTGTGAATATGCTGCTGACCGAACGGACCGAAATCGGGGCGATGCTGGATGCAAGGGGCGGAGACCTGAATCGTCTGATCAAGGACATGAACCAGAACAAGGTCGGCTAACCTGGTTTGCAGTTTGAAAAAGCGCCGCGCGATCGGGTTCGCGCGGCGCTTTTTTTGTTAGTTTAGGCGCTCGCCGGTTTCCTTGGCAAAGTAGGACACTTTGCTCATGTCAAAGGCGAGGTTCAGCATCTTGCCTGCCTGCGCGCTGGTTTCCGCGTGCAGACGCGCGGTGACCTGCTTGCCGCCCAGTTCCGAGACCACATAGGTGTCGGCCCCGGCTGGTTCGACCATATCGACCAGGCATTCAGCCTCTTGCACGCCAGCCCCGGCGCGGAACCCGGCCTCGGCAATATCTTCAGGGCGCAGACCAAGAATCACGTCCTTGGGCAACGACAGATCACGCGTATCTTTAAGCACCAGAGTCTCGCCCGTATCACGCGCGATGGCGACCTCTGTGCCCGAGCCATTCTTGGTTGCCTGCGCCGGTATCAGGTTCATCGCGGGTGAGCCCATGAAATCGGCGACAAACAGGTTGGCCGGGTTGTTGTAGATCTCGGCCGGAGTGCCGATCTGCTGCACGACTCCGCCTTTCAGAACCACGATCTTGGTCGCCAGCGTCATCGCCTCGATCTGGTCGTGGGTCACATAGACGATGGACGCATCCAGTGTCTGATGCAGCTTCTTGATCTCGGTCCGCATCTCGACCCGCAGCTTGGCGTCGAGGTTCGACAGCGGCTCATCGAACAGGAACAGCTTGGGATCGCGCACCAGCGCCCGGCCCATCGCCACACGCTGACGCTGACCACCCGACAATTGGCTGGGGCGGCGGTTCAGCAGCGGTTCGATCTGCAGCAGTGAGGCGACCTCCTTCAGTTTCGCGTCTTGCGTGGCCTGATCGACGCCGCGGACCTTCATGCCAAAGGTGATGTTCTTGGCCACCGACATGGTCGGATAGAGCGCATAGGACTGGAACACCATCGCGATGTCGCGGTCCTTGGGGCTGACATGGGTCATGTCATTTCCACCAATGGACAGCGTGCCCCCGGTGACCTCCTCCAGCCCCGCGATGCAGTTCAACAGGGTGGATTTGCCGCAACCCGAGGGGCCGACCAGGACCAGGAAATCGCCCGGTTCGATCGAGATGTTGATGTCCTTCAGAATCTCGGTCGCACCGTAGTTCTTGTAAAGTTTGTTGATATCAAGGATGGGTGCCATGGGTCTTATCCCTTCACAGAGCCAGCGGTCAGGCCGCGGATGAAATACTTACCGGCAACGACATAGACGAGCAGCGTCGGCAGACCCGCGATAATCGCGGCGGCCATGTCGACATTGTATTCTTTGACGCCGGTGGTGGAGTTTACGATGTTGTTGAGCGCCACGGTCACGGGCTGCGTGCCCGCCTGGCTGAACGACACACCGAACAGGAAGTCGTTCCAGATCTGAGTGAACTGCCAGATCACGGTCACCACGATGATGGGCAGCGACAGCGGCAGGAAGATCGACCAGAAAATCCGCAGGAACCCGGCACCATCAACGCGGGCGGCCTTGGTCAGCTCGGCCGGGATGGTGACATAGTAGTTGCGGAAGAACAGCGTGGTGAAACCCAGCCCGTAGATCACATGGACAAAGATCAGGCCCGGAATGGTCCCGGCAATCCCCATCATGCCCAGCAGACGTGCCATAGGTAGCAGCACGACTTGGAACGGGATAAAGCAGCCAAACAGCATCAGCGAGAAGATGATATTGGCCCCTTTGAACCGCCACTGCGCCACGACATAGCCATTCAGTGCGCCCAGCAGGGTTGAGATCGCCACCGCAGGCACTGCGATCAGGACCGAGTTCCAGAAGTAAGGCCGCAGGCCTTCACATTGGATACCGGTGCAAGCGCTGGACCAGGCGGTTTTCCAGGCGTCAAAGCTCACTTCGCGGGGTAGCGAAATCAGGCTGCCGGTGCGGATCTCCTCGAGGCTTTTCAGAGATGTGGTCAGCATCACAAAGAGCGGCATCAGGTAATACAGCGCGAACAGGCCCAGCAGGACGTAAAGCAGCCAACGCAGGGCAATCTTGCCGGTGGCGCTATGGGTGCGGGTTTCGGTATGGGGCATCGACAAATCAGTCATTTTTCGCCCTCAGCTCTGAGTAAAGATAGGGAACCACGATGGCGAAGACGACCAGCATCATGATCATCGCGGACGAGGCCGCTTGACCAATGTCGCCGCGCGAAAACGCCATGGCATACATGTAAGTGGCTGGCAGATCGGTTGCGTAGCCCGGTCCGCCACCCGTCAGGGCGATGACAAGGTCAAAGCTTTTGATTGCAAGGTGCGCCAGCACGATGAAGGCAGACAGGAAGATCGGCGCCATCGAGGGGATGATGATCGCCGTGTAGATGCGCCATGTGGGGATGCCATCGACCTGCGCGGCCTTGATGATCTCTCCGTCCACTGAACGAAGCCCGGCGAGGAACAGCGCCATGACGAAGCCCGAGCTTTGCCAGATCGCGGCCATCACAATGGTGTAGATGGCGTAATCGGGGTTCACCAGCCAGTCGAATTCAAAGTTTGTAAAGCCCCAGCCCTGCACCATGGATTCGATGCCCAGTCCGGGGTTCAAAATCCACTTCCAAGCAGTGCCGGTTACGATCATCGACAGCGCCATGGGATACAGGTAAATGGTGCGGATTGCCCCTTCGACGCGGATTTTCTGATCCAGCAGGATGGCCAGCAACAGGCCCAATACCATCGCGATCACGATGAACAGCGCGCCAAAGATATACAGGTTGTTGATTGCCGTATCCCAGCGGGGCGAGTCGAACAGGCGTTCATACTGGATGAATCCCTTGATCTCGTATTTCGGCAATAGTTTCGATCGGGTCAGTGACACCCAGGCCGTCCATCCGATAAAGCCGTAGACAAAGATCAATACGGCGATGAACGACGGTGCCAGCACCACCTTGGGCAGGTGGTTTTCCAGCCATTCGGACATTTTTTCCTCCGGGAGAAAAGAGGTTCCGCCCCGCAGTATAGGGGCAGAACCGGTTCGGATCAGTAGCTGTTTGCCACTGCGTCCGACAGTTGCTGAACCGCGTCAGCCGAGGACATATCCGAGTTGAAATGCGCGGTCACAACATCCGTAATCGCTCCGGCCTGCGCACCGCGCAGCGCCATGCCATGGGCATAGGACGGCAGCAGCGAGCCCGCGGCCGAGGTCGACCCCATGTCTTCTGCCGACAGGTTGGCGCAAATGTCAAAGTCATCCAGCGCCACGTCGGTCCGCGCTGGGATAGACCCTTTGTTCAGGTTGAACACCTTCTGAAAACTTGGTCCCACTATCAGCTTGGCCAGAAGGTCCTGACCGGCACGATTGTCGTCGCCTTCCACGTTGAACATGGCAAAGCTGTCGACGTTGTACAGATAGCCGTCGCCGGGGGTCGAGGCGCACAGGAAATCTTCGCCGGGTTTCTTACCTGCTGCCAGAAACTCACCTTTGGCCCAGTCGCCCATGATCTGGAACGCGGCCTCGCCATTCATCACCATGGCGGTGGCAAGGTTCCAGTCGCGGCCCGAGAAGTTTTCGTCCACGTAACCGCGCAGCGTGCGCATCTGATCAAAGACCTGCACCATGGTGTCCGATGTCAGCGCTTCGGGATCCAGATCGACCAGTGCTTTCTGATAGAATTCGGGCCCGCCGAGACCCAGCACCACCGCTTCGAACACGGTGGCGTCCTGCCAGGACTGACCGCCATGGGCCAGCGGGATCACTCCGGCATCCATCAGCTTGACGGCAGCTGCATTGAATTCGTCCCAGGTGGTCGGCATTTCAATGCCATTGGCCGCCAGGACATCCGCGTTGGCCCAGATCCAGTCCACTCGGTGCACGTTCACAGGAGCTGCGCACCATGTGCCTTCACACATCATGTGACCCGCGATCGACGCAGGCAGCACATCGGCCCAGCCTTCGGCTTCGGCCACGGACGAGATATCGGCCAGAACGCCCTCTTCATACCATTCCTGAATCGCGGGGCCTTTCAACTGCACGGCAGTTGGCGGGTTTCCGGACAAAACCCGTGCGCGCAGCGCGGTCATCGCCGCATCCCCTGCACCACCAGCAACCGGCATGTCGGTCCAGGTGCCGCCGTTCGAGGCGAACTCTTCCTGCAATACGGCCACCGACTTGGCCTCACCACCCGACGTCCACCAATGCAGAACTTCCGCCTGTGGCTCGGCCACAACGGACGACGCGGCCGCGATGGCCAGTGTCGATACGGTGGCAAATGCAAAACGATTCATTTTAGTGTCTCCTCCCTGAGAACTTTGTGGCTGCCGAAACAGCGATGCCCGCCATACTGAGAGCCTGTCATCGTCTGGCAACGCAGAATCCGCGCTAAACCTCCCCCACCGCCCAAATTTTCACCGCTTTTGTTACAGCGTGTTACGTTGACATTGAATCTGTTTCCGTTCGTTACAATGCATGGTGTCGGAGGAGCAGAAATTGGGAGGACAAGCCGCGTGAGCATTCCGCGACTTTTGGTGGTGGATGACGACCCCGAGATGCGGTCGATGATGACTCAGTTCCTGCAAAAGAACGGGTTCATTGCCCTGCCTGCCAGTTCGGAAAACGAAATCCGATCGCACCTGACCGCAGGCCGGATCGACCTGATCCTGCTGGATGTGATGCTGGGAGATGAGAACGGGGTCGAGATCTGCGCTCGCCTGCGGGCCGAGCAGGATGTGCCGATTATTCTGGTCTCGGCCCTATCGGCTGATCATCAGCGGATGGCAGGATATGAGGTCGGCGCCGATGACTATATCGCCAAACCGTTCAATCCGCAGCTGTTGCTGGCGCGGGTTCGCGCTGTGATGCAGCGCGCGCGCCGCACGCCCTCACTGGCCTATCGCCGCCGCACGCAAAGCTTTCGCTTCAATGACTGGACTTACGACGGCAAGCGGGATGAGGTGCATTCGCCCGAGGGCTATCTGGTGCCCCTGTCGCAACGGGAAACCGCGCTGCTCAAAGTCCTGTTGGCCAACCCGCATATCCCCCTGACCCGGGATGAGATCGCCGCTGCGCTGGACGTCACCGGCAGTGCGGACAAACCCGAGGCGCAGGGCCGCGCCATCGACGTGTTGGTCGGGCGGTTGCGGTCAAAGATCGAGACCAACCCGAAAGACCCGCAATTGCTGCGGACCGAACGCGGCGTCGGCTATGTTTTCGCCGCCGAAGTGTCGGTGGAAGAGGAGGCATGACAGCGCGCGCGCCGCGCCTGCGCAGCCTGGGCTGGATATGGACCGGGGCGGCTTTTGCCTCGGGCTTGTTGTCCGCAGGGTTGTGGTTTTCCTCGGCCCGCGCCTGGGATGAGTTTCTGACCCGCGCCTATGTTTCAGGCTTTGCCGTCTACGAAGAGTTACGAGTCGGAATAACTCCTCCGCCCGGAGTCACGGTTACAGCCTTGTCGCCCGAAGCGGCGCAACTGGCCGATGCAGGCCAGTTCGAGCAATTGCCCGGCCTGTCGGACCGCAGCTTTGTCACCAACCTTTCGCTCCTGACCGATAATAATACCCCTTTGGCCGGCCGCGAATTGACGCTGGCGGTGATGTCGGATCGGCTGGTCTATCCGGTCTCAGATATCCTCTCACGCATTGATCAGACCGGGGCCGAGAAGATGGGCAACCTGACCCGCCTGCTGGCCACCTATTGCAGCGAACCTATCCTGATCGCCCGGTTCGGACGCAATGACTGGCGGCAGGTGGATGGTACCGATGTCTGGGGCTGCAAGGCCGCCCCCGCCGACTTGCGCCTGCCTGCCATTCTGGCTGCGGTCGTTGCGCTGGCGGTCATCCTGACTTCGGTCGGCAATGTCTCGGATACCTTCACCCGGTTTGCAGGCGCTCTGCGCGATCGCAAGCGCCTGGGTGGACCGAACAGCTATGACGCCGATGGTCCGGCGGAACTGCGCGAGATCGTTTCGGCGGTCAACGACCATCTGGACGCCGAGCGGGCGCAGCTGGAAAAGCGCGCCACCGTTCTATCTGGCGTCAGTCACGATCTGGGCACGCCCGCCACCCGGGTTCGCCTGCGGGCAGCACTGATCCCCGATGACGAACTGCGCGAAAAGCTAGAGGCGGATGTAGACCAGATGACCGGCATGATCGAAAGCGTGCTGACGTACACCCGATCAGAACTAAGCGTTGAAGAACCGCGTCAGATTTCACTGACCGCGCTGGTCGAGTCTCTGGTTGCCGACTACCAGGACATGAACCTGCCGGTGTCATTGAGGAAAACTGCCCCAGTCGCCGTCGAGGGTGCACCGTCGCTTTTCATGTCGCGACGCGGGCGCGGGTCGCTGCCGGAAACGCGACGGATGCTGGTCATGGGGCGGCCGATCTCGCTGAAACGCGCATTGACCAACCTGATCGACAACGCTCTGAAATATGGCCGCCATGCGGAGGTGCAACTGGAAACAGATGCCCGCACAGCCACCATCACAGTCGAGGACAAGGGGGCCGATCTCTCCGTTTCAGATATCGAGGCGCTGATGGCCCCGTTTCGCCGCGGGTCCAATATCGGGTCCTCGGACGGGTTCGGCCTTGGCCTGACCATCGTGGCTACGATTGCCGAACAGCATGGCGGCTCTCTCAGATTCGAGACCGGGGATCAGGGCCTGCGTGCGCGGCTGCAGATCACCCGGCAATGACCGCTCTAGGTCATGTAACTGCGCACCAGTGCTCCGGCGATCAGCGACCAGCCATCCGCGATGACGAAAAACGCCAGTTTGAACGGCAGCGATACGGTCGCGGGTGGCACCATCATCATCCCCATCGACATCAGGACCGCCGCCACCACAAGATCAATGATCAAAAAAGGCAGGAAGATCAGAAATCCAATCTGAAAGGCGCGGGCAACCTCGGACAACATGAAGGACGGCATCAGGATCGACAGCGGTGCCTCGGGTGACAGCGCGATGGCGTCGCCACCGGGGCGCAGGGCCGCCATGGAAAAAAACGTATCGGGGTCCAGCCGCGCAGCCATGAAAGCGCGGAACGGCTGGATTGCAATTTCAAGCGCCGGCTCAACCTCCATCGTTTCTTCGACCATGGGCCCGATGCCAGTGGTCCACGCCTCGGTAAACACCGGCTCCATGATGAAATAAGTCAGGAACACCGCCAGGCTGACAATCAGCATGTTGGGCGGTGATTGCTGTAACCCAATGCCCTGTCGCAGGATCGCCAGAACCGTGATCAGAAACGGAAAGCAGGTGATCATGATCGCCAACCCCGGCGCGAGACTGAGCACCGTGATCAACAGGATCAACTGGATGGTCCGCGCCGAGATCGAGCCGCCTTCGCCCAGTGACAGCGACAACTCCTGTGCCACAGCCAAGGATGGGGACAGGGTCGCAAGCGCGACAACCAGCCAAAGCAGAACCCGCATCAACCGATTCCGTTTTGCAAGTCCGCGATCTCGATCAGGCGCACCGCCAATTGCCCGGCCTGATCGCCCTCCATCTCTTCCAGCAGGCCACGGGCGACCAGTTGATCGCCGACATAGAGGTCAACCGGGTCCTCGATCCGCTTGTCCAGCGTCAGCACGGCATTCTCACCCATGTTCAACAGGTCGCGGATCAAGGGCCGCGCGCGCCCGACCGAGACTGTGACCTCGATCGGAACGGCTTCGAACGGGTTGGCTTTCTCGGGTTTCGGGGTCTGGGACTCACTCATCGTTCACTGCCTCTTTTGCCTCAAATACATATGCGTCGAATGCCCCGGCGACCGAGGCCAGCAGACCGCTGCAATCCACTTCGCGTTGAGAGGTGCCGACCTGCAATCGGGCTTGCCCGGGCTCCAATGACGGGTCCTCAATCACGCGGGTGGGCGACGACAGATCCTGCGGTAACAGGGCCTCAACCTCTGTCCCGCAACCTGTGGGCACTAAAATCTGCATCGGCTGACCGACCTGTTCGCGCGCCATGTCCGCCAGCTGTTCCACCAGCCGCGCGGCAAAGCCGCGATCCAAGGTTTCGGGCAGAACAACCTGTACAAGGCTTTGAAACATCGGCTCCAGCGACAGGGTCATCCGGGTAGCGGCCTCGTGATAGGTGAAGGACATATCCTCAAGCGATTTGGCAAGTTCGGCCGAAACCTGCCCCCGGCTCTGTTCCTGCGCCTGAACCGCGTCTTCCCAACCGGCGCTGTAGCCTTGTTCAAACGCGGCCAGCCTTTGTTCTTCCAGCGCGTCCTCGTCCAGAAGGTGCAGTTTGCCACCACCGGCCTGCAGGGTGAAATCCTCAAGAAGATGGGCAATCGACATCAGACACGCTCCTCCCCTTCTTCAAGCCAGCTGCGCAGGATCTCGACAGTTTCTTCCTGTTTGTCGCCAATCATCGCGCGCAAACGGTCCACCGGATCAGTGCCCTGCTGAGCGGCCAACGCCGGAACGTCGCCAGCAGGTATCTGGCCCGGCAGCGAGGTGAATTGACCGTTCTCGTCGGTTGAAATTTCACCGGTCAGATAGGCCTCGGGCTCAGGAGTGGTCCCTGCAGGCAGCAGCGCGGGTGCCATCGCCGGATTCGTCAGGATCGGACGGATCACGAACAGGCCGAGCACCAGCGAGACAATCGCCAGAACCGCCATCTGTATCACCGACATCACGTCGAAATGCACCTTTTGCCAGATCGAGGCCGAGGCCATCGTGCCCTGCGGCTCAACCAGCGGCAGGTCCAGCGATTTCAGGGTAATGACATCCCCGCGCGCCTCGTCGAACCCTACGGCCGAAGCCACCAGCTCTTTCAACGCGTCCATCTCGGCCTCGGGCATCGGCTCAAAGTTCTCGATCCCAGCGGCATCGACGCTTCGCGTGCCATTGACCAGAACCGCCACGGTCAGTCGCTTGATTGCACCCGGCGCATTGTGCACCTCCAACTCGGTCTCAGAGACCTCGTAATTCACCCGTTCACGGGTCTGCGTTGCGTTGGAGTTCGATTCGTCGCCTCCGGCACCGTCCCCATCCGGCAAGTTCGACGCCACGGTTACATCAGCAGACTGGTTGCGGGCACTGTCGGACCGCTCCTCGATATCGGTGCTGATGGCGACACGGCCATTGGGATCAAAGCGGCGTTCTCGAATGGACTCGGTCTTGGTCACCGTATCGACACTGACCTCAACCACCGCATTCCCGGCACCAACGCGTGCCTCAACCAACCGCATCACCCGTTCACGCAGCTGTCTTGCCTTGTCATCTGCTGTATCAGTGGCCACGGCTGTCTCCTGTGCCCCGATCACCGCTCCGTTCGAATCGACAACGGTGACATTCTCGGGCACCAAGCCGCTGACCGCAGAAGCCACCAGAAACCGGATTGCCTTGGCCTGGTCGGAAGTTACCTGGGCACCCGACGGCACCAGATAAACCGAGGCCGTCGGCGCCACGCTGCGCTGGAACGGGTTGGTCGACCCGTTGGCAATATGAACGCGCGCCTGGCTGACATGGGGGCTGCCGACTATGGTCCGGGCCAGCTCACCTTCTTTTGCCCGCCAATAGGCTGCATCGAACATCTGCGACGTGGTACCAAAGCCGCTGAGCGAATCCAGCAGTTCATATCCCTGATTGCCATTCGCTGGCAGGCCCTCGCTGGCCAGAGTCATGCGCAGCTCATCCCGCTGCGACCCGGGCACATAGATCGAGCCGCCGCGAATTTCATACGGAACCCCGCGCTGTTCCAGCGAGTGGACGATATCCCCTGCGGCGCCACTTTCCAACCCCGCATAGAGCAAGGTCATCGATGGCGCCGTCACCAGACGTGACATCGCAAGGACCCCAAGAAACACCAGCACAACCGCACCGGCAACGATGATTTGCTTACGCCTGTCCAAACTTGCCCAGACAGTTCCGATCTGCTGCACGCTCACCTCCGACTCGCCGACATTCTGCCCGGCTCACCTCCTGTTTGGACGATTGCCCTTAACAATCGGTTAGTCCCTGCCGGGTTATGACAATTGCAGAACGGACAAATGAGGACGTCATGACTGACGCGACTGCAGAACAGGCAGAAGTACCTGAAAAATCCGGTAAAAAAGGTCTTCTTATCGGAGTGATTCTGGCCGTGGCCGGGGCGGCAGGCGGGTATTTCCTGACCACGTCCGGAATGCTGCCTTTCGGCGGCAAACCCACGGTGAAAGAGGCCAAGGAAATGGATAAGGGCAAACCGGTCAAGGCGTTGCCACAGGTGGGTTTCATCGATCTGCCGCCGGTCATCGTTTCGGTGAACGCAGGCGATTCGCGGCACCTGAAGTTTCACGCTCAGCTTGAGGTGAACGGCGAATACGCCGCCGATGTCGAGAAGATGAAACCGCGAATCATGGACATCCTGAACGGCTATCTGCGCGCGGTCGAAGTGTCGGATCTTGAGGATTCGCTGGCCCTGATCCGCATCCGCGGACATCTGTTGCGGCGCATTGAAATTGTCGTCGGCGAGGGACGCGTGCGCGATGTCCTCGTGATGGAATTCGTATTGAACTAGGAGGCGAAATTGGAGCTGATTGCAGATATTTTGCTGGTCGCCGGCGCGCTGGGTGCGGGTCTTTATTGTTTTGTACTGTCCCGGCGGCTCAAGCGGTTTACCGATCTGGAAAAGGGCGTTGGCGGTGCAGTTGCTGTCCTGTCGACTCAGGCCGATGAGCTGAAAAAGTCGCTTGGTACGGCGCGTGAGGCGTCGGACCAGTCCGGTGAGGTTCTGAAAGAGCTGACGCAGCGGGCCGAATCGGTTGCCCAGCGCCTCGAGCTGATGATGGCATCGATGCATGACGTCGTTCCGCCCGAGGACAAGGCCGCAAATCAAGCGGAAAAGGAATCTGTCACCCCTCCGGAGGAAACAAGCGCAAAACCCGATACGGATGCTGAAGCAGTTGCGGCAGAACCGGAAGACACTACTGAGTTGAGCGAAGAGCCTGCACAGCCGGAAGACATAGTTGAGGCGGGCGATCAGCCTGCAGAGCAGGAAACCGAAACACCTGCCACAACTCCTGCCAAGCGGCCCGATGGCTTGATGTTCTTCCGACACGACCGTTCCCGGGATGAGGTCGCGACATGACCCGCAAGCCAACCGAAAGACGCCCAAAGAGCGGCGTGCTGGCAGTCATCTCGTTGCTGATGATCGGATCCGCCGCGATTCGCATTGGGTTGGAGGCTGGTCCCGCGCTGGCGAAAGGCGTCGAGCCGTCAATGCCCGAAGCCAAGCAGGCGCGGGCCGAGTTGCCGGGGGCGCAGGTTTTGCTGACTGAATTGCTGCGCCGGGAAGAGGCGCTGGAACAGCGCGAGGCAGCAGTCCTGAACAAGGAAAAGGCGCTGGCCATTGCCGATCAGGCGATCGAGACCCGCCTGGTTGCGCTGCAAGAGGCCGAAGAAGCCCTGCGCGAAACGCTCTCCATCGCCGAAAAGGCCGCCGAGACCGACCTGACGCGCCTGACGGATGTTTATCAGAACATGAAACCGAAAGACGCCGCCGCCCTGTTTGAGACGATGGATCCGAGTTTTGCCGCCGGCTTTCTGTCACGGATGCCGCCGGACGCGGCGGCGGGCGTTCTGGCCGGGCTGAGCCCTGAAGCCGCTTATACAATCAGCGTCATCATAGCTGGCCGTAACGCCGCGGCGCCGCAGGAATAGCATTTCAACCCGCACAGGACTTTGCTGGAGACCACCCATGATCGGATTAATCGGAATTGTCGTCATTTTCGCCATGGTGTTCGGCGGCTATCTGGCTGCGGGCGGCAAGATGGCCATCATCATGAAGTCGCTGCCGTTTGAGATGATGATGATCGGCGGCGCGGCTGTTGGGGCCTTTATGATCAGCAACGACATGAGCGCCGTCAAACACACGGTCAAGGACATGGGAAAAGTGTTCAAAGGCCCAAAATGGAAGCCCGAGGATTATCGCGACCTGCTGTGCCTGCTGTTTTCGCTGATCCGCATCGCCAAGGCCAACCCGGTCGAGGTTGAACAACATATCGAAGACCCAGATAACTCGACGCTGTTTTTGACCTATCCCAAGATTCAAGCCGACAAAGAAGCGGTTGATCTGATCTGCGACACGATGCGGTCCGCATCAATGAATTACGACGACCCGCATCAGGTGGAAGAAGTGCTGGAAAAGCGGATGGAGGCAAATTTTCACCACGCCATGCATTCCAGCCACGCCCTGCAGACGGTTGCCGATGGCCTGCCCGCCCTGGGCATCGTGGCAGCGGTTCTGGGGGTGATCAAGACGATGGGCTCGATCGACCAACCGCCTGAGGTATTAGGCAAACTGATCGGCGGTGCGCTGGTGGGGACCTTTCTGGGCGTGTTTCTGGCCTATGGTCTGGTCGGCCCCTTCGCGGGCAAGCTGAAAGCAGTAGTGGAGGAGGACAACCATTTCTACCAATTGATCAAAGAGGTTCTGGTCGCCAACCTGCACAACCACAATGCCGCCATGTGTATCGAGGTCGGGCGTCAGAACACACCGACCCATAACCGCCCGGACTTCACCGAGCTTGAAGAAGCGCTGAAAGAACTCAAGCAGGCAGCCGCATGACCCGGATTGTGCTGATTGTTTCCGCGCTGATGGCAGCAGCCACCGGCGCCACCGCGCGGGATGTGACCGTGCGCTCGGGCGAACATGACGGGTATACCAGACTGGTTGTCCAGGTTCCGCAAAACACCGACTGGGTCTTGAAGCAGACGAAGAACGGCGCGCGCCTAAACGTTGCGCTGGAGGATGTGGCGTTTCAGACAGGCGCGGTGTTTCAACGCCTGACCCAGAACCGCCTGGCTGCCCTTTCACAGGCTGAACCCGGTGCCCCCCTTGAGCTGGAGTTTGGCTGTGACTGTGTTGCTTCGGCCTTTCTGTTCAAAAACACGATGATTGTGGTGGACATCGCGCCGGGTACCTACCTGCCGCCGCCTACCAGCGACATTCCAACCCTGACCCTGCCCAAGGCACCCGAGGACGGCAAGACACCAGTTCGGGATCAGACTATTTCTGCGTTGGAATTGCCTTTGTTGAACCTGAACGCGAGCGGCTTCGAAGACCAGCTTGCAGCGCGTCTTTTGCAGGGTGCTGACCGCGGCATTGTCGATCTGACCATTGCTCCTGTGGGGCCACGGGCCTCTATTGGCAACCAAAGTCTGCTCATGCCATCTGATGTGGAACTGAACGTTCAGGTGACCTCAATTCTGGGCGATCTGAACGGGCTTTTGGGTCCGGATGTGCCACAGCTGGAACGTCGCCCCCCCTGCGTGCCCAGCGCCGAGCTTGCCTTTGACGACTGGTCCGATGAACGCCCGTTTGCCGAACAAGCTGCGCAGCTGAGGGCGGATCTGTTTCAGGAATTCGATACCGTCGACGAGACCCGCGCGCTGAAACTGGCCAAGTTATTTGCCTATTCCGGGTTCGGTTCTGAAGCCATCAGGGCGCTGGAATTGCTGGGCGAGCAGTCATTGGAAACCAAACGTATCGCCACCATTGCCCGCGTTCTGGACAATAGGCCGCTGAATGAAACGAATCCTTTTGCCGGGCTTCAGCGTTGTGCCAGCGATGCCGCCATGTGGGCGGCTCTGACCGAGGGCAACCTGCACGAAGACGCAAATCTGGCGGCAATCGAGCAGACCTTTGCGCAGCTCCCGGATCACCTGCGCCGCTTTGTCGGACCGATGCTGTCGGACATTCTGGTGGACGGGCAGAAATTGGAAGCCGCCCGGCGCGTCTTGCGCTCGGTGGACCGTGTTGAGACTCGGACCAGCGCCGACACCACGCAGGTAAAGGCAAAAGTCGCAGCGGCCGAGCAGGATACCCCCCGGGCCAAAGCCTTGCTGACCGAAGTGCTTGCGGCCCCGGACGCCACGCTTGAAGCCCCGTTTGCGCTGGCTCGGCTGGTCGACAAACGCTGGCTGGAACGCGGCGCAGTTTCACCGCAAGAGCTGGATCTGGCGGAGTCCTATACGGTCGAGTTTCGCCGATCAGATATCGGTCCGATGATGCAACAAACGCACGCGGTTGCCCTGAGCCTGGGACAAGAATTCGACGCGGCGCTGGACGTGGTGGCAGAACTGACAGAGGGTGACGCCTCCACAGAAACGCTCAACCGCGTGGTGTTTGTGCTGACTGAACGGGCCGACGATGCAACCTTTCTGCGTCGCGCCCTGAGCCTGTCGCACGTCCAGATAAAGGAGCTGACAACCAATGCGGCAATCGTCGTTGCGGACCGGCTGGCCAGGCTGGGTTTCGCCCGACAGGCGCAGGCCCTGGCGAAACGTCCTCAGGACAGGCTCAAGCGTGGGGAACGGGCCCGGTTGCGGGCGAAGGCGGCACTGCTGGCCCGGCGCCCGCATCAGGCAATGCTGGAACTGGCCGAAGATTCCACCGAAGCGGCTGTTTCACTGCGGGCCGCTGCCCTGCAAGCTGCGGGTGATTTCGCGGCGGCTGGCGAGTTGATGCGCGCCTCGGGTCACACGGATGAAGCGAACCGGTTGTTCTGGCTGGCCGATCTGACGGAGGAGGCAGAGCGGGATAGCGGGACGAGGTTCAGTCGAGTTGCGAATACAACTCGGGGCCTTTTAGCCTTACCGGCACGTATTCCAGAAAAACCATTGGCCGATGCGGAGGCACTATTGCAGGACAGCGCGGAAACTCGACAGAGGATTACCGATCTCTTCGCGACTTTGAAGGAAGAGTGACACAGGCTCTAACACGGAAAGAAATAGGCATCAGGACATGTGCCACACGGATCTTTGGTCGGAAAGGCAAGCGTCAGGGACCAAAAATATATGGTGACAATTCGGAATATTGGGAGTTCGGGGCGACCCAGCCCAGAATGACCTTGCGGATCGCCTCGGCGCGCGACGCTCCGATAACCGGGGCCGCGAATTCCATATATTTGGCGATAACCTCATCCCGGCTGATCGGTGCCTCGGGACCGCCACGGGCGTTAATGTCTCCGGATTTCCAAACCCGCCCGTCGGTGGTTGTGATGCTGACATCCGCCCAGCGACCTTCGGGGAAACGGGCGTTGTGGCGCTTGTTCTCTGTCACTTGGATGCGCGCCATCAAATCCGCCACTTCCGGATCAGTCAGACCAGTTCCGGATATGTGTTCTACACCGATCCGTCCGTGAATGGCCTGCACAGCTACGGCAAAGGGCAGAGAATACTGAGCCTGGGACGTCGTGCCCGGCATCCCGGCATATAGGCAGGCCGCCTGATGGAAACTGTTGATCTGAATGGATTGAATCTGACCGGAGGACAGGCTGTTGTCCCGCATCACCGCCCGGACGCCATCAATCGCCGCATGCGCCCAGCGGCAGATGGGATAGGGTTTCACATATTGATGCTCGATTTGCCAGAACTGTCCCAGATCAGCCCAATGGGGGGCGGCGGCCTCGGCTTCGATTGTGATGGCGGGCGCCCCGGTAAATCCGCGCTCGGCCAGAATGGCGGCGGACATGCCAACCAGAGCGCCCCAGCCCGAACCGTCATGCAACATCGTTGGATTGGCTATCTCGCGCATCATCTGGCTGCGTGGGCCGTGGTATTCGGCAATCCCCAACGCCTGCCGCATCTGTTCGGGTGTAAAACCGCGCAACCGGGCGACCATCGCCACAACGCCTAGCGCGTTCCAAGCGCCCGAGGTGTGGTAGTCGCTGACCGAAGCGTGCAACGACAACCCGGCGCGACCGGCAATTTCATAGCCGGTGATGACGACGGCCAAAGCTTCGGGTCCGGTCAGGTCGTGGCGATGTTCGGCCAGGGCGATCAATGCAGGCAAAACCACAACCCCGATATGCCCTTTGGTGGGGTTGTACCCGTCATGCCCGTCAAGATTGTCGGTCTGGGTTGCGGCTGCATAGGCTGCTCCTGCCAAGCTGACCGGGCGACCATCGAACATCATCCGCGCGCTAAAGGCCGGATCGGAACTGGCATAAAGCAGCGCCGCCGTGTCGCGCGCGATCACCCCGGCCTCCATCGGGCCCGACGCGATCAGGATACCCATCGTGTCCAGCATCATCAGCGCCGCCGCCTCTTTGGCGCTATCAGGCATCTGGTCGGCCGGGCGGTTAAGGATAAAATCGGCAACGCGCGTGAAGGTATCGGTCACGAGGCCGTCTCCATCACCGGTTGGATGTCGCGCAACCTGTATCCTTTGTGGTCGAAGGGCGGCTCCGCAAGGATTCTGGCCCTGTGCGGCTTGCCGAGGATGAAAATCTCGACCGTATCGCCCGGACCAGCCACCTTGGGGTCTGCATATCCGATGGCCAAGGACTTATCCACAAAATAGCCGAATGCACCCGAGGTCACGCGGCCAACGGGGATGCCGTCGGGGGTAAAGACCGGCTCACCACCTGAGGCATCAGCCAGATCGGCGTCAACCTCGAAGATCGACAGTACTTCGCGCGGCGGATTGTCCTTGATGGCCAGATAGGCTTCCTTGTGCAGGAACTCCTTGTCCAGCTTGATCAGTCCTGCCAGCCCGACCTCTTGCGGCCAGTATTCCTGAGAATACTCGCGACCCCAAGACCCGTAACCCTTTTCGATGCGCAGCGATCCCAGCGCGCGGCCGCCTACGGGGCCGCCGTTCAACGTCTTTGCAGCCTCCAAAAGCGCGGAATAGAGTCTAATTTGATCGGATTCAGCGCAGTGCAATTCCCATCCTAGATCGCCGGTAAAGCTGACGCGGATGGCCAAACAGGTGACCCCGGCGACTTCGATCGTACGGGATCGCATAAACCGGAAGCCCTCGTTGCTCAGGTCCGCATTTGTCAGTCGCTGCAACAGATCACGCGCCTTTGGCCCGGCCACGTTGAAGCCTGCAATGCGGTTGGTGACGACTTCGACAGTGGTGCCCTCCGGCAGATCGACCATGTTGAAGAAGCGCTGATGATAGCGCTCGGCCATGCCCGAGCCGATCATCATGTATTCGTCATCTGCAACCTTGGTGATGGTAAAATCACCGGCCACCCCCCCGCGAACTGAAATCAGCGGAGTCAGGCAGGACCGCCCAACCTCGGTCGGCACCCGGTTGGCGACCAGGCGGTCCAGCCAATAGTAAGCCCCCGGCCCCTTGATCTCGTAGTTGGCGAAGTTCGAGATATCGATGACGCCCACATGATCGCGCAACATCTGCACCTCGCGCCCCACCGGTTCCCACCAGTTCTGACGGGTGAAACCGTTAGTTTCCACCGCGCCGGGCTGTTCGGCGAACCACAGCGGATGCTCCCAGCCGCAGTTCAGACCAAAGACGCAGCCCATGTCTTTTTGCATCTTGTAGGCCGGGCGCACGCGGGCCGGTCGACCGGCACTGCGTTCTTCGTTCGGAAAGTGGATGGCGAAGCGGTGGGTATAGACGTCTTCGACCCGCGCCTTGGTGAAAGCCTTGTCGGCCCAGTCGCCGAACCGCGCCAGATCCCAGGCAAACATATCGTATTGCGGCTCGCCCTCGATCATCCATTGCGCTGACAACAGCCCGAGACCGCCCGATTGCGAAAAGCCGGGGATGATACCGGTGCAGCAGAAGTAGTTTTTCAACTCCGGCACCGGTCCCCAGATCGCGTTGGAATCCGGAGACCAGATCATCGGCCCGTTAATCACCCGCTTGACACCAGCGGTCGCAGCCACCGGCACGCGTTCGGTGGCGCGGATGACGTTCTCCATGATGCGATCCAGATCGTCGGGGAACAGGTCATGAGCGAAGTCCAGCGGCGTGCCGTTTTCCGCCCAGAAACGCATGTCCTTCTCATAGGCGCCGATCAGCAGACCGTTGCCTTCCTGCCTGAAGTAATATTCGCCATCCCGGTCGGCGATCGAGGGCAGACGCCGGCCCAGATTGGCGACCTCATCAATTGCTTCGGTAACAAAATACTGGTGTTCGGTCGGTTGCAATGGCAGTTCGATCCCGGCCATCGCCGCAACCTCACGCCCCCACAGGCCCCCGGCATTGACCACCCATTGCGTGTGGATATCGCCCTTTTCGGTGCGCACAAGCCACGAGCCATCGGGTTGATGTTCAGTCCCTATTACAGGACAAAACCGCTCAATCGTTGCCCCCATTGCCCGCGCACCGGCGGCATATGCGTGGGTCACACCCGAAGGATCGACATTGCCGCCATCGGGTTCGAACATGATGCAGCGGATGTCGTCGAACTGCGCCAGCGGGTGCAATTCCATCGCCTGCTCACGGCTGACCTCATAGAAATTCAGACCGTAGAACTGCGCCTTGGCCTCTTGCAGGCGCAGCTGGTGTTCGCGATCCTCGGTCTGCGCCAGATAGAGTGAACCGGACTGGAACACGCCACAACCCTGCCCGGTTTCCTTCTCCAGCTCTTTATACAGGTTCATCGTATAATGCTGGATGCGCGTGATGTTGTTGTTGTCGTGCAAACCGTGGATATTGGCCGCCGCATGCCAGGTCGAGCCCGAGGTCAGCTCATCACGTTCCAGCAGAACCACGTCGGTCCAGCCGAGCTTGGCCAGATGGTATAGGATCGAGCAACCGACAAGGCCGCCTCCGATCACAACGGCCTGAGCGTGGGTTTTCATGGGCTGACCTCCTGCTTGCGGACTAAGCGCTTGTTGGAAATTCAGCCACAGGTCAGGAACAGCTTATGCTCTGTTCCCGACGCGAAATGTCGGGAACAGAGCGCAGCTCGCCGGTTTTGATCAGTAGGGTGCCTCGACATCGTTCATCGAGACGTAAACCGTCTTCATCTCGCTGAAGTGGTTTATTGCCAGTTTCGAGTTCTCACGCCCGACGCCCGACATTTTGGACCCGCCGAACGGCGCCTCAACCGGGGCGAGGTTGTAGGTGTTGATATAGCAGGTGCCCGCCTCGAACCCGGCCACGATGCGGTGGGCGCGGGTCAGGTCGTTGGTAAAGACGCCTGCGGCCAGGCCGAATTCGGTGTCATTGGCACGGGCCATGACCTCTCCTTCGGTGTCGAAATCCAGCACCGACATGACGGGGCCAAAGATTTCTTCGCGCGCGATGGTCATGTCGTCGGTCACATCGGCAAAGACAGTGGGCTGCATGTAGAAGCCATCACTGTCGATCCGTTCGCCTCCATAAACCAGACGTGCGCCTTCGGCCTTGCCCTTCTCGACATAACCCAGCGCGATGTTCATCTGGTTTTCGCTGACCATGGGGCCAAAGTTGACCTCTTCATCCAACGGGTCGCCGATTTTCGCGGTTGCCAGACGTTCGGACAGGCGTGAAAGGAACGCCTCTTTGATGCCTTTTTGAACGAACACGCGGGTGCCATTGGAGCACACCTGACCCGAGGAATAGAAGTTGCCCAGAATCGCGCCCGAGACGGCGTTTTCGATATCGGCGTCGTCGAACACGATCATCGGGGATTTGCCGCCCAGCTCCATCGTCACGTGCTTCATACCATCCGCCGCGGCGGCATAGACCTTGCGGCCCGTTGGCACAGACCCGGTCAGCGAAACCTTGGCCACGCGCGGGTCGGTCACCAGCGATGCGCCAACGTCGCCATAACCTTGCACGACGTTGTAGACGCCCTTGGGCGCCCCGGCCTCGATCAGGATTTCCGCCACTTGCAGCGCGGACAGAGGCGTCGTTTCCGACGGTTTGAAGATCATTGTATTGCCGCAGGCCAGCGCAGGCGCGCCCTTCCAACAGGCGATCTGGGTCGGATAGTTCCACGCACCGATGCCGACGCAGACGCCCAGCGCCTCGCGGATCGTGTACACGAAGTCGCCACCGCCCAGCGGGATGTGCTCGCCGGTCAGTGAGGCCGCCAGACCGCCGAAATACTCCAGCGCGTCCGCGCCGCTGGTCGCATCGGCCACCAGCGTTTCCTGAAGGGGTTTGCCGGTGTCGTGGGTTTCCAGAACCGACAGCTCGTGATTGCGCGCGCGCATGATGTCGGCGGCGCGACGCAGAACGCGGCCGCGCTCGGTTCCCGACATTGCGGCCCACTCGGCCTGAGCGGCTTTTGCGCTGTTTAGAGCCTGATTCACGATCTCAGGCGTCGCGGAATGCAGCCGCGCGATGACCTCACCGGTGGCCGGGTAGATGACGTCGATCGGGGCGCCATTGGTGTCTTCGACATATTCGCCATTGATGAAATGGCTGGCCTTGGGCTGAAACTTCATGCCGCGTCCTTTTCTGTTCGGATGTTCCCTTGGGGGAAGGGAATAGAGTGCGTTACGCACGGATTTAGCTTTTATTGATTCATCAGTCAATAAAAGCAGGAACTGGCGGCATCTTGCCGAGTCAAAATGGTCAGATCTTGAAATGAACGGTTAATGTTCTATTTATGTTCTACACAGTCGGAGGATCACCCGATGACCCGGAACATGCAAAATTCCGCCCTGAGCGGCCCGTCGAACGACTATCACCTTTTACCCGTCACCGACCGGCAAATGCGCTATGCCCGCGCCATCGCGGAACAGACTGCGCTGGACATTCCAGTCGAGGCGCAACGCGACCGGCGGTCGATGTCAGACTGGATTTCAGCACACAAGCCACACGATCCGTCCCCCTTTGCCAGCTATCCTACGGGCAAGCAGGTCGCCTTTGCCGAGCGCATCTCGCGTATAAAACGCCGACCGATCCCGTCCGAGTGCTTCCGGGACAAACAGATGATGTCGCGCTGGATCGATCAGAACAAATAGGCTGAAAACAGGTTCAATGCGGTTGGTGGTTGCGGGAATAGATGCTGACCGCTGCCGCTACGAACATCCCCAACAATACGTAACCCGTGACTGCCTCAGCCGCTGCCAGCGCGCGACACAACCCGACAGGTGCCATGTCGCCATATCCTACCGTAGTGAAGGTGACGTATGAGAAATACAGCACGTCCGCCGGCCCTTTGGCACCAATCACACAGAGGTCATAATACCCAAAAGCCCCATAGGCCGCGGCGAACAGGAAGGGCACCACCTGTATGAAGGACACCCCCATCAGGAATACCAGTCGGCGAGGAGACTTTACCTGCGTCATGTAATACCAGGACTGCGAAACGATCCAGATCACCAACCCGACCGATGTGATCGTGCCGATCGTATCCCCGGCCGCCGCCTCGCTGAGACGAGACAACCCATACCAGGCCAGGAAACTGGCCACGATCAGCCCTAAAGCTGCGACCAGAGTCGACTTCCACTCTGCCAGGGTTGTTGGTTCACGACGCATGACGCCTCCGATATCGTGTGTCCGGAAAGATGATCCGCTTTCCGGGGCGCGCCCGCAACCTTGTTTATCAGAGAGTTAGTCGGAGCCCAGATGCTCTTGACCGCGCTGGCGCGCCAGTTGGATCTGTTTCTGCCGCTCGCGGAACCGCATCTTGTCGGCCTCAGAGGTCTCGTTGATACACTGATGGCAGGACACGCCATGTTCGTATTCGGGGCGCTTCATATCCTCGGGCAGGATCGGGCGGCGGCAGCCGTGACACAGGTTATGTGGCCCTTCGACCAGCCCATGCCCCACGGACACGCGGTTATCGAACACAAAACATTCACCCTGCCAGGTGCTGTCCTCGGCGGGCATCTCCTCAAGATAGCGCAATATACCACCCTTCAGGTGATAGACATCCTCGACCCCCTGCCCCAGCAGGAAATTGGTGGATTTCTCACAGCGGATGCCGCCGGTGCAGAACATCGCCACGCGTTTATTGTGAAAGCGGTCCTTGTTTTCCTCCCACCACGCCGGGAATTCGCGGAAACTGGCCGTTTCAGGGTCTATTGCGCCCTCGAACGTGCCAATCGCCACCTCGTAGTCGTTGCGGGTGTCGATCACCACCACGTCTTCCGAGCGGATCAGGTCATTCCAGTCCTCGGGCTCCACATAGTTGCCGACGCGGGCGCACGGATCGATATCCGGCTGGCCCATTGTCACGATCTCTTTTTTCAGGCGCACTTTCATCTTGCCAAAGGGAGGGTGGTCGGCGGTGGCCTCTTTCCAGTCCAGATCCGTACAGCCCGGCAGCGCACGAATATGCGCCAGCACAGCATCAATCCCGGCGCGCGGGCCCGCGATGGTGCCGTTGATCCCCTCTTGCGCCAGCAAAAGCGTGCCTTTGACCGATTGCGCGCAGCACAGCGCCAGCAAAGGCTCGCGCAGCGCGGCAGGATCGGCGAAACGGGTGAAATGATAAAGGGCAGCGATTGTGTACATGCGCGTGATCTAAACCTGCTGGGTCAGTGCCGCAAGGCATCAGGCTGTAGCCCGGCGCAAGATTGACGATTCCGCCCGCACCCCGTACCGATAGAAAACCCCAAGGAGACACCGTGATGACCCACGCCCTGCTTGTTATCGACGTCCAGAATGACTTCTGCCCCGGCGGTGCGCTGGCCGTACCCGGAGGGGATGAGATCGTCGCCCCGATCAATGCGATGATGGATGATTTCGAAGCCGTGATCCTGACGCAGGATTGGCATCCGGCAGGCCATTCCTCATTCGCCAATTCGCACGCGGGCAAAACCCCCTATGACATGACCGAAATGCCCTATGGTCCACAGGTACTGTGGCCGGATCATTGCGTTCAGGGCACGTCAGGCGCTGCGTTTCATGCCGATCTGCGCAGCGATGGTGATCTGATCCTCCGCAAAGGGTTTCGCAGCGCCATAGACAGCTATTCAGCGTTTTTCGAAAACGATCAGACCACTCCAACCGGTCTGGAGGGCTATTTGAGAACACGCGGCATCGACACACTGACTCTTGTCGGTCTGGCGACGGATTTCTGTGTCCATTTCTCTGCGGTAGACGCCGCACGGCTAGGGTTTGATGTAACCGTCCGGATGGAAGCCTGCCGGGCCATCGATCTGGACGGGTCTCTGGCCTCTGCCAAAACCGCGATGCGCGCGGCTGGCGTCACTTTGGCCTAAGGCGTGGCTCCCGCAGCCGCCAGATATCTGAGCACGGCAATCACGACCACCGCCAACGCAAGAGCTAACCCGATGCGCCCCTGAACCGAGCGCCGTTTGGGTGTGGACCCGCCCGATTGTTGCGGCTTCTCTATCCTGTTCTGACTTTCGGGCGGCACGTCGTCCTGTGGCCGGGCTGATTTTACGTCGTTCAGAAACTGACGGATATCGAATTCGCCACAATACTCGCCCTTAACACCCACTGCCCTGATATTGGCAAACAATGCGTGAAGGATACGATCCCGCTCAACCGTGTCCTGTAAACGATAATAGCCATGTGCAAGATTGCTGTTGGTGGATTCCAGTCCAAACCCGGCCTCTTCAAAGACCAGTCGGATTTTGGGAGAAGTTGCCCGAAGAGCTGCTGCCGTTTCGGCACGGCGAAAGAACGCTCGCGCCGCCCTGCCGCCGGGCGCTGCGGTCTTCGCTGATCCGGAATTCGTATCGTCAGCGTCAATCGTTACAATATCAAAGTCGTACTCGAGAACCATTCACCGACTTAACCTTGCCCTTCCATCCCCTTCTTCCACTAACCAACGAAAAGATCACACAATATGCTCGTTTTGTGTTCTGACCTTGTCATTGTCCTCAATCTAGCGACTCTTGCCAATTCACGCACCTATTGATCTAACAACGGAAATCGCAGGAGTTCCCCATGGTCGATATTGCGACACGCGTGTACAATCATAAATGGAAGATTGACCCGATTGTCCGGTCTTTGATCGACACGGATTTCTACAAACTGCTGATGTGCCAGTCAGTGTTTCGAAATAAGCCCCAAACAGATGTGGCTTTTTCGCTGATCAACCGGTCGAATCACATTCCTTTGGCTGAACTGATCGACGAAGGCGAGTTGCGCGAACAGCTGGACCACATCCGCTCGCTCAGCCTCAGCCGGGGCGAAAGCACCTGGCTGCGCGGCAATATGTTCTATGGCAAACGGCAGATGTTCCGCTCGGACTTTATGGAGTGGTTCGAGAATATGCGCCTGCCGCCCTACCACCTTGAGCGTAAGGGCGATCAGTACGAACTGACCTTCGAGGGAAAATGGCACGAGGTCATGCTGTGGGAAATTCCGGCTTTGGCGGTGCTGATGGAACTGCGATCCCGCGCGGTTCTGAACGACATGCGCCGGTTCGAGCTCCAGGTGCTCTATGCCCGCGCTATGACACGTGTTTGGGAAAAGATCGAACAGCTGCGCGGAATTGACGGGCTTGGCATCGCCGATTTCGGCACCCGCAGGCGGCATTCCTTTTTGTGGCAGGACTGGTGCGTGCAGGCGATGATCGAGGGGTTGGGCGCAGCGTTTTCCGGCACCTCGAACTGTCTGATCGCCATGCGGCGCGAGGTCGAAGCCATTGGCACCAACGCACACGAACTGCCCATGGTCTATTCCGCGCTGGCCGAAACCGATGAGGCGCTGGCACAGGCCCCCTACGACGTTCTCAGCGACTGGCACGACGAACATGACGGCAACCTGCGCATTATCCTGCCCGACACCTATGGTACGCAGGGATTTCTGGACCGTGCCCCCGATTGGCTGGCAGGCTGGACCGGTATCCGCGTCGACAGCGGCGATCCGGCGACCGGGGCCGAGATTGCCATCAACTGGTGGAAATCTCGTGGCGAAGACCCGAGGCAGAAACGGGTGATCTTCTCCGACGGGCTGGACGTGGACAAGATCCGCGAATTGCACAGTCAGTTTGCCCACCGCACCAAGGTGTCCTTTGGTTGGGGCACTTTGCTGACCAATGATTTCCGCGGGCTGGTGCCAGATGACGCGCTGGCGCCGTTCTCATTGGTCTGCAAGGCAGTGTCGGCCAATGGCCGCCCGACGGTGAAGCTGTCGGACAACCCGGAAAAGGCAATGGGTCCGCAGGACGAGATTGCACGCTACAAACGTGTGTTCGGCGTCGGCGCTCAGGATCCGATCGAGGTGATCGTTTAGACCCTAACCATGGCGTGCTGCCACAGTTTTTAGCTGCGAGAACCCGTAAAGGGCCTCGAACCCTTTCTCGCGGCCATGGCCTGACTTACCCACTCCACCGAACGGCAATTCGACGCCTCCGCCGGCGCCGTAGTTGTTGATGAACACCTGACCCGAGCGCAGACGTTTCGCCAACCGCATCTGCCGTGCACCATCGCGGGTCCAGATGCTGGCGACCAGTCCGTAATCGGTGTTGTTGGCAATCCGAACCGCTTCTTCCTCGGTGTCGAAGGGGATCAGAACCTGCACCGGGCCGAAAATCTCGTCGCGTGCCAGCACGTGGTCCGGGGGAACATCCGCAAAGAGCGTCGGCCGCACATAAGCACCTTCGGCCGGGGCATGGTCAACGATCTGCCCCAGCCCCGCGATGCTCAGATCAGAGCCCTGGATCAGAAATCCGGTCACGATCTCTTTCTGCCGGGTCGAGATCAGCGGACCAACCCGTAAATCCTCTTGCGCCGGGCCAATGGTCAGGTCGGCATAGGCCGCCGCCATTCGGGCCTTGACCTGCTCATACACGCCGCGTTGCACCAGAATGCGGGACGAGGCAGAACAGGTCTGCCCCGCGTTCTGAATGCCTGCATTCACCAGAAACGGCAGCGCGGCGTCCAGATCGGCATCGTCAAACACCAGTTGCGGGGATTTCCCGCCCAGTTCCAGCGTCACCGGCACCACATTGCGCCCTGCTGCTTGCTGAACCAGCGCCCCCGTCGCGACCGAGCCGGTAAACGAGATGTGGTTGACACCGGGATGTCCGGACAGCGCCGCCCCGGCCTCGGCCCCCAGTCCGGGCACCACGTTCAACGCGCCCGCAGGCAAGCCGGCCTCCTGCGCCAGATGGGCAAAGGCCAGCGCGGTCAGACAGGCCTCTTCCGCCGGTTTCAATACACAGGCATTGCCCATTGCCAGCGCCGCCCCGACCGAGCGGCCAATGATCTGCATCGGGTAGTTCCACGGGACGATATGGCCGGTCACCCCATGCGGCTCGCGCAGGGTATAGACGGTGTATCCATCCAGATAGGGGATGGTATCGCCCATCACCTTGTCCGCGGCCCCACCATAAAACTCGCAATACCGCGCCAAAGCGACTGCATCGGCGCGCGCCTGCGTTAGTGGTTTGCCCACATCCATTGCCTCGATCTGCGCCAGATCTTCCACTCTTTCCAGCACCAATTGGCCCAGTCGGGTCAGGATGCGCCCCCGCTCCAACGCTGATTTGCGCCCCCAATCGCCATCCAATGCGGATTGCGCGGCCTGCACAGCGGCGTCAATATCCGCCGCGTCTCCGCGCGCAATCCGGCAAATCTCGGACCCGTCAGACGGGTTGATCAACGAAATGTCTGCCTGCAACTGGGGGCTGACCCACCTACCACCGATCAGACACAGGCCGGGATTGAACCAGATGGGGTTGGGCATTTGGGCCTCCTTTCAAGGTCTATTAAAAGGCTTTATGCGACAATCCTGCCGATTTCCGGCAAGCGGGGCGCAGCTTCGATCAGGGTTCGGGTATAGACGTGTTGCGGATCGGCAAAGACCTGTTCCGTTTCGCCCTGTTCAACGATCTTTCCCGCCTGCATCACCATCACCCGGTCGGTGATCGTGCGCACAACGCTCAGGTCATGACTGATGAACAGATAGGTCAGGTCATAGGTCGCGCAAAGCTCGGCCAGCAGGTCGAGGATCTGCGCCCGGACCGAGACGTCCAGCGCCGAAACCGCCTCATCAAACAGGATCAGTTCGGGGCGGATGATCAGGGCGCGGGCAATGGCGATGCGCTGCCGTTGCCCGCCCGAGAATTCGTGGATGTACTTGCCCGCGTCGTCGGGACTGAGCCCTACGGCCGTCAGCATCTCGGCGATGCGGTCCTGACGTTCGGACCCGGTGGGCGGCGTCTCCAGCAGGTGAAAGGGTTCGGTGATCAGACGGGCCACACGGTGACGCGGGTTGAAGCTGCCATAGGGGTCCTGAAATACCACCTGCATCTTGCGGCGCACGACCGGGTTCGGCCTGTGTCCAGAGAATACCGGCTGCCCGTCCAAGCGGATTTCGCCGCTCTGCACCTCTTCCAACCCCAAAATGGTCCGTGTTAGGGTCGATTTTCCACAGCCGGATTCACCCACCAAGCCCAGACGCTCCCCTTTTTTGAGAGTAAAGCTGACCCCGTCCACCGCGCGGTGATGCCCCGATGTGCCAAACAGGCCCCTGCGGGGCAGACGGTAGTCGCGGATGACCTGTGTCACCTCAAGCAGAGGGTGTTGGTTTGCGGTATCGGGCAGCGTCACCTGATGGCCCGAGGCTTCGAACAGCATCCGCGTATAAGGGTGCTGCATATTGCGCAGCAGGTCGGCGGTTGCGCCGCTTTCAACCACTTCTCCGCGGCGCATCACTACAATCCGATCAGCCATATCGGCAACCACCGCGAGATCATGCGTGATCATCAGCAAACCCATACCATATTCGCGCACCAACCCTGTGAGCAGGTCGAGGATCTGCGCCTGTGTGGTCACGTCCAGCGCCGTTGTCGGCTCATCCGCGATCAACAGTTTGGGGCGCAAGGCGATGGCCATGGCGATCACCACGCGCTGGCGCTGACCTCCAGACAACTCATGCGGATAGCGGGACAGCGGAAAGCGGTCAGGCGGCAGGCCGACGCGGGTCAAAACCTCTTGCGCGCGTAACAGCGCCTGGGCGCGCGGCATTGCCTTGTGGATCAGGATCGTCTCCATCACCTGATCTCCGATGGTCTTGACCGGGTTCAGCGCGGTCATCGGCTCTTGGAAGACCATCCCGATCGACGCCCCGCGCAGGGCGCACATCTCGGCCTCGGGACGGTTCAGCAGGTCCTGTCCCTCCAGTCGGATCGCGCCCTGTGTTTCCGCTCCGTTCGGTAACAATTTCATCACGGCAAAGGCGGTCATCGATTTGCCCGAGCCGCTTTCCCCGGTCACGGCCATAATCTGACCAGCGTCGATGGACAGGCTGACCTGTTTCAGGATTTCCGCGCCATGGATCGTCAGCGAGAGGGTATCTATCTGCAGCAAACTCATACCCGCGCCACCCGTATCCGAGGGTCCAACCAGTCGCGCAGCCCGTCGCCCAATAGGTTCAACCCCAACACCGTGACAATGATCGCCAATCCCGGAATCAGAGCCAAATGCGGGGCAAAACTGACCATTGTCTGCGCATCGGCCAGCATTCGGCCCCAGCTGGGTGTGGGCGGTTGCGCGCCAAGGCCGACATAGGACAGCCCGGCCTCGGCCAGTATCCCCAGCGAGAATTGAATGGTCCCCTGAACGATCAGCAGGTTCGCCACATTGGGCAGGATATGCTCGGCCGATATCCGCGCTGCCCCCTTGCCCGAGACACGGGCGGCGAGGATGAATTCCCGCTCCCACAATGACAGTGCAGCGCCGCGGGTGATGCGGGCGAAAACGGGGATGTTATAGATGCCGATGGCGATGATGGCGTTGATCGCTCCGGCGCCGAAGACGGCGGTGATCAGGATGGCAATGACCAGTGAGGGGAAGGCAAAGACCAGATCATTGCCGCGCATGATCACTTCGTCCGGCCACGACCCCTTGCGCGCCGCAGCGGTCAGACCCAGAGGCACGCCTAAGCCGATGCCAATGCCCACCGCCACCAGCGCCACCGCAATCGACGTGCGCGCACCGACCATGATCATCGAAAACATGTCGCGCCCGAAATGGTCCGTGCCGAACCAGTGCTGCGCATTGGGCGGTTGCAGTTTATTGGGGATATCCAATGCCGCGTAATCATAGGGCGTCCAGACAAAGGACACCAAGGCCGCCAGCAGAACCAGCGAGGACAACACCGTGCCAAGGATCAGGTTGCGGCTCATGTCCGGCTCCTTAGCCTTGGATCGACGGCGGCATAAGCCAGATCGACCAGAAAATTCACCGTGATGACAGCAAAGACCAGCAGCATGACGACCGATTCCACCACGATCAGATCGCGCGCGGAAATGGCCTGAAACACCAGCCGCCCGAGGCCGGGCAGGTAGAACACCTGCTCGATGATAATCGAACCCGCCAGCAGGAACGAAAACTGCAGTCCAATAATGGTCAGCACCGGGATCAGAGCGTTGCGCACGCCGTGACGCCACAGCGCCTGACGGCGCGACAGCCCCTTGGCGCGGGCGGTGCGCAGGAAATCCTCACCCAGAATGTCCAACAGCGAAGACCGCATGACCCGTGCCAGTATCGCCGCTTGCGGCAAGGCCAAAGCGATGGCGGGCAGGGTCAGCGAGTGCAGACCGCTCCAGACGCCCTGATTCCAGCCCGCGAACCCCCCTGCATTGAACCAACGCAGGTTGATGGCAAAAACCAGCACCAGCATCATCGCAAACCAGAAATTCGGCACGGCAATGCCCAGCTGAGTCGCCCCCATCACCGTCAGGTCGCCGGGCTTGCCCCGGCGCGCGGCGGCGTAAATCCCGGTGGGAAAGGCGATCAGGGTGGACATTGTCAGCGCATACAGCGCCAGCGGCAAAGACACCCACAGCCGATCCGCGATCATCTGCGACACCGGCGAGCGATAGGTATACGAGGTGCCAAAATCTCCGACCAGCATCCCGCCGACCCAGTTGAAATACCGCTGCGCCTTTGAGACGTCCAACCCAAGTTCAGACCGCAACGCGGCCAGAGTATCTTCCTGCGCATTCACCCCTAACATGAACGAGGCCGGATCACCCGGCGCAACCTCGATCACCGCAAAGATGACGACCGAAGCGACGATAAGGCTGATCAGCAGTGAAATCAGGCGTTTGAGGGCATAGCGCAGCATTGGGGCCACGTTAGGCACACATCCCGCGCGGGTCCAGCGCCTATGGCGCCAGAAGATAGATGAAAACCGCGTAGACGACGATGGCGCCGTACCCCAAAGGGTAAATCCATTTGATCGCGTAGTTGTCCAGCTTTCTGGCCCCGTCTTCGCGCCCAATCACTTTCATTTTGCGCAAGGCGACGTTGAACACGATCAGCGCACCGGTCATCAGGAACATGCATTGCAGGATGAAATCCAGAAAGGTCAGGTAACCCAGCTTGGGCAAATCGGCGGAGATGGCCCAGTTGAAGGCCACGAAGACCAGCAGATTGCCCCCGGCGATCTCGATCCGGCGGCGGTATTCGTCAAGGAAAAACAGCGCCCAGCCGACAGTGATCAGAACCAGCATCGGCAGGAAGACCCGGATCACGTAGTAGGTCAGATGCCGCTTGCCCTCGAAGGCCAGCGCGACCTGATCACTGTCCCGACCGGACAGGCCGATCACTGTCGAATGTTCGACCCGGGCGTTGTCCAGTATCCACTCTTCCTCGCCCAGCAAATCGCCAAGGCCCGAGTACTCCTCGAGTGGGTAAAAGGTCACGTATTCGGACGGAAAGACCGAAACAACCTCGAAATAGAAGTCCTGCGTGTCAAACGGGTATTTGCGGAAATCGAAATGCGGCGCTTGCAAGGTCAACGAGGATTTCTCGACATAGACCACATGCCCATCATGGCGCAGCGAGGCCGCGGATTCGTGGATCCATTTGTTGGATTGCTGGTTGTGGATGACAAACGCAGGCACAACCGCGCCAAGACCCCGCGCATGGTCAGCCAAGGCCGGTGGGTTGAAGACCTGAATCTCGCGCCCGACCTCATCGCGATCAAAAGCCAAAGCGGGGTCAGTCCATTCAGCCCGCAGAACAACGACGGCGCCATAGTTCTCGGCCTTCTGATCGACGCTTGTGACCTGATCGATGCGAATGCCGATCCCCACCTGCAGCGGGTTTTCCGGCGTACCGACCAGCGGTCCCACCCCGCCTTCCAGCCCGTATTGCGCCTGCACCTTACCGCCCGATGCAAGGAGGCAGGCAACAGCAACAACACTCAGGATACGGACCAGGTTCATCGTCAAACTTATTCTAGATCGGAACGCCAGGGCCGATCGCGGCCCCGGCACGGTTTATTCTGACCAGCTGATCTGGGTCAGATCGATCGCGGCGGTCGGCGCGTTCTCCCACAGGCCCTGAACACCTGCCTTGGCGATCCCCAGCTTGGGCAGTTGGAACAGATAACCGTTGACGAAATCAGTCGAGATCAGCCGCTGCATGTCGCCCAGCAGCTTCTTGCGCTCCTCCGGGTCGGTAGTGGCGTTCAGCGTCTCCATCAACGTCTGGGCATCAAGGCTGTCATACTGGAAGTAATAATCCGGACGCGCATAGATACCGATATCCATCGGCTCGGTATGGCTGATGACGGTCAGGCCGTAATCCTTGCCTTTGAACACCGATTCCAGCCACTGCGCCCATTCCACGTTGATGATCTCGGCCTTGATACCGACCTCGGCCAGTTGCGCGGCGATGACCTCGCCACCGCGGCGGGCATAAGAGGGCGGCGGCAAGTGCAACGTGGTCTCGAACCCCTCTGCATATCCCGCATCAGCCAGCAGTTCGGCCGCCTTTTTCGGGTCATGGGCCGAGGTTCCGGTCATATCGACATAAGCCGGATTGTGCGGTGCGAAATGAGTACCGATCGGGGTGCCGTATCCAAACATCGCACCGTCAATGATCGCCTGCCGGTCGATGGCATGAGCCAGCGCCTGCCGCACCCGGATGTCATCAAAAGGAGGCTGCTTGTTGTTGGTCGACAGGATTGTTTCACCCTCGGTCGAACCAACCAGCACCTGAAAGCGCGGATCAGCCTCGAACTGAGGCAGGTTTTCCGGCGCCGGGAAGTTGTCGAATACGTCCACATCCTCGGCCATCATGGCGGCGAAGGCGGCGGTCGGGTCTGAGATGAATTTGAACGTAGCAGTCTCTAATGCAGGCTGTTCACCCCAATAATCCGGGTTCTGGATCAGCGTGATACTGTCGCCCTGCACCCAGTTGCCAAAGGTGAAGGCACCGGTTCCTACGGGGTTGGTCTTGATGTTCTCGATGCTTTCGGGGGACACGATCACCGCATCGCCCCAAGCCATATTGAACAGGAAATTACCGTTCGGCTCGGACAGGGTGACCTTGACGGTCAGCGGATCGACCACCTCGACGCTTTCGATTCCGGCAAACAGCGCCTTTTGCGCGTTGGCGCTGTCTTCGGCACTGGCGCGATCGAGGCTGAACTTGACATCCTCGGCATCCATGGCGGCGCCATCATGGAAGGTCACGCCGTCGCGCAGCTTGAAGGTATAAACTGTTCCGCCCTCGGAAATCTCCCAGCTTTCGGCCAGCCCGGGAACGACCGAGCCATCGCCCATGAACCGGGTCAGCCCTTCGAAGATATTGGTGTACACCACCGAATCGATGGCCTGTGCCGCGGCGCTGGTCGGGTCCAGATGCGGCGGCTCCAACTGCAGCGCAATTGTGATATCCGATTTGGCCCAAGCCTGGCCAGCAATCAGGCTGGCGCCCACTGCCAGCGCCGAGACAAAGGTCCGAAACGTCTGCTTTGTCATAAAAATATCTCCCCGTTTCAAATGGGTGACCCGGCGTTTTTTCGGGCCGTTCTACGGGTAATGTCCCTTTAAACCTAAGGTCATTCAAGGAAATGTTCGCGCAACCGGGGTTTCTATAACCTTGTTCAATCTGCTATGCCGCGCTGCAACATGAACCCCGGAGGAGCGAGCATGAGCGCGACCGCCCATAAAAAGGCCCCAAACGCCGAGGACATCCGTGCCCGAAAAGGGGGCACGCCTCTGGTCAGCCTGACCGCCTATACCACGCCGATGGCGCGGCTGATGGATACGCATTGCGACTTTGTTCTGGTGGGTGACAGTGTGGGCATGGTTTTGCACGGGCTGGAGTCGACGCTTGGCGTGACGATGGAGATGATGGTGATGCACGGCCAGGCCGTTTCGCGTGGCTTGGACAAGGCGATGATGGTCATCGACATGCCCTTTGGCAGTTATGAACACTCTCCGGCGGACGCGTTCCGCAATGCCGCGCGCCTGATGGCGGAAACCGGCGCAGGCGCGGTCAAGCTGGAGGGCGGCGTTGAGATGGCCGAGACCATCCGCTTTCTGGTCAAGCGCGGCATCCCGGTCATGGCGCATATCGGTCTGACACCGCAGTCGATCAACACGCTGGGCGGCTACAAGGTGCAGGGCCGGGACGAACAGGCACTGACCGTGCTGTCCGACGCCCGCGCCGTGGCCGAGGCTGGCGCGTTTTCCGTTGTGCTTGAGAAGGTGCCGCAGGGTCTGGCCGACCGGATCACGTCAGAGGTCGCGATTCCGACCATCGGCATCGGGGCCTCTGCTGGCTGCGACGGGCAGATTCTGGTGGTTGACGACATGGTGGGCTTTTTCACCGCCTTCAAACCGAAATTCGTCAAACGCTATGCCGAGTTGGGCCCGCAGGCCGAGGCCGCCATCGCCGAATACGCCGCCGAAGTGCGCGCCCGCGCCTTTCCGGCCGACGAACATGTGTTCGCGGATCAGGCGCCCTCCAAAGGGCCCAAGACATGACTGCCCCTATCTTGCGTCGCCTTGCCGACCTGCGCGCGCTGACAACTGAATGGCACCGCGACGGTGAAACCATCGGCGTTGTCCCCACTATGGGCGCTCTGCATCAGGGGCACCTGTCTCTGGTCAAGGCCGCAAAGGCCGGTACTGGCCGTGTCATCGTGACGATCTTTGTGAACCCCAAACAGTTCAACAACCCTGAAGATCTGGCCAAATACCCACGTACCGAGAATGAAGACGCGCAGAAACTGGCCCCTTTCGGTGTCGACGCGATCTATGTACCCGAGCCCGAAGAGATTTATCCGCGGGGTTTTGCCACCAATGTGTCCGTCGCAGGCCTGACCGATGTGATGGAGGGTGAATTCCGCCCCGGTCACTTTGACGGCGTCGCCACCGTGGTCGCCAAACTGTTTCTGCAAACGCAAGCGGACAGAGCCTATTTCGGGGAAAAAGACTTTCAGCAATTGATGATCGTCCGCCGTATGGCGCGCGACTTGGATATTCCCGTCGAGGTGATCGGCTGCCCCACCGTTCGCGAGCCCTCGGGTCTGGCGATGTCGTCGCGCAACCTGCTTCTGTCGCCCGAAGGGCTGGCGATTGCCGCCAATAAGCACCGGATCATGCAAGGTCTGGTTCAGTCGTTGAAAGCCGGTGCTGCATTTGACGCATTGGCCGCGCGGGCCGAGACCGATTTGCTGGCTGCAGGTTTCGCACAGGTTGAGTATATCAACCTGCGCTGCGCGGAAACGCTAGAGCCTTTGACCCATGCCGATCGTCCCGCGCGACTGTTCGCAGCGGCTTGGGCGGATGGGGTCCGGCTGATTGACAACATTCCTGTCTGAACGCTCTGGCCCCAGCGCCGATGTTTGCGCTAAAGTCCCGCAAAACCAAACGGGAGGGGCGCGAGGGATGACCTATATTCTCGCCATTGATCAGGGCACCACATCATCACGGGCCATTTTGTTCGACGCTGACATGCAGCGCGCAGGCACCGCACAGCACGAGTTTACCCAGTATTTCCCGCAGGAGGGCTGGGTCGAGCACGATGCCGAGGAAATCTGGGAAAGTGTCCTGCGCGTCTGCCGCGAGGTGATCAAGAGTACCGGCGTCACCCCCGATCAGATCGCGGGCATCGGCATCACCAACCAGCGTGAAACCACCGTCGTCTGGGACCGCGCCACCGGCACGCCGATCTACAACGCTATCGTCTGGCAGGACCGCCGCACCGCCGAGATATGCGCGCGCTACAAGCAGGCGGGGTGTGAGGATGACGTGACCGCCCAGACCGGCCTGCTGCTGGACCCCTATTTCTCGGGCACCAAGGTGAAATGGCTGCTGGACAATGTGCCGGGCGCCCGCGACCGCGCCGAGGCCGGAGAGCTGATGTTCGGCACCATCGACTGTTTCCTGATCTGGCGCCTGACCGAGGGGCGCAGCCACGCCACCGACGCCACCAACGCCGCCCGCACCCTGCTGTTCGACATTCACAAGGGTGAATGGAGCGCCGAGATCTGTGACCTGTTGGACGTACCGATGAACATGCTGCCTGAGGTGCACGATTGCGCATCGGATTTCGGAAATACGACCCTAATAGGAGGCAACATCCCTATTCTGGGCGTGGCCGGGGACCAACAGGCCGCCACCATCGGTCAGGCCTGTTTCCAGCCGGGAATGATGAAATCCACCTATGGCACCGGCTGTTTTGCCCTGCTGAACACCGGGGACGAGCCGGTTGAATCGAAAAACCGCCTGCTGACCACAATTGCCTATCAGCTGGACGGCAAGCGCACCTATGCACTGGAAGGATCAATCTTTGTGGCCGGGGCTGCCGTGCAGTGGCTGCGCGATGCGTTGCAGATCATCGATTCGGCTCCCGAAAGCGGTGAACTGGCGCAACAGGCCGATCCGAACCAGCATGTGGTGCTGGTGCCCGCCTTTACCGGCCTCGGTGCGCCTTATTGGAAGCCTGACTGCCGGGGTGCGGTGTTTGGCCTGACCCGCAATTCGGGTCGTGCGGAATTCGCCAAGGCCACGTTAGAGAGCATCGCCTACCAGACCCGCGACCTGTGGCACGCCATGCAGGGCGACTGGGGCGCCGAAACCGGCGTGACCCTACGCGTCGATGGCGGCGCCAGCGCTTCGGACTGGGCAATGCAAGGTTTGTCGGACTATCTCGGCGCCGAGGTCGACCGCCCCGTTATGCAGGAAACCACTGCATTGGGCGCGGCGTGGCTGGCAGGGATGCGCGCAGGCGTTTACCCGGATCAAAAGGGATTTGCAGTAACCTGGGCGCTGGATCGTCGGTTTGAACCGGAACTATCTGCCGAGCAACGTGATGCCGCCTATGACCGCTGGAAACGCGCCGTTTCGGCGGCGATGGCGTTCTGAAACCGGCGAAGGATCAGCTGTGATCCTTCATAAGCCGCTGTTTCTGACGTGACCAGTCGCGTTTGGCCTGCGTCTCACGCTTGTCGTGCAGCTTCTTACCCTTGGCGATGCCGATCTTCAGCTTTGCCCGGCCCTTGTGATTGAAATACAGAACCAGCGGCACCAGCGTCATGCCCTTGCGCTGGGTCGCGTTCCACAGGTTGGCCAGTTCCTTGCGCGACACCAGCAGCTTGCGGCGGCGGCGTTCTTCATGCTTGAACACCTTCGCCTGCTCATACGGCGCAATATAGCTGTTGATCAGCCACAGCTCACCGTCATCGACCGAGGCATAGCTTTCTGCAATGTTCGACCCGCCGGCGCGCAGGGATTTGACCTCGGACCCTTCCAGCACAATACCGCACTCGATATCGTCCTCGATCGCGTAATCGAAGCGCGCTCGCCGGTTTTCGGCGATGACTTTGTAATTCGGGTCTGAGTTCTGCTTTTGCTTGGCCATGACGCGTTGATTTAGGCGGCTTGGGCGCCCCTTGCAAGCCGTAGCGGTCAGGTCTTGGCCGAGATGATCAGATCGGGACCGAAAATCGTGTCCGAATGGTTGTGCAAATAGATCTTCAGCCACGGCGTAAACCGCGTCGGATGACGCTGCACTTCGGCCAGCAGATCGTGATAGTCGATCCAGCGGATATCCATCACTTCGTCCGGATTAGGCTCGATTTCCAGCGGGCCACGCACATGGGCAAGGAATACATCGACCACCTCATGCTCGACCATGTTGTTGCCAACATCGGCGTGATATTCCAGCCGGTGACGATACTCGGGATAAAGCCCGGTGATGCCCAGTTCCTCACGCAAGCGACGCACCGCGCATTCCGAGGGCGTCTCGCCCCAATCGGGATGGGTGCAGCAGGTATTCGCCCACAGGCCCGGCGTGTGATATTTGCCCATCGCCCGGCGCTGCAACAGAATCTCGGTGCCGCGGACAACGAAGACAGACACAGCCTTGTGTCTGAGGCCCTTTTCATGCGCCTCAAGCTTGTCCACGGGGGTCAATTCGCCATCAACCCAGGCCGGGATCATAATTCCCATCTGTCGTCTCCTGCTGCCGATCTGTCTGAAGGGCCAAACGTTCGAAAGTAACTAAGGCCGGATCGGCTTGGCTTTGCGCGATCATGCGGGCAAGGCATGACGGGTCGCGCATACCCAAGGTGACGCTGATCTTTCCTGTTATCAAGCGCACGAAAGGCCGCAGGGGCTGCGGCCTTTTGTAACTTTAAGCGATGCGTGTCGTCAGGCGTTATTCGCCTGAAACGCTGACGATATAGGCATAGACGTCTTCGCCGCCGGACTTCAGCTTGAAGGTCATCTTGGACTTGGCGGCAGTGTCATCCAGATAGGTTTTCAGGAACGTCTTGGGGTCCTGCGCATATTCGACAAATGTGGTTTCGTCCCAAACCAGACCGTTTTCACCGGCCGCAACGATGCTGTCACCGTATTTGAAGCCTTCGACCGTGCCTGCGGTACGGCCTGCGATACCGTAAAGATTCGGGCCGGTCTTGCCGCCTTTGACGATTGCCTCGCCATCGGGGCTGGCGATTTGGTGACAGGACTTGCATTTGTTGAAGGTTTTCTTGCCGGCTTCGGCGTCACCTTCAGCATATACGGGTACGGCCAACAGGCCGACGATTGCGGTAGCGAGGATGCGATTCATAGCTTTTGCTCCGATACAAATTGGCTGCGCCGAATGGACCTTCGGTGCGGAAAAGAGTCAACGCGCAGATTGCCGCGCGAGTGCACTGTGCCACTGCGGCATAGTGGCAGTCCTTAACTTATGTCATGTGGCGCGGACCAACAGGGCAAAATATCGCCGATCTCCGGGGTCGCCAGGTAGATCGCCCGCGCGATGGCCCGCGCAAGGCAGACCGAGGCCGCATGGCCGATCAGCCCCAAATCCGATTCAACCGCGACCGGGTGCGCGCCTGTGCTGACCCCGAACACCAGATCACCATCGCCCGGCGTGTGGGCGGGCAGGATCGCCCGGGCAATACCATCATGCGCCGCCACCGCCAGCCGCTGGCATTGCGGTTTCGACAGTGCCGCATCGGTCGCCACAATGGCGATGGTCGTGTTCGCCTTGTCTGGGTCGGCCAGTCCCATGGCTTGTGCCTTGCGACTGGGAGCAGGCAGGCCCAGACCTGCGCCGGGATCTGGCCCTAATCCGCCAAACTCCTCGCCAAATTCAAAGGGCGCAGCCCAGAAATGGCGGTCGCCGGGCGTGGTGACGCTGCCCAGCGGGTTGGCGGCGACCAATGCGCCAACGGTGATCCCACTGTCCAGCACCAACGAGGCAGAGCCCAGACCGCCTTTGTGCCTGGAGGCCAAAGCTCCGGTACCCGCGCCTGCCGTGCCCAGCGCAAAGTCGGCAGCGGCGGTTTCAACAGCGGTCCGGCCAAGGGCACGATAAGGGTTTTCGGTCCAATCCTTGTCACCGCCATTCAGCAGATCGAACAGAATCGCACCGGGTACGATTGGCACCGCAGTGTCGCCAACCGGATACCCCCGGCCTTGCGCGCGCAATGCATCCGACACTCCGGAACAGGCATCCAGCCCAAAGGCCGACCCGCCGGACAAGGTTATCGCGTCAACTCGTGCGACCGTCTTGTCCGGTGCCAGCAGATCGGTTTCCCGCGTCCCGGGTGCCCCGCCCATGACATGAACCGACGCGACAAAGGCCTGATCTGACGTCAGGACGGTTGTCCCGGATTTCAACACATCGTCCTGGGCGTTCCCGACCAACAGACCGGCGACGTCGGTGATCAGGTTCCGGGATCCGGGGATCATGGGCGTACCTCAGATACAGCGGCCACCGTCGACCTCCAATGCCGCGCCGGTGATCATGCTGGCCTCGTCCGAGCACAGGAAACAGGCGGCGTTGGCCATGTCTTCGGGGGTGGAAAACCGGCCCAGCGGGATGGTCGCCAGGAATTTGGCGCGCATCTCGGGGGTGTCTTCGCCCATGAAGGATGTCAATAGCGGTGTTTCCCCGGCCACTGGGCAGATCGCGTTTACACGCACGCCCGAAGGGGCCAGTTCCACAGCCATGGTCTTGGTTGCGGTGATCATCCAGCCTTTGGAGGCGTTGTACCAGTTCAGGTTGGGGCGCGGCGACAGGCCGGCGGTCGAAGCCACATTCAGGATCGCCCCAGCCCCGCGCGCCTTCATCGCAGGCACCAAGGCCCGCGCGGTCAGGTAGACGGACTTCATATTCACATTGAAGACGCGGTCGAAGTCGTCCTCGGTAACCTCTTCCAGCGGCATCGGCAGGTGCGTGACCCCTGCATTGTTCACCAGAATGTCCAGATGCCCGAACCGGTCCCGCACAATGTCCGCCATCGCCTGCACCGAGGCTGCATCCGCGACATCCACCAACTGGGCAATCGCATTCGGGCCGAGTTGCCTGGCCTGTACCTCGGCAGCGTCGCCGTTGATATCTGCAATCATGACCCGGGCACCTTCGGACAGGAATTTCTGCGCAATCCCGGCACCAAAACCCGACGCGCCGCCGGTCACAATCGCGGTTTTTCCCTCTAACCTCATGATCTTGCTCTCCCTTGCCGGGCCAGACTAGCAAGGCGCGGCGAAACTACCAGATCAATCTTCCGCGATCTTGCCGCGCAGCGCCTTCACGTCCGAGCGCGCCTTTTTCGCTGCCAGCCGCCGCTTGACCGAGCCGTACGTGGGTTTGGTTGCAATCCGCCTCTTGGGTTTGACCAGCGCGCGGGTGATCAGCTCGGCCAAACGGGTGCGGGCAATCTCGCGGTTGCGGGCCTGACTGCGGGTTTCCTCGCATTGAATGATAATCGCACCATCCTTGGTCCAGCGTCGCCCTGCCAGCCGTTTCAGCCGCGATTTGACGGGATCGGGCAACGACGGAGAACGCGCCGCCTCGAATCGCAGTTCTACTGCCGTCGAGACCTTGTTCACGTTCTGCCCACCGGGACCGGAGGATCGCACAAAGCTCTCGGTCATCTCCCAGTCTTGCAGGGTAATATCGTCGGTAATGTTCAACATAGGCCGGACTTTACAACCCGCATGCAAAAACAAAAAGGGCCGCCCCGGCGGGACGGCCCTTCGAAAGTACAGGAGGTTGGGTCGGTTAGATCAATCGACCAGCCGAAGCGAACGCTCCGCCAAGGGCTGCCCTAACGGGCGATCCCCCCGGTTGTTCCGACACCTCGCTCCAATCTCTTTCTCGACACTGGATCACCTCCTTTTCTATCTGTTGCGGTTAACTTTGAGCCTGACACAAGATGCGCCATTCTCAAAGCACTTTTTTATGCAGGCTGAGCGCTCAACCGCGCAACGATAACTTTGAACGGGATCAGCGCGATCAGTGCCAGCAACAATTTCACCAGCCAGTCAGCGAATGCCAGCGTCACCCAAAGCGGCGCCATCGGGCCGGACAGCATGAAGGGCACGGGCTCCCACGCCCAGTTGATCGCGGCGTCTGCGTTGGCACCGAAGAACGTGACCGAGGCCGAGAAGGCGATTGTGAAAAACAGCGCTGTGTCCAGCGCCGAGCCGATCAGGGTCGAGACCAGCGGCGCGCGCCACCAGCGACCGCCGCGCATCGCGTTGAACACGGTTACATCGGTCAGCTGTGCGATCAGGAAAGCAGTACCCGAGGCCACGGCAATCCGCAGCGGTACCGCGGCATAGGTAAACCCGTCTCCCTGCAGCATGATCTGGCTGCCGATCAACGAGCAGATGACGCCAGTGATGAACCCGGCGAACACCACCTTACGGGCGGTGGCCACGCCGTAGACGCGGTTCATGATGTCTGTGACGAGGAAGGCCAGCGGATATGTAAAGGCACCCCATGTCAGCAGCCCGTCAAAGATCAGGAACTGGACCAGGATGTTCGAGGCCACAACGATAGAGGCCATGGCAATGATGCCGGGAATAAAGCTGCGTTGCATGTACAGATGCCCGTTTTAACAAGGTAGCGGCGACTTGGCTTCGGGCTCATCCCGAGGCAAGCCGTGCGTTTAGACCTTTGTCCGCCTCGAGTCAATCGGGCAGCAGGTATTCCACCAGTTCTGTCCGTTGCAGGGCCAGGAAGTTGTCATCCGAGATCATCGTGGCGCGCAGCCGCCCCTGATCATCCCGCCAGATCGAAAGCCCCTCGAGGTTGTCATGCGCTCCGGTCCCGGTTTCGAACAGGATTTCTTCGGCTTGAGGTATGTCATCGGTGATCTGCCATCGTCTGAGGCGCGATCGAAACCCAATCGCAGACACGGCACGTTCCAGAACATAGAGCCTGCCACCTGGTCCGAAATCAGCGGCGACAGGCAGGAACTTACCACGCGGCGGCAGTACAAATGGCAAAGACCATCCGCGACCATCCCAACGATAGACGGGAATATCGCCACGAACTGTACGGCTCTTTTCGGTCAGGGTGTAAAGCTGCCCATTGGTGTCAATCGCCAGCGCTTCGAACGATCCATTAGGTTGTAAAGCCCTAAAGTCCCTTGGTATCGGCAGAACCTGCGCTTTGGTTCCGGGCGCAGGATAGTAGGCAACGCGATGAATGCCTTCAAACGAGATGTAGAAACCACCATCCGGCGCAATGGCGAATCCCTCGGAATCTCCGGCGGTGCCAGTCATGCGTCGACCCTTGCTGGAAAGAACTGGCCAATGACCCAGAATCTCGACATCCATGATTTGGCCAGCGTCACGCTTGATCCGAGCAGACACCAATGTAGCCCGGTCACTAAGAGCGATCATGCGGTGTCCGTCATCGGAAATATGGATCGCCGAAAACCCGCCGAACCAGTCCGCAGTGTGCCGCCAGGCAAAGCTGTTCAGGTGCGTGGCCGTTTTGACCTCGACCGCCCAGACCGAACCGGCCAGCAGAACCGCAATCAGTTGGATTGCAAGACGGCTGCACATTGCTGGGGCAAATCAGCCAGAACATATTCCCGGCGTTTCTTGGGCGGCGGAGCGTTCGGATCGGGCGGTGGCGGGTTGAGGATATTGTTCACCCATTCCTGGGCCTGCGCGCAGCCATCTCCCTTGGGCGGCGGGTCCTGGTTGACACAGCCGCGCGAACCCTTGGGGCATTTCAAGCGCACATGGAAATGGTAGTGATGCCCCCACCATGGGCGGATCTTGCGCAGATAGGCTCGATTGCCTTTCTCATCTTTGCACATCTGCACTTTGGCACCGGGAAATACGAAAATCCGCGCCACGCGCTTGTCCTGGGCGGCTTCGCGCAGCACGGCATGGTGCTGCTTTGTCCAGTTACCGTTCACAAAAGCCCCGTTGGCGCGGCGCAGGGAAATCGACGAGATGTTCTCGCGCGCCTTGCGAGAAAGCCGCATGTTGTCGCCGGGCAGCATCCAGATATCGATGTCCAATCCCAATTGATGAGAACGGTGGCCGGATGTCATCGGCCCGCCGCGTGGCTGGCTGATATCCCCGACATAGAGACCATTCCACCCCGGTTGCCGGGCTGCGAACTTACTCAGGTCCTGCACATAATCGATCGCTTGCGGGTGCCCCCAGTTGCGGTTGCGCGACAGGCGCATGGCCTGCCATGTCGGCCCGGTTTCGGGCAGTTGCACTGACCCGGCGGCACATCCGCGCGAATAACTGCCGAACGCGGCCGGTTTTTGCTGTGAACTTTGTTTTTGCGCCCCGAACAATTGCTTGGCCAAGGGTTGCGCCCCCGCCATTCCTGCCCAAGTGATCGCGGCGAATATCGCCAAAAAACGTAGTAATATCATCTGCTCTGATCCCCTTCCGGCTTGACCCAGCGCATCAGGAATAAACCCAGAATAAACAACAGAATGATCGGTGACACCCCCAAGCGTGCACTGCCGGTGGTAGTTGTGGCAATCCCGATCAGCAAGGGCGCGGCAAAGGCGGTGGCGCGGCCCGACAAACCATACAAACCAAAGCTTTCGACAGGGGCTTGAGGATCGGTATGGCGCACCATCAGGGACCGGCTGGCCGATTGAAGGATACCCCCCATTCCGCCGATCAGCACACCGCAACCAAAGAACACCAGATCCGGCAGGCCCGATCCTTCGGGCAGCGCAATGCCGTAAATCTGTGTCCGATCCATCGACACGACGGTAATGCAGACGAAGATCAACACCCAGATTGCCACAAGAATGACCGGTTTAGGGCCGTATTTCTTATCCATCTTGCCGCCAATCCAAGCAAAGATGGCCGAGGCCAGAACGCTGACGATCCCGAACACACCGATCTTGATCAGGCCCCATTCCAGAACCAGCCGCGCATAAACGCCGCCAAAGCTGTAAAGTCCGTTCAGCGCATCGCGATAGAACATGGACGAGCCCAAATAGGTCGCCAGACTGACCCGATGGCGCAAGTCCGAGATGGATTTGCCAAGCAGGCGCAACGCCTCACCAAAGCTGCCCGTCTTATTGCTGTCCGGGTCATCGCGCACCCACAGGAAATACGGCACCATGAACAAGGCGAACCAACCGGCAGTGAACGGACCGACGAACCGAGTGCCCTCTTGCATGGCCGCGTCCAGCCCGAACATCGGGTCCATCCCGATCAGCGTTTTGCCGTTGGGCTGTTCGACAAACAACAACAGCATGATCGCCAGCGAGATCAGCCCGCCGAAATAGCCAAAGGCAAAGCCCGAGCCCGAGATCTCTCCGACCTCGTTGTCATCGCCCAGATCGGGCAGCTGCGAGTTGATGAAGATCAGCGCATATTCCGCGCCCACAAAGCCCAACCCAAAGGCCGACAGCATCAGCCACATGTTTGATCCATCGGGCATCGTGAACCACAGGGCGGCCGAGCCGACCGCATACATCACCGAAAAGGCGAATATCCAAGGAATGCGTCGCCCCGACACATCCGCCATCGCGCCCAGCAAAGGCGCCCCGAAAGCGATGATCAGCCCGGTGATCGTCAGGCAGTTGGCCCAAACCGTCTGCGCCCGCGCCGCCGCGGCCTGAGGCTCAAGCCCGGTGCCCGAGAAGTACCCCGCCGCTACACCGGCGAAATAGGGGCCGAAAACAAAGGTGACCAAAAGGGTGTGATACGGTTGACTGGCCCAGTCGAAAAACCACCAGCCCCAAATGCGCTTGCGCTTGGAAATCTCTGCCATAACCGCCCCTGATTATCGTTGTGTTCATAAGACGGGGGTTTGCCCCGTTTCGCAAGCGTTCTGTTGGCGCGGGCTTGCTCTTTGATGCGGGGGCGCTTAGGTCTCGTCAGACGAGTATTCTGGAGGCCCCATGCTGTCGCTGATCCAAATTCTGCTGCTGATCCTGGACATTGTCTGGTTCATCATCCTGGCCCATGTGATCATGAGCTGGCTGATCAACTTTCAGGTGCTCAACCTGCATCAACAGCTGGTCGCGCAAATCTGGTACGGCCTCAACCGGATATTAGAGCCTATATATGGCCCGATCCGCCGCTTTCTGCCCGCGATGGGCGGGCTGGACCTGACGCCTCTGGTGGTGCTGGTTGGCGTTTACGCGCTGCGGATCATTCTGATCAACAATATGGTCTATTTCGTCTGACCTCTTGTTCACCGAATCTTAGTATGTGATTGTCCTGTCTTAAGAGCAGATAAACCTTAAAACAGGGCAACCCCGCACATGTTCGACGCCGCACCAATGCTGCGAGATGTCTTTGGATTCGACGATTTCCGACCCGGTCAGGAAGAGATTGTCGACGCCGTGACCGCAGGCGAAAACGTGCTGGCGATCATGCCGACCGGCGGTGGTAAATCCCTGTGTTATCAGTTACCTGCCCTGTTGCGCGACGGGGTGACGGTGGTTATCTCTCCGCTGATCGCCTTGATGCGCGATCAGGTGCGCGGGTTGCAGGAATCCGGTGTCGAGGCCGGGGCGCTGACCTCGGGCAATACTCCCGAAGAGACCGATGCGGTGTGGGAGGCGTTGGAAGCCGGGCGGCTGAAACTCCTCTACATGGCCCCCGAACGTCTGGCCGCCGGGTCAGCCCTGGGGATGCTGCGCCGGATCAATGTCAGCCTGATCGCCGTGGACGAAGCCCATTGCGTCAGCCAATGGGGCCATGATTTCCGCCCTGATTATTTGCGGATCGGAGAGTTGCGGCGGGCGCTGAGTGTACCTCTGGCCGCTTTCACTGCAACGGCGGATGCGGAAACGCAGGATGAGATCGTCGAAAAGCTGTTCGACGGCACTGCGCCACGCAAGTTTCTGCGCGGATTCGACCGGCCAAACATCCATCTGGCCTTTGCCGCAAAGGATGGTCCACGCAAGCAGATTCTCGACTTCGCCGCCGCCCGCAAAGGGCAATCGGGCATCGTCTATTGCGGCACCCGCAACAAGACCGAGGTGCTGGCCCAGGCCCTGCGCGCCGAAGGCCACGTGACATGTCACTATCACGGTGGGATGGATCCCGAAGACCGCCGTATCGTTGAGGCCCGTTTCGCTCGCGAAGACGGCCTGATCGTCGTCGCCACCGTTGCCTTTGGCATGGGCATCGACAAACCCGATATCCGTTGGGTTGCCCACGCGGACCTGCCCAAATCCATCGAGGCTTACTATCAGGAAATCGGCCGTGCTGGGCGCGACGGCGGACCCGCCGAAACCCTCACCCTGTTCGGCCCCGATGACATCCGCCTGCGCCGGTCGCAAATCGACGAGGGGCTCGCCCCGCCCGAACGCCGCATGGCCGACCACGCAAGGCTGAACGCTCTGCTGGGATTGGCTGAGGCGTTGGAATGCCGCCGTCAGACTCTGTTGGGCTATTTCGGTGAACAGGCCGAACCCTGCGGAAAATGCGATCTGTGTGACACCCCTCCTGAAGTGTTCGACGGCACCACCCCGGTCCGCATGGCCCTTTCCGCGATCCTGCGGACCGAGGAATGGTTCGGTGCAGGCCATCTGATCGACATCCTGTCGGGCAACGAAACCGACAAGATCCGCGCGCGCCGTCATGACAGCCTGTCCACCTGGGGCATCGGCAAGGACTGGTCGCGCCCGCAATGGCAGGCGATCTTCCGGCAGATGATGGGTCACGATCTGGTGCGCCCGGACCCCGAACGCCACGGTGCCCTGCGCATGACCGAGGCCGCCAAGCCGATCCTGAAAGGCGAAGCCCAGATCAACCTGCGCAAGGACACAATCCGAAAGGCCACCCGCCGACCTGCCGTTAAAATGATGGTGTCCGAAGAAGACGCGCCGCTGCTGAGCGCGCTCAAGGCCAAACGCCGCGCGTTGGCAGAAAGCGCGCGCGTGCCGGCCTATGTCATTTTCCCTGACCGCACCCTGATCGAAATGGCAAAAAACCGGCCCGTAACGCTGGATGATATGGCCCGCATCGGTGGCGTCGGCGCGAAAAAGCTGGAACGCTATGGCGATACCTTCCTTGAAGTGGTCGCCGGTGCCGTCGAGGCCGTGCACCCCGCCCGCCGCAAGCTGGCCGGGCGCGATCAGGGCGAGATTTACGACCGGCTGCTTGAGGTTCAATCGCAACTGTCGCGCGGCCCCGACGGGATCGACAAGCCGCTGACCTGCTCGGCCTCGCAACTGGCCAAGGTCGCGCAGTTGCGGCCCGACGATCCACGCGGGTTGGAACAGGTTCTGGGCGACCGCCGTCACGAAAGGTTTGGCGCCGCGTTTCTGGACGTGTTGCAACAGGCGAGCTAGATACCGCGGGACAGGCAAGAAACGAGGGCGGATATGCTGGTAGTGATTTCCCCGGCCAAACGGCTGGACTGGGCAGAGCGGGACGTCGAGGTCACGCAGCCCGACTTTCAGGACGACGCGATCCGGCTGTCGAAAACCGCCCGCAACCTGACGCTGGCTGATCTGAAGAAACTGATGGACCTGAGCGATGATTTGGCGCGCCTGAACCGCGACCGGTACCGCGCTTTTTCCGATACCCCTGAAGCGTATGTGACCCGCCCCGCCGCGCTGGCCTTTGCGGGCGATACCTATCAGGGGTTGGAAGCGGCGTCACTGGACGCGGATGAAATGGCCTGGGCACAGGATCACCTTCGTATTCTGTCCGGCCTATACGGCGTACTGCGCCCGCTGGACGCGATACAGGCGTATCGGCTTGAAATGGGCAGCAGGCTGAAAACCCGGCGCGGCAAGAACCTGTACGAATACTGGCGCGATCAACTGAGCAAGGCGCTGAACGCACAAGGGGCCGTGGTCAACTCGGATGTTCTGGTGAACTGCGCCAGTCAGGAGTATTTCGGCGCGGTCGATTCGAAGGCACTGAAACTGCGGGTGATCACGCCGGTCTTCATGGAAGACAAGGCAGGCACCCCCAAGATCGTCAGCTTCTTTGCCAAGAAGGCGCGCGGTGCCATGGCACGCTACATCATCCAACACCGCCTGACCGATCCCAAGAGCCTGCTGGATTTCGACACCGGAGGATATGAATACCGCCCCGTGCTGTCGGAAGACGACAAACCCGTCTTCGTACGCCCCTATCAGGCCTGATCCAACATCGACGGGTTAAAGGCGACCAATTCGACCGTATTGCCCTCGGGGTCTTCAGTGAAAATGCCGCGCCATCCGATCCAGCCAAACTGTTCGACGCGGTAAGGCTGGCCGATCTTGTCATACCAGCACATCACTGCCGCTTGCTCATCGAAAGGCAGGGAAAGCGCGATGTGATGCAGCGACGATCCGGCACCGGTCGTGGGCTTGTCTGCACCGGTCGGGTGCAGCCCGGGCCGCGGGGCGGCCATGTGATGGAATAGGGCCAGCACTTGCGTGTGCCCGTCAAACCCTTCGGCGATGCGAAAAAAGGTGATGGCGCTGTTGTGGTCACCGGTCAGGCGTTCCAACCCGATCACGTTTTCATAAAACTCAACCATTGCGCCCATATCCGCGCAACGAATGGCAATCTCGCCCAAAGCACGGGGGTGAAATCCACGGTCTGACATGGCATCAGGCTAGCTGGCCGTTGCGTCTTCGGCAATGATGGGTAAGGCTTCCTCGGGCTGATGATCCAGGATCATCCGATGGATTTTCAGTTTCTGCAGCGGTTTGGTCAGATAATGATCCAGCCCCGCCGCCAGGATACCTTGATCATCCCCGGCCATGGCATGAGCGGTCAGAGCCACTATCGGCACATGCCGCCCTGTTGCGACCTCACGCCGCCGGATTTCTGCCGTGGCCTGTTTGCCATCCATCCTGGGCATCGAGATATCCATGAATATCAGGTCCGGATCGAAATCCTGATGCCTGTCCAACGCCTCGACCCCGTTGCCCGCGAATTGCAGGTCGATGTTCAGATCCTTGACCATCTTTTGCAGGATCAGCTGATTGGTCCGGTTGTCCTCTGCCGCCAGCACGCGCATCTGCCGTTGACGTTCGCCGGGCTGCGCAGGCGGGGTCTTAGGTACCTCCGGCCCAAAGTTCGGCATAGCAGAGGCCCGTCCCAGCATGGCCAGGCGCGAATACAGTTCGGCCCGGGGGATGGGTTTCTGCAACACCCCCTCGATCAAATGGCGCGCCGGGTTTGCGTGGATGACCCCCGGATTGGCCGACATCACCACCACCGGCAAATCGCCCCATCCCCTGTCCTTGAGCGTGGCCGCCAGTTCCAGCCCGTCCATATCCGGCAGATCGTGATCGCACAGCAGCAGATCCACACTGCCATCGACGGCGGCCAGCGCTTCACTGCCTGAAGCGCAGACGGTGACCCGCGACCCCAACCGCCCCAGCTGCTTTGACAGAATGGCCCGGTTCACCGCCAGATCCTCGACCACGATCACATGGCGCAAACGGCCCGCAAGGTCGGGTGGTGTGGGCTGAGGCCCCTCGACTGTGGGCAAGGAGATACGGAAGCCGAAACACGATCCCTGCCCCGGTTCGCTTTCGACCCAGACCGTGCCCCCCATCAGCGCGACCAGACGTTTGGTGATGGCCAGCCCCAGCCCGGTGCCCTCAAATTCGCGGTTTTTCGCGTCTTCGACCTGATTGAATTCACCAAAGATGTGCCCGATCTTGTCGGCCTCGATACCGATACCGGTATCTTCGATCGCCACGTGGATATCGCAGGTATTCATGTCTGCATTCGGCACCCCGGTCACACGGATCAACACGTGCCCCTCGGAGGTGAACTTGACCGCGTTGCCCACCAGATTGGTCAGCACCTGCCGAACGCGGCCTGGATCGCCCACAAACAGGGTCGGCAGAAACAGGTCATAGTCGACCAGCAGCGACATCCCCTTGTCGCGCACGCTGGGTTGCAACAGCATCACGACTTCAAGAATGCAGCGTTCGAAATCGAACTGCTCGGGGTGCAGGATCAGCTTGTCGGCCTCGATCTTCGAGTAATCCAGCACGTCGTTGATGATCACCAGCAGCGCCTCGCCCGAGTTGCGGATGGTGTTGAGATAATGGCGCTGCTCCTCGTCCAGCGGGGTTTCCGACATCAGCTCGGTCATTCCGACAATGCCGTTCATCGGCGTTCTGATTTCGTGGCTCATATTGGCCAGAAAGGCGGATTTGGCCCGGTTTGCGGCCTCGGCCCGTTCGCGCGCGGCGTTCAGTTCAGCCTCGTGCCGGACCGAGGCGGTGATGTTCAGGCCCAGGCTGACCACATCGCCGCCGTTGCCGCGCTGGTCGATCATCTTGAAATACTCACCATTCCACAGTTTGACCACCACCGAATCCGGTTGCGGCTGCGCCCAACGGTCCAGCATTCTGGCCTGCCAATCCGCCGCCGTCTCAGCGCCTGTGTCGATCAACCCTTCATCGGTCAGTATCTCAAGAATGCGCCCATAGGATATCCCCGGCTCCACTTCATCCAGCCCGTCAAACAGGCTGAAGTATGTCGCGTTGGCCCCGATCAGGCGGTTTTCATGGTCAAAGAAGGCAAAACCGTCCTGAATGGTCTGCATCGAATGCCACAGGCGGCGCTCGGCTACCTCGATCTTGGCGTTGGCTTCTGTCAGGTCGGATTTGACCTTTTCATTCTCATCCCGGACAGTTTCAACCTCGGCCTGGGTTTCGTCGATGCGTTTGGTCAGCGCCATTGCGTGCAGGCCCAGTTGGCGATTGGCTGCCGAAAGCTCGGCCTGTTTCATCGCCAGCAGACGTTCGGCCGCCAATCGCGCGCGCCGTTCCTGTGCCAGTTTGTTTGCAAGACTCATCTTTGGTGATCCCGGACCATTGCGCGACCAGCATCCGGGCAGAGCGTGAAAAAGTGTTTAAGCAGTTGCCCGATCCGCGCGCCCCATGTCAGAGTTTTGAAAACCGGAGGTTCCTATGCGATTTGTTCTTTCTACTGCAGCAGCTTGCGCACTTACCTGTTTTGCATCGTCAGCAGCGGGTAATTGCGCCACGGATGCTCAGGTGGATCAGTATGTGCAGGACTATCTGGCCAATACGCCCACGTCTGCCCTGTCCGTCGGTGGCAGTATGGAGGACGCGCTGTGCACCCAGATCAAACTTGTGTCCGCGTTAGAGCCACATATGGGTCCGGTCGTCGGCTACAAGGCAGGCCTGACCAGCGCCCCGGCACAAGAACGGTTCGGCGCCGCCGAACCGGTTCAGGGCGTCCTGTTCCGCGATATGATGCTGGAGGACGGGGCAACGGTACCGATCACATGGGGCGCCCGTCCGGTGTTCGAGGCCGATCTGATTCTGGTCGTCGGGGACGCGGGCATCAATCAGGCCACCACACCCGCCGAGGTCATGCAGAACATCTCGGCGATCCGCCCCTTCATCGAGCTGCCTGACCTGACGCTGGCCGAGGGCGAACCGATCACCCCGGTGACCCTGACCGCCATCGCGGTTGCGCCAAAACTGGGCGTGGTAGGGTCTGAAATCCCGGTTTCTGACCCTGCAGCGATGACGCAGGCGCTGGCGGACTTGGCCGTCACGCTCAGCGCTGCGGATGGAGAGGTTCTGGCACAGGCCTCCGGCGCAGCAGTTCTGGGCCATCCGGCGAATGCCGCTCTGTGGCTGATGTCGAAAGGTATCGAGTTTCAGCCCGGAGATCTTATATCGGTCGGGTCTTTCGGGCCGCTTGTGCCCCCGGCAAAGGGCAAGGGCGGGGCATCGGCCACCTATACCGGATTGCCCGGCAACCCCACAATCAGCGTGGTGTTTGAGTAATCAGCGCCGCCCCTCGCGCAGCCAGCCAGCCAGCAGGAACCCTCCGGCCAGGACCAGGACCAGCCACGGCGGCAGCAGCCCGGCCTGCGTGACGTCACGCGTCTCATAGGCGTTGCGCGGGGTCAGGCCGATCCAACCGCGACCCGAGGCCGGACGCCCGGCGCGCACATTGCGGATCCCGGGCAACCCGTCCTCCAACCGCATCGCACCGCCGCGCAGCTCATCCAGCACGGGCTCCAGTATCTCTGCAGTGGCAATGGTGCGTTCAAATTCCTTCGGCGCGGCGGGGCCCAACCCGATTACCGCCATCTGTTCGCCCTCCTGCAGACGGTAAAGGCCTATCTCGGGCCCATAATATAGCGCCTCGAACCGGCCCGGAGACACTTCGTCCAGTATGACCTCAAGCGTTTCACCGTTGGGGCGGGTGATGGTCACTGGCCCGACCTCATCCTCCAACGTCTGGCGGATGATGCGCATGACCTGACCATTGGCCTCGGCCCACAGGGCTTCTTCCTCCAGCTCGGGCTCTTTCATCATCCAGTGGGCCAGACGACGCAGCAATTCCAACTGCGGCCCGCCACCTTCGAACCCCCGGCTCCATAGCCAGGCATGGTCCGAAGCCAGCAGCGCTACGCGCCCTTCGCCCACACGGTCCAACACCAGCAAGGGGCGTTCGTCCACGCCGGTCATCAACAGCTCACCGGTCCGGTGGTTCACGTCGATCTGACGCAGCCATGCGCCCCAATCCTCGGAATCGCCCAGATTGGTTGTCACCGGATGGCGGTGCCCCAGATCAGTGACCATGGGCACAAAGCGTTCCTCGATCACCCGCGCCGTGGGCTGTGCGGGCAATATTGGCGCCAGAGGTGAGCGGAAGATACTGTCAGCGCTGGCGAAATCCGGCCCGGCGGCAATCAGCACCGCGCCGCCTTCGTTGATATAGTTTGTGACATTGTCCAGGTAGATCGCAGGCAGGATGCCGCGGCGCTTGTAGCGGTCAAAGATGATCAGGTCGAAATCGTTGATCTTTTCCAGAAACAGCTCACGCGTGGGGAAGGCGATCAGCGACAGCTCATCCACCGGCACACCGTCCTGTTTCTCGGGCGGGCGCAGGATGGTGAAATGCACCAGATCGACGGAGCTGTCGGATTTCAGCAGGTTGCGCCATGTTCGCCCGCCGGGATGCGGCTCACCCGAGACCAGCAGCACCCGCAGCCGGTCGCGCACGCCGTTCATCTGGATCAGCGCGGTGTTGTTGCGGTCGGTCAGTTCCCCCTCGGCCTGCGGCACGGTGAACTGGATGACGTTGCGGCCGCCATGGGGCAGCGTGATGGGCAGTTCGACATCAATGCCGATGGGGATATTCAACTGCTCGGGCTCGGCCCCGTCGACCGACAGCTCAAGCGGCGCGGTCACTGCACCCGCAGGCGCGGCCCCGCTGTCCTCGACACGCAGGGTCAGGGTCACAGGTTCGCCGATGATGGCAAAGGCAGGTGCGTTGCGAACGATCAGGCGGCGGTCCCAGTCGCTGTCGCGCCCGGTTTGCAGCAAGTGCAGCGGCGCGGGCAACTCAGGCGCCTGATCGACGTCATGCACGATGCCGTCTGACACCACCAGAATACCCGCGATCCGGGCGCGCGGCTCCTCGGCCAGCGCCTCGTTCAGCGCGGCCATGACCTGAGTGCCTTCGTCGCCGTTGCCGTCGCCCACCTTGATCCGGCGCAATTCGGTGTTGTCGCGGGAGTCGATCTCGGCAGCCAGATCCTCGGCTGCCTGCGCCGTCTGCTCGGCCCGGTCCGAGAGCGTCTGGCTGGCGCTTTCATCCTCGATCATCAGCACGATGTCGGTCAGCGGTGCGCGGTCTTCGACCTGAAAAACCGGCCCCGCCAGCGCTGCGATAACAATCAACGCCGCCAGCCCGCGCAAGGCCCAGCCGGACAGGCCGCGCCACAGTGCCAACAGAACGCCAGCGATCGCAATCGCGGCAACGGTGACCAGAACTGGCCAAGGGATCAGCGGATCGAATATGACGGTTCCGGTCATTGTCCCAACCTGTCCAAAAGCGCAGGCACGTGGACCTGATCGGATTTGTAGTTCCCGGTCAGCACATGCATCACCAGATTGACGCCAAAGCGATTGGCCAGCTCGCGCTGACGCTCGCCAGCATAGCCGCGCCCCACCGGCAGCAGAGCCTGCCCGTTGCGGTCCACCGCCCAGGCCGAGGCCCAGTCGTTGCCGCCGATCACCACCGGGGTCACGTTGTCATTGAGGTTGCGGAAGGGCATCCCTTCGATCTGTTCCGCATCCATCGGCGCAGCTTCGACCCACACGTCGGTGCCTGCATAACGTCCCGGAAAATCTTGCAGCAGATAGAATGCGCGGGTTAGCACATGGTCGCGCGGGATGGGTTCTAGAGAAGGAATATTCAACGGTCCGGCCAGTTGTTGCAGCTTGCGCCCATTGGGGCTGGCGGCGCCGAACCGCGCCACATCCGCATCCCGCGTGTCGAACAGAATCATACCGCCCGAGCGCAGATAGGCATTGAGTTTGGCATAGGCCTCGACAGAGGGCTGCGGCTGGTCCGGTGTAATCGGCCAGTAAAGCAGCGGGAAAAACGCCAGCTCATCGCGTTCCAGATCGACCCCGATGGGTTCGATTGGCTCCACCGAAGTACGATAGAAAAGCGTTTGCGACAGGCCTCGCATCCCTGCGCGTGCCACGTCGTCGACCTGCGCATTGCCCGTCAGCACATGGGCCAGCACCAGTTCCTGCGTAGCGTTCAGGGCAAACTCGGTCTCTTCCGGCGTCTGCGCCTGCGCCTCGGGCACCAGAAGTACCGCTCCCAGAGCAACAGCCGCCGCTTTGGCCAGACCAAGGCGGCCCGACAAGGCCAGCGAGGCAATCACGTCCACGGTCAGCAGCAGCAGCGCAAGGCTAAGCAGCATACCCCCGATGGGTGTCTCATTGGTCACCTCCTGCCCCTTGATCGGCACATCCGAGGGCCAGGTCAGCGGGTTCAGCACCGCATCCTCTGACAGGACATTCAACGCCAGCTTCTGTTTGCCGCTTTCGTACAAGCCGGGCTGCAAATCCGGGCCGATTGCGCCCGCGAGCAATTCGGTCCCTTCCACCCCGGCAAGGTTACCTGCATCCGACAAGGTGCCGAACCCGTCCATGACTTGTATCGGCTCCCACGTGGTGCCCTGCAGTTGGGCCTCCTGCCGGGATTTGGCCGCCGAAGCCACGGCCAGACGATCCAACATTTCAACGAACAGGCCAGACAGCGGCAGGCTGGACCATTCCGCATCTGCGGTCACGTGGAACAGCACCACCTGACCCAGACCCAGCGCCTTGCGTGTGACCAGAGGCGTGCCGTCCGACAGCGACGCAATGACACGATCCGCCAGATTAGGGTCTGGTTGTGCCATGACCTGCGTGGTGACCGTGACATCGTCGGGCACCTGCAAACCGTAGAAAGGCGAGTTTTCCGGGAAAGGTGCCAGCCCCTTGGCCTCGCCCCAACTCATCGCGCCGCCGACCGAGCGGCCACCGCTGCGCAGGCGGACAGGCAGCAAGGTATCCTCGGCGTCTCGGCCCATATCGCTGGCGGCCATGCGCGGCCCGGCAAAGCGCAGCAGCAACCCGCCCTGTTCCACCCATTCGACCAGGGCGGCCTGTTCACCATCGGACAGTTTCGCCACATCGGCCAGAACGATCACATCCGGGTTGGCGGGCAGAACCTCGAGCAACCCGCCTTCGACGAAATCCGCCGTGGGATTCAGAACCTGCGTCAGGTAATGCAATGGCGAGAGAAGCTCCAGCCCCTCGCGGTTGAGGGCTCCGGCGATCAGGGCGACCTCGCGCCGACGCAAGCTGTCATCAGTCAGCGTCACCGCTCCGGCCGAACGCTGGCCTTGGATCTCGAACCGGGTGATCCGGGCGCGCAGTTCGGATGGCAGCGCCAGATCCACCCGCGCCAGTGTTTCTCCGCCGGGGAATTCCATCTCGGCCGACTGCAGAACACGCATCGCACCCGCCGGATCACGGCCCTGCGCCAGCACGGTGATACTGTCGGCCGGCCCCGGCGCCGCACGTTGTGCGGTCAGTTGAATCACTCCATCCTGATAAGCGGCAGGCAATATCGCAACCACCGGTGCCGCGGATTGATACACGGTCACCGCGCCCCGCTCCTGCAACGCCGCCAGAATCCGACCGTGGCCCTCATAAGCCACACGGTCGCTGAACCAATGGGTATCAAACCCTCCGTCCAACTGATCCAGCACGGCCAGAGCCTGATCGATCTGTGTTTCGGTGGGTTGCCACGGGGTCGGCGTCAGGCCCGGCAGACGCCCGCGCCATGCCTCAGCCGCCTGAAACACCGGCGTTTCGGGTTCGGTCAGGCGCAGGATGGCTACGGTACGCCCCGACCGCCCGGCCTCGGTCAGTTGCACGTCAACCTGATCCAGCGTTGACGACCACCGCGTTGCCCCCGCCCAGCTGGCGTCCAGCACCAGCAGCAAAGGCCCCGTCCCGGTTTCATCCCGCGAGGGGTTCAGGACCGGTCCGGCCAGCCCGATGATGATCGCCGCCGCCGCCAGCATCCGCAGCAGCATCAGCCACCACGGGGTGCGGTCCGAGACGCTTTCGTCATCCTTAAGCCCCAGCAGCAACGTCACCGCCGGGAAAAGGCGGCGGATCGGTGCGGGCGGCACGGCGCGCAGGATCAGCCACAGGATCGGCAGGGTCAGTAAACCCAGCAGCACCCATGGGGCGGTAAAACCGATGCCCGCCAGAACCGTCATCGCGTGCCCCCGTCCAAGGCCCGATAGAGCCACAACAATGCCGCTTGTGCGCTGTCACCGGTATGGTGCAGACCCAGCTGCCAACCGGTTGCGCGGCAAAGTTGCGTCAGGGCGTCCTTGCGTTTGGCGAGGCGCTCCAGATAACGGTCGCGCAGGTCTGCGGCCTTGAGGGTTTCATGCCGGACCGAACCGCCAACGCTTTCAAAGATCGTCCGGCCACGATAGGGAAAGGTCTCTTCGCCCGGATCGAGAACCTGCAGCAGCACGCCCCGGACACCCCGGTCGGCGGCTTTGGTCAGGGCCAGTTCGACCTCATCCAAGGGGCCTAGGAAATCGGATATGAACACGGCGCGGGCATGCGGGATCATGGCGCGGTGTTCGGGTGGGGTATAGTCGGTGTCGGAATCCTCGGACCAGGCCTGCGCCAGTCGGATGACCTGCGCATTGCCGCGCCGGGGCGGCAGGGTGGTGCCGGTCAGGCCGACCCGCTCGCCGCCACGCACCAGCAGGATGGCCGTGGACAGGCCCAGTAGCCGCGCGCGGTCAGCCTTGGTGGGCAGTGACTTATCAGAGGCAAACCGCATCGACGCGCCCTGATCGACCCACAGCATCACCGATTGCGCAATCTGCCATTCCCGTTCGCGCACAAATTGCTGATCCCCGCGGGCCGAACGCCTGTGATCGATCATCCGGCGGCTGTCACCGATCTGTGCCGGGCGGTATTGCCAGAAATCATCGCCAAGCCCCGAACGTCTACGCCCGTGGTCGCCCAGCAACACCGTTCCGGCCAGATGTTCAGCCCGCGCCAACAGGGGCGGCAGCCGGGACGCCTCGGCCTCGGATCTTTCGCGAAGGGTCAGCGCGGCATTCACGCCGCGGCCTCGGTGCGGATCAGCCCGGCAGCGGTAGAATCGATCAGATCGGCCAGGCTGTCACCGCGCGCGCGCGCTGCGAAGTTGAGCGCCATCCGGTGGCTGAGCACCGGACGCGCCATGTCCAGCACATCCTCGGCATTCGGGGCCAGTCGCCCCTGCAACATTGCCCGCGCTCGCACCGTCATCATCAGCGCCTGCGCCGCACGGGGGCCAGGGCCCCAGGCAACAGTCTCGGCCACACGTTCGGACGCGCCCGCCTCTTCGGGGCGGAAGGCGCGGACCAGATCAAGGATCAGCTCCACAACCGACTCTCCCACCGGCATCCGGCGCAACAACACCTGTGCGGCCAACAGTTCCTCTTTGGTGAAAATCTCGTGCGCTTCTTCCTCTTCGACGCCCGTGGTCGCCAACAGGATATCGCGTTCGGTCTGGCGATCCGGGTAGTCCACATCGATTTGCACCAGAAACCGGTCCAGCTGCGCCTCGGGCAGCGGATAGGTGCCCTCCTGTTCGATCGGGTTCTGCGTGGCCAGCACGTGGAAAGGTTCACCCAGCGAGCGATCTTCACCCGCTACGGTCACGGTGCGTTCCTGCATCGCCTGCAGAAGCGCCGACTGGGTACGGGGGCTGGCACGGTTGATCTCGTCCGCCATCAGCAGTTGACAGAAGATCGGGCCGGAGATGAACCGGAAATGGCGACTGCCGTCTTCGGCGGTGTCCAAAACCTCGGACCCCAGAATATCGGCAGGCATCAGGTCGGGCGTGAACTGAATGCGATTTCCGTGCAGCCCCATCACAGTTGACAGGGTTTCGACCAGCCGCGTCTTGCCCAGACCCGGCAGACCGATCAACAAAGCGTGACCACCACAAAGCAATGCGGCCAGGGTCAGATCCACGACCCTTTCCTGCCCGATAAAGCGTCGGGTGATCGAGGACTTGGCCTCTTGCAACTTGTTTTCCAGCGCTTCGATCTCGGACACGAGGTCGGCAGGTTCGGTCATGACTTTCCCTTCCGTGGACTATTATGATTGAAGTGTATCGCGCTGAGAGGAAATGGCAAAAGCAATGAGCGGACAAAAACCTGTGACACCTTCACCTGATGGCCTTGCCGCATCAGTCAAAGCGGCCAAAACCAGGGGTTTGCCCCCCGTTCACCTGTGGAATCCTCCGTTTTGCGGCGATCTGGACATCCGGATCGCAAAAGATGGTACTTGGAGTTATCTAGGCTCGCCCATCAACCGGTTCGAGCTTGTGAAGCTTTTTTCTTCAATTCTTAAGAAAGAAGATGGGAAATACTATCTGGTGACTCCGGTTGAAAAGGTGGGAATCACGGTCGAGGATGCCCCCTTTGTGGCCGTTGATTTCGACATCGAGGGCGAAGGTGAGGCCCAAAACCTGCGCTTTTCCACCCATGTCGGTGACACGGCGGTGGCCGGACCGGATCATCCAATCCGTATTGTCATCGACCCTGAAACAGATGAGCCTTCACCCTACATATTGGTTCGCGCAAACCTGGAGGCGCGGATCGACCGCAAGAGTTTCTATCGTCTCGTGGACATCGCCGAACACAGTGGCGATTGGTTCGGCGTGCGGTCCGGCGGGCAGTTTTATCCCCTCATCAAGTCCGATGACCTGCCGGATTAAGCGGGGTTTGCAACCTTGCGATCCTGCGCCAGCACAACCGCCACCGCAACGATCCCGGCGCCCAGCGCGCGGGTCCAGTTCCAATCGTCCCCCAGCACCAGCATGATCACCATCACGTAAAATGGCGCGATGTTGATATGGAACGAGGCCAGCGCCACCCCCAACCGTCCGACCGATGAGATGAACAGAACCTGGCTCACGCCCATCGCCACGAGCGCGTAGATCCCCAACATACCGATCTGCTGGACGTCAATCGGAGCGCTCGGCATGACCTCCAGCCCCAATTGACCGGCCCCGAAAAACAGCAGCAACGCAACCACCAGTCCACCCGCAAAGGTAATGGTGCTGCGCCCTGTCTGACTGAGTTCGGGAAAGTCCCGCGCGGTCGCCATACAGGCCCAACAGAACAACCCGGTGGACACGATGGCACAGGCCGCTCCTAACCCCAATTGCGCCGGTGCCACTGCACTGGTAGCGATCAGACCGCCAACAATCGAAACGATCACGCCGAAGGCAAAGTTCCACCGCAACCGCCGTGTTCCCGTCGCCAGCTCGATGAGCGTCGCAAACAGCGGCGCGCACGAGGCAATGATGGCCACGGTCACCGGATCGGTCATCTTTTGCGCCAGAATGATCAGGAACATGCCCGCGCCCAGCATTCCGCCAACAAATAACGCATGTCCCCAGCGCGCCCGCAAGACACGGTCCGACCCGTCGATAATGAACCAGATCGGCAGCATGACCGCCACCGCCAGCGCCAGCCGTGCGGCAAACAACGCGATCGGAGGCCAACTCTGCAGCAGCACTTCGGCCGCCGGGAACCCTGCTGCCCATGTCAACATCGAGGCGACGGCCAAACCATTGCCGGACAAAGCGGAATTGCCTCCAGCAGACACAGGGAGAGTGTTCCCGCGCACGGGGTCAGGACTCATTGCCATGGGGTTCTTACCTTCTGTTGGCACGGCGTCGTTGAAATGATTCGCCGTATAATTCGGAACGTCTCTGATTTGCGCTGGTCGTTCTGGTCGATTTTCGACAATCTGTCGTTTTTGATCCTCTTTCGCCCAAATCACCCCCCGGCTAAGTTCTGGCCAGCAACAACCCGAGACCGCCCATGCCCAGATTTGCCGCCAATATTTCCCTGCTCTTTGCCGAGCTTCCCTATCTTGAGCGCTTTCAGGCGGCAGCCGAGGCCGGGTTCAATGCGGTCGAAATCCTGTTTCCCTACGAACTGGCCGCCAAGGAAACCCGCCGCGCCCTGCTGGCCAATGGGCTCGAACTGGTGCTGATCAATGCTCCGCCGCCCAACTACACTGGCGGTGAGCCCGGCTATGCCGCGGTTCCGGGGGGCGAGGCGCGGTTCCAGTCTGATATCCGCCGCGTGCTGCGCTATGCCGATATGCTGAAGCCCGGGCTGATCCACATCATGGCGGGCTATGCATCCGGGCCGGATGCGCAGGAAAGCTTCGTGCGCAACCTGCAATTGGCCGCCGATTTCGCCCCGCAGCAGCAATTCTCGATCGAGCCACTGAATCCGGTGACGCAGCCCGGCTATTTCCTGAACGACTACGATCTGGCAGCGCAGGTGCTGGACTCCGTAAACCGCCCGAATGTCGGGCTGCAATTTGACAGTTTCCACGCCCATATGATCCACGGCGATGCGCAGGCGATTTGGGATCGCTTTCACCCTCGGGTCGTCCATGCCCAGATCGGAGCTGCCCCGGACCGATGTGAACCGGGGCGCGGGCCAACGGATTTTGGCCGTCTGTTTACTGCCATGGATGCCGCGGGCTATTCCGGCTGGGTCAGTGCCGAATACACACCCTCAACACCCCGAACCCCCGACAGTCTTGGCTGGATGCAGGTCTAGCTCTGGCCTTATGACGGAAAATACAGCACATCAGGAACATCACGACCCTCAGGATGTCCTAAATGATTTCTGCCCGCTATTCCCGCGCCTTGTTCAGCCTGATCATGTCCGGCCTGATGTCCTGCATCGTGACCGGCATCGCGACCGTGAAAGCCATTGGACTTGGCCCCAACACCGTCAGCGACTGGATGGCGTCCTGGGCCTTCAGCTGGCCCATCGCCTTCACCGTCATCATGCTGTTTGGCCCTTCCGTACAACGGCTGGTGAACCGCATGGTCCGTCCACAGGACTGACCCGCTGTAAAGAGGGCCCGTCGGGCCTGATGAGCAGCGCCCCCTAGTGCGCCTCAGCCCAGTTCGCGCCCTTCCCGGCATCGACGCTCAGCTTCACATCTAGCTTCACCGCGGGATCAGACGCGCCTTCCATGACGTCGCGCGCTACGTCAATCACCTGATCCACCGCGCCTTCGGCCACTTCGAACAGCAATTCGTCATGCACCTGCAGCAGCATCTTCGCCGGAAGCCCGTTGATCGCGTCCGGCATCCGCACCATCGCGCGCCGGATCACGTCCGCCGCCGTGCCCTGGATCGGAGCATTGATAGCCGCCCGGCGCGAGAAGCCAGCATGCGGCCCCTTGGCATTGATCTCGGGCGTGTGGATTTTCCGCCCGAACAGGGTCTGCACATAGCCATGCTCTTTGGCGAAGGCGACAGTGTCATCCATGTATTTCCGGATGCCTGGGAAGCGTTCGAAATATCGGTCGATGAAGCCTTGTGCCTCGGCCCGTGGAATACGCAGGTTGCGCGCCAGACCAAAGCCCGAGATGCCGTAGATCACGCCAAAATTGATTGCCTTGGCCTGGCGGCGGATATCCGGTGTCATCTCGTCCAGCGGCACATCGAACATCTCGGACGCGGTCATTGCGTGAATGTCCAGTCCATCCGCAAAAGCCTGTTTCAGCGCCGAAATATCGGCGATATGCGCCAGAATACGCAGCTCGATCTGGCTGTAGTCGAGACTGACCAGCGCATTACCCGGCTCGGCAATGAAGGCCTCGCGAATGCGGCGGCCCTCTTCGGTGCGCACCGGAATGTTCTGCAGGTTCGGATCGGTCGAGGCCAGTCGCCCCGTGTTCGCCCCCGTAATCGAATAAGACGTATGCACCCGGCCCGTATCCGGGTTGATATGGGTCTGCAGAGCGTCGGTGTAGGTCGATTTCAGTTTGGACAGCTGCCGCCAATCCAACACCCGGCGCGGCAACTCGTGCTCGGTCGCGAGATCTTCCAGAATATCCGCGCCGGTCGAGTATTTCCCGGTCTTGCCCTTCTTGCCGCCCTCCAGCCCCATCTTGTCGAAAAGGATCTCACCCAGCTGTGCAGGCGAGCCGACGTTGAAACTCTCACCGGCCAGTTCGTGAATTTCAACCTCTAATCCGGCCATTTTCTGCGCAAAGGCGTTCGACATCCGGTTGAGAACATCGCGGTCGACTTTGATGCCGTGCATCTCCATCTCGGCCAGAACCGGCACCAAGGGGCGTTCAAGTGTTTCATACACCGTCGTCACCTGCACCTGATGAAGTTGCGGCTTGAACAGTTTCCACAGGCGCAGGGTGATATCCGCATCTTCGGCGGCATATGCGGTCGCCTCATCAATCGGCACCTTGTCAAAGGTGATGGCCGACTTGCCCGAGCCCAGCAGCGGTTTGATCGGGATCGGCGTGTGGCTCAGATAACGTTCGGACAACGTATCCATGCCGTGCCCGTGCTCACCGCCATGCATGGCGTAGGACATCAGCATCGTGTCATCGATCGGGGCCACATCAACGCCATATCGCTTAAAGATCTTGGCATCGTATTTCATGTTCTGCCCGATCTTCAGGATCGACGGGTCCTCAAGCATCGGTTTCAGCAAGGTTAGAGCCTCATCCAGCGGCATCTGCCCCTCGGCCAGCGCATCCGAGCCGAACAGGTCATCCACCGCTCCATCGCGGTGGGTCAGCGGGATGTAACAGGCTTCCCCGGCCTCAACACACAACGAAATCCCCACCAGATCGGCGATCATCTCGTTCAGGCCAGTGGTTTCAGTGTCCACGGCCACCCAGCCGCGCTCATAGGTCTGATCGATCCATTTCTGCAGCGCGCCAGCATCGCGGACACATTCGTATTTCGACGCATCGAATGGCAGCGCTTCGGCCTCTTCGACCTCGGCAACAGGGGCGGGTGCATCAGCAATCACCGGAGCCTCGGCCCCAAGCTTGTCAGCGATGCGCTTGGTCAGGGTGCGGAACTCCATCTCGGCCAGAAAACCCAGCAGGGTGTCTGGCTCGGGGTCTTTTACCTCCAGATCGTCCAGGGTGAAATCCAGCGGCGTCTGCTCATCCAACTGCACCAGCTTCTTCGACAGCTCGATCTGGTCGCGTTTTTCGATCAGGGTCTGGCGCCGCTTGGGTTGCTTGATCTCTTCGGCGCGATCCAGCAGCGTTTCCAAGTCGCCATACTCGTTGATCAGCAGGGCCGCCGTCTTGACTCCGATCCCCGGAGCCCCTGGCACATTGTCGACCGAGTCCCCGGCCAGGGCCTGCACGTCGACCACCCGTTCCGGCCCGACACCGAATTTCTCGAACACGCCGTCCCGGTCAATGCGCTTGTTCTTCATCGCGTCCAGCATTTCCACGCCATCGCCGACCAGCTGCATCAAATCCTTGTCGGAACTGACAATGGTCACCCGGCCCCCCGCCTCACGCGCCTGCACGGCCAGAGTGGCGATAATGTCGTCGGCCTCATAGCCCTCAAGCTCTTTGCAGGCGATGTTGAAGGCGCGCGTCGCCTCGCGGGTCAGCGGCATCTGCGGGCGCAGGTCCTCGGGCATCGCCTCGCGGTTTGCCTTGTAGAGGTCATAGAGATCATTTCGGAACGTGTGCGAGCCTTTGTCAAAGATCACCGCCACATGGGTCGGCGCATCCGGCCCCGCATTCCCTTCGACATATTTCTGCAGCATGTTACAGAACCCGGACACGGCTCCGATCGGCAACCCGTCGGATTTCCGCGTCAGAGGCGGCAGCGCATGATAAGCTCTGAAAATAAAGGCCGATCCGTCGATAAGATGCAGGTGACAGCCTTTTCCAAACCCACTCATGCCCGTGCTCCTGTCTTTTAGGTATGTCCGTCCTGCCATGGAACGCAGGCGGATACCAGTAGGAGATCGTGCGGGTCAGGCCTCAGTCGGCCTTGATCCGGGCTCAGGGATAGAACTCGCACCACCCGGTATGTATCCAGCCCCGAAATTGAGATTCGACGTTGTTGATCGCACCGTTTTCAACGTAACACCATTTCCCGTCGCAGGCACGAACATAGGCCGCGTCACCATTCCTGAGGCTACCGATCTGCTGGTATGACGTACCTGGCCCGGTCCTCAGTGCCAGAAATCCGTCTCCATTCGGGTTTAGACCTTTGACCAGGCACCCGGTATCAGTGATGGCTGGCCCGGTTGGTTGCACAATCTGTTGCGAATAGGCTGTTGTCGAAAATAACACGCAATACGCTGCGCTCAAAAAACGCCTCATCTCAATAAACTCCAACTTGACTGTCAAAAAATAGTCGTAAAACTCTAACCCAAGCCCCGTCATCCGTCTATGAAACGGTTCGGGGCACTTGCGCCTTTCGGATCTTACGCTCGGCGCCGCGCAGTCTCGGGGCGCGCGCAGTTCAGGCCTTGCTGAATACCTGCAGCGTCTTGTCCCAATGCAAATCGGTGCGCTCGGCGATCTGTTGCATCTGCTTGTTCAGCGAACGGTCGTTCAACCGGCGGCTCAGCGATCGCAGCGGGATGAGGTTGCGCTCTCCGTACCCGTCGATCAGGAGGAACATCCGGGCCCCGTTGCGAACACCGTAGACAATGTTCTGTTCGTGAATGTCCCGGCCCACGATCTGAAACTCGAACAGCTTCTGCACAAAACTGTTGAGGTCGGCCAGGGTCTCGTCGTTCAGCAAGTGATGCTTGCTCATCCACAACAGGTGATGCGCAAGTTCCCCGTCCTCGGATTGTATCCGTTCAACCACAACCCCCGGCCCGACATCCGTCTGCACCACGCCAAAAGACCGCGCCAAGGGCAGATGGGCGATATCACCACCGCTTTTAAGTGCCGCCTTCATTTCGCATTCAAGCTCTTTCAGCGCGTTTCGAAAGGCCGAATCCGGCAGGATGCGCCGTATCAACCGCTTGGAGAAGGAACGATTCGGGCGCGTGCGCGGCCGTGTCACCTTGATCAAAAGCTCTGGCTGGCCCGGGCAGGCATACACGTTTCTGTGGCCGCCTTTTGCCAGAAGGTCCTGATCGGATAGCTGCAAGAGCTGCAGTGAAAAGAGCATCCAGCCTCCGCGCTGTCCTGAATCACAAAACACCTGCGGGCTTTGACGGATCACAATCCAGCAGGCAACATGTCACTGTATCAGACTTCGGCCTCGGTCCCAGCCAGCACGTATTTGCAATCGCAATAGGGGCACTCGACCCAGCCGGTATCCTCGGGGATCTGCAACCAGACGCGCGGATGGCCCAATGCGCCTTCGCCGCCATCACAGGCAACACGGGCGGTTTCGACGATCTTTGTTTCCGGCGCTTCGATTGTCACGGCTTGCGATCCTTCTTCGGTTGTCGGCCTCGCGGGCATGTAATAGGTGCGTTTATGAGCGATGAGCAAACCGGGGGCAAGGGTCACATGCGTGATGCGGCAATCAGGATCGACGGGCTGCGCAAGACCTATCGGGGCGGCAAAGGCCAGCCCGAGAAACACGCGCTGAAAGGCATTGACCTGACCGTTCCGCGTGGCTCGGTGTTTGGCCTGCTGGGGCCGAACGGGGCCGGGAAGTCGACTCTGATCAATATTCTGGCCGGGCTGGTGGTGAAATCTGCGGGCAAGGTGTCAATCTGGGGTTTCGATCAGGATCAGAACCCGCGCCAGTCCCGCGCTGCAATCGGCGTCATGCCACAAGAGCTGAACCTTGACCCGTTCTTCACTCCTCGTGGCGCGTTAGAGGTTCAGGCTGGCCTGTATGGCGTTCCCAAGGCTCAGCGCCGCAGCGATGAGATTCTCGCACTGGTCGGCCTCAGCGACAAGGCCGAGGCTTATGCCCGGACCCTGTCCGGGGGCATGCGACGGCGATTGCTGCTAGCCAAGGCGCTGGTGCATCACCCGCGGATCCTTGTGCTGGACGAACCCACGGCGGGCGTGGATATCGAGTTGCGTCAGATGCTCTGGACCAATGTGCGCAAGCTGAACGAACAGGGCATGACCATCATCCTGACCACCCATTATCTGGAGGAAGCGCAGGAGATGTGTGACGAGATCGCAATCATCAACCATGGCGAAAAGATCGCACAGGACAGCACTGCCAACCTGCTGGGCCGCATGGACAGCCGCACCATGGTGATCGCCCCGGACAGCCCGATCACCGATCTGCCCGTAACCGAGGGCGTCGAAGCCACCCTGCGTGATGATGGCAGTCTGGTGCTGCAATACCGCAGCGCCCAGACCAGCGCCGAGCAGGTGCTGCAATCCGTTCGCACCGCAAATATCCGTATCCGCGACGTCCGTACCGAGGAAGCAGACCTTGAGGACGTGTTCCTTGCGTTGACCTCTGCCCGCGCTGAGGACGCCCCGGCGGATGATCAGGACCAGCCGCGCCGGGGAATGCACAGGGTCAAGTTATGACGCTCACATCCCGTTGCTGAGATCATCAGCGCGGATTGCAATCAGGCGAGTTCCGTCTTGATCCTCGCAACGATCTTGTCGATTAAATCATCCTCGTTGAAACTTGCGAAAACCGGCTTGGTCGCATTGAATTTTCTGTTTTGAGCGCTGGAAATACCTTCGCGCAGGAAATCGCCGACTTCCACGACATCTCCGGGCTTGGCCATGTGAGGCAGCCACATGATATCCCACTTGTCCTGTGGCACACCCAATGTGACATCAACCTCTTCATGCGAAAGAACGTGACGGCGATCTATCGGGATGTCGTAGGTTTCCGCGTACTCGGCTACCATGTCGATGAACACACCCAACTGGGTTTCCGTCATCGGGTATTTCCCTTTCTTGAAGGGCCTTTCCTTTGCACCCTGCATACAACACATTGCCAAACCGATTGACCCTGTGTTCTTGGCCCTGACATGCGCGGCATAATCTCCGTCATTCACATTGTTGTTGGCTTCCGGTCTGCGCTTGCACAGCCTGCGCGTTCCATCACCCTCAACAACTTCGTGGTACTTGTCATAATCGCTACCGGACATTTCATACTGCCCTGCTGTCCAGTGCATAACGATTCGCTGTGGCTTAGATACGGCCATAATGAATTCCTTCCAAAATCGTCCTGTAAAATTGAGGGGCGTATTATAGCACAGTTTTCGCCTTCTTTCCTGGCAGCCGCTGTCTGGGTTAAGCGGCCCCTAAGAACGCCAGCGTACACGCGTTGCAATTGAAGGTTTTTCGGTCGGTAGCCACCATTTGGGGAATGGGACTTCCCCTCAATTTCAGCAAAGGACTCGAAAAAGAACAAAACGTGAATATAATAGGGAATCGCCATGTATGCCGAGCTGTCGATTACGTCGAACTTCACTTTCCTCACCGGGGCCTCGCACCCCGAGGAGTATATGGAGCGTGCCGTCACTCTGGGCCTGCCCGCCATTGCGATTGCCGATGACAACTCGGTTGCCGGGATCGTGCGCGCCCATACCCAAGGACGCGAGATCGCCCGCAAGGTCCGCGAGCGGCTGGAGTGGGAGGCGCAGAATACCGCGATCGGCCCACCCTGCCCCGATCACATCCCCAAACCGCCCTCGTACCCCATCCACGCGGTACCCCGCCTGATCCCGGCGGCGCGGCTGATCTTCACCGATGCGCCTGCCGTCACCGCCCTGCCCCTGAACCGGCAGGGCTGGGGCAACCTGTGCCGCATCCTCTCCAAAGGTCGCCTGCGCGCCGAGAAAGGCGACTGCATCCTGCACCTGTCGGACCTGCTGGAATTCTCCGACGGCCTTCACCTGCTGCTCTGGCCACAAGCGACCCGGTCTCCGGGCGGCGCGAGCGTGTGGCGGACACAGGCGCAACAGCTGACGCGCCGCTTTGCCGGGCGGATGCATCTGCTGATGCACCCTCGGTATGATGGCGCAGATAGCGCATATTTCTCTTTATTAGAGACGGAATCACATCAACTCGGCATCCTCACCCTCGCCAGCGCCACGCCGATGATGCATCACGGGAGCCGCCGCAGGTTGGCCGACGTCCTGACCGCCATCCGCCTGCGCCGCAAGGTCGACGACCTGGGCCGCGAGGCGCTGGCCAATGGCGAGCAACGCCTGCGATCCGAGGCCGAGATGTTGCGCATCTTCAAAGGTCATGAGGGCGCCGTTGCCCGCGCGCATGAGCTCAGCGAACAGCTCACCTTTTCGCTTGATGAACTGCGCTATGAATATCCCAGCGAGGGCAGCGAGCAGGAAACCCCGACCGAACGCCTGCATCGGCTGGCGCAGGAAGGGCTGAAATGGCGCTATCCCGCCGGGGCGTCCGAGGAAGCAAAAAAGATGCTGGCGCATGAGCTCACCCTGATCGGCAAGCTGAAATACGAGCCTTACTTCCTGACTGTCCGCGACATCGTCCATTTCGCCCGCTCGCGCGGCATCCTCTGCCAGGGTCGCGGCTCGGCGGCGAACTCTGTCGTCTGTTTCTGCCTCGGCATCACCGAGGTCAGCCCTGAGATGGGCACCATGGTCTTCGAACGCTTCGTCTCTGAGGCGCGCGATGAACCACCCGATATCGACGTCGATTTCGAACATGAACGCCGCGAGGAAGTCATCCAGCACATCTATGACCGCTATGGCCGCGAACGCGCGGGCCTGTGCGCCACGGTCGTACATTATCGCGGCAAGCGCGCCATTCGCGAGGTTGGCCGCGTAATGGGCCTGACCGAGGACACGATTTCGGCGTTGTCCTCGCAGCTCTGGGGCTTCTTTTCCGCCTCTGGGCTTGAAGCGCAGCGCATGCGTGAAATCGGCCTCGACCCCGAGGATCGACGGCTGAAACAGACTCTAATGCTGGTCTATGAGATCGACGGCTTCCCCCGACATCTGTCTCAGCACGTCGGCGGATTCATTATTACCGAGGGGCGCTTGGACGAACTCGTCCCCATCGAAAACGCCACGATGGAGGACCGTACGGTCATCTGCTGGGACAAGGATGACATCGACAGTCTGGGCATTCTCAAGGTTGATGTGCTCAGCCTTGGGATGTTGACTTGTATCCGCAAGGCGTTTGACCTGATCGGTCAGCACCACCAGACCAGCTATACGCTGGCCACTCTGCCGCCCGAGGACCCGGTGGTCTATGACATGCTCTGCAAGGCGGACTCGGTGGGTGTGTTTCAGGTGGAAAGCCGGGCGCAAATGAACTTCCTGCCACGGATGCGACCGCGCAATTTCTATGATCTGGTGATCGAGGTCGCCATCATCCGCCCCGGCCCCATTCAGGGCGACATGGTCCACCCCTATATCCGCCGCCGGAATGGGGAGGAGGAGGTCAGCTTCCCCTCGGACGAGCTGGGCGAGGTGCTGGGCAAAACGCTGGGCGTGCCGCTGTTTCAGGAACAGGCGATGCAGATCGCCATCGTCGGCGCGGGATTTGCCCCGGAACAGGCGGACCGGTTGCGACGGTCACTGGCGACGTTCAAGAAGCACGGCAATGTCAGCGAGTTCCGCGCCCTGTTCCTGCGCGGCATGAAGCGCAACGGGTATGAGGATGACTTTGCCGAACGTTGTTTCTCGCAGATCGAAGGGTTCGGGTCGTACGGCTTCCCCGAAAGCCACGCGGCCAGCTTTGCGCTGTTGGTCTATGCCTCGGCCTGGATCAAATGCCATCACCCCGGCATCTTCGCCTGCGCGCTGCTGAACTCGCAGCCAATGGGGTTCTATGCGCCTGCCCAGATCGTACGGGATGCGCGCGAGCACGGGGTGCAAGTGCGCCCGGTCTGCATCAATGCCAGTTTCTGGGACAATGTGATGGAACTTGACGGCCAAGGCGGGCTGGCCCTGCGGCTGGGCTTCCGTCAGATCAAGGGGCTGAGCGAAGAAGACGCCAGTTGGCTGACCGCCGCGCGGGGTAACGGCTACCATCAGGTTGACGATGTCTGGCGCCGTGCGGGCCTTGGCCCTTCGGTGATCGAACGGCTGGCTGAGGCCGACGCCTTTGCCGCCTGTGACCTGACCCGGCGCGAGGCGTTGTGGCAGGCCAAGGCGATTGCCACCGCCAAGCCTTTACCGCTGTTCTCGCAGGATCTGGAGGGCGAGGCGCTGGACGAGCCCAAGGCCTACCTGCCGCAGATGACCTTGGGCGAACAGGTGGTCGAGGATTACGTCGCCACCCGCCTCAGCCTGAAGGCGCATCCGGTGGCCCTGCTGCGACATCTGCTGACGCCGGACCCGCGCGACAAAACCACGCCTGTCGCTTGACCCGTCAACCAGATATTGGCCCAGAACAGAGTCGACTTCGGTACCTACATGACCAGACCCATCCTGCCTCCACGCTTTCCGGCCACGCCGGACCAGATCAACGCACAGGTCCGCGCCTTTTACGCTCGTGTGCGCGCGGACGCCGTGCTGGGACCGGTCTTCAACAACCACGTCACCGACTGGCCCGCGCATGAGGAAAAGATCGCCGCTTTCTGGCGCAACGCCATCCTGTATGAACGCAGCTATGACGGCAATCCGCAGCGTGTTCATATCGAACGGCCCGACGTGAAACCCGAACTCTTCGCCCATTGGCTGGACCTGTTCGAAGAGGTCGCCACCCGGACACTGCCGCCGGAAACGGCCACCCCGTGGGTCGCACTGGCCCGGCGCATCGGAGTGGGAATGAAGGCGGGCGTGCAATCGGCGCGCCAACCCAAGGACGCGCCGCCGGTTCTGCGTTGATCTCACAACATGGCAGCTTTGCGATGTTAGCGATAAATTAGGGGCTATGCGGGCTGGTGAAATGCGTTTACTCAGGGGCAAGACAGCCCCTTTGCGCTGCGACGGCATAGTGCCACCACACCGACATATCACCCGAGGCCACAGCGATGAGCACTCAGAACACCACCCTCCGGGGCCTTGGCTATGCGTTTGCGGGCTTTGCGGTCTTTGCCAGCCATGACGCGCTGATCAAGGTGCTGGGTGGCACTTACTCGGTGATGCAAATCATCTTTTTCGCCACGCTGTTTTCCTTTGTGCCGATGGCGGTGACAATCCTGACCGACCGAACAACCGGGAACTTCCTGCCGCGCCACCCGTGGCTGGTTCTGCTGCGCTCGGCCCTGATGGTAACATCCATGGTCTGCGCCTTCTATGCGTTTTCGGTCCTGCCGCTGGCCGAGGTCTATTCACTGCTTTTCTCTTTTCCGTTGATCGTCACGGTGCTGTCGATCCCGATTCTGGGCGAGGTCGTCCGCGCCCAGCGTTGGGCGGCGGTCGGCGTGGGCCTGATCGGTGTCCTGATTGTTCTGCGCCCAGGCGCAACGGATATCACGCTGGGTCATCTGGCTGCTCTCACAGCCGCCTTCTGCAGCGCCTTCGCATCCGTGTTGGTGCGCAAGATCGGCAATGAGGAACGCTCGGCCGTGCTGATCCTGTACCCCATGCTGCTGGCCATTGCTGTGATGAGCCTGGCCCAACCGGTGGTGTATCAACCTCCGTCCCTGCTGCATCTGGCGATGATGGCGCTGGTCGGCGTGTTCTCGGTCATCGCCCAGCACCTGATCATTCTGGCTTATCGTGCCGCACCCGCCGGCGTTATTGCCCCCAGCCAATACAGCCAGATCATATGGGCCACGATTTTTGGCATGGTTTTCTTTGGCGAACGCCCGGACATTTGGGTGGCGGTGGGCGCAAGCGTCATCATCGCATCCGGCGTCTATGTGGTCTGGCGCGAGAGCAGGACCAACACCACTTCGGCCAACACCCCAGTTCTGCGGGTGCGGTCGCCGCGGTCGGACACCGGGGCGTCTCGGCCGGGGGAGTAAGAAACGGCGCGCCTTTCAGCCCGCCGTAATCGGAGTTTCCGTTGGTTAAAAGCTTCAGTAAACAACCACCGATCGGATGCTTTCACCCTTATGCATCAGGTCAAACCCATGGTTGATGTCGTCCAGGCCCATTGTGTGGGTGATCATTGGATCGATCTCGATCTTGCCGTCCATGTACCAATCGACGATCTTGGGTACGTCGGTCCGGCCTCGCGCACCACCAAATGCGGTGCCGCGCCACGAGCGGCCGGTGACCAGCTGGAACGGTCGGGTCGAGATTTCAGCCCCGGCAGGTGCCACGCCGATGATGATCGATTCACCCCAGCCCTTATGCGCCGATTCCAGCGCATCGCGCATCACGCCGACATTGCCGGTGGCGTCAAAGGTATAATCCGCGCCGCCCTTGGTCAGGTTGACCAGATAGGGAACCAAATCGCCCTCGACTTCTTTGGGGTTCACGAAATCGGTCATCCCAAACTTGGTGGCCATCTCGACCTTTGACGGGTTGAGATCCACGCCGACAATCTGATCCGCTCCGGCCAGACGCAGGCCCTGAATAACGTTCAGACCGATACCACCCAGACCGAACACGATAGCCCGGCTGCCGATTTCCACCTTGGCGGTGTTGATAACTGCGCCGATACCGGTGGTCACGCCGCAGCCGATATAGCAAATCTTGTCGAACGGCGCGTCTTCGCGCACCTTGGCCAGCGCAATTTCGGGCAGGACCGTGTGGTTCGAGAAGGTCGAGCAGCCCATGTAATGCAGGATCGGATCGCCATCCAGCGTCGAGAACCGGGACGTTCCGTCGGGCATCAGCCCCTTGCCTTGGGTTTCGCGGATCGCCTGGCAGAGGTTGGTTTTGGGGTGCAGACAGTATTCACACTCGCGGCATTCGGGGGTGTAGAGCGGGATCACGTGATCGCCCGGTTTCAGACTGGTCACGCCCGGGCCGACCTCGACCACAACACCCGCGCCTTCATGGCCCAGAATGGCAGGAAACAGACCTTCGGGGTCGGCGCCCGACAGGGTGAATTCATCGGTGTGGCAGATGCCGGTGGCCTTGATTTCCACCAGGACCTCACCCGCCTTGGGGCCTTCGAGGTTCACATCCATCACTTCCAAAGGTTTGCCCGCCTGAACGGCGACGGCGGCACGGGTACGCATATCGTTGTCTCCCTGTCTTCTTTGACCCGACCCTGCGTCAATCGCAGGGTGTTTTCAACTGCGCTTTGGTGACAGATTGGCTAATGTTTTGATATTGCAGAAACGACATTGCCGCAAAGAGGAACGCCAATGCGCCGTTTTATTCCAATTCTGATCCTGCTGGCCGCCTGTGCCGAGACACCGCCCCCGCCTGAAGACGTCCGCCTTTCCCCCGAAGCCGCACCGGTTGATCTGGCCTTTTGCCAGGGCGAAGCTTTTGCGGATTCTATTGGTCAGCCGGTTTCGACCATTCAGGCCCAGCTGCCCGAACGGTCGCGCGTTCTGGGTCCGGATGACATCGCCACGCAGGATTATCGCATCGACCGCCTTAATGTTTTTGTGAACGGAGCCGGAAACATTCAGCGCTTGACCTGTGGGTAAGCGTAGACTCAGGGCATGATTCTGTGATAAGAACAAAATGGGAACATTTTGATATCTGCCAATGCCCAAACGCCGAATACTCTCACTGTGGTTCCCCCGTCTGGGGGCTGAACGGCTGGTCCGCGCCGCGCGGGGCCTGCAGGATGGGCCTTTGGCAGTGGTGGCCGAGCAGTCGAACATGCAGGTCATCACCTCGCTGAACGCGGATGCGCAAGCCGCGGGTCTGCGCGTGGGTCAGCCGGTGCGCGACGCTCATGCCATGTGCGCAAACCTTGTAACGCGCCCTCGCAATGCCCCGGCCGAGGCCGCGTTTCTGACCGCCTTACGCCGCTGGGCGGGCAAGTTCAGCCCATGGGTGGCCGAGGAATCGCCGGACGGGTTGATCGTCGACCTGTCTGGCTGCGCCCATCTGTTCGGTGGAGAAGAGGCGTTGCTGAGCGTTCTTGAGATTGACTGCGCCGATATGGGCCTGAGCGTGCAGATGGGCATCGCTGATACGCTGGGCGCGGCCTGGGCACTGGCGCGGTACGCAGGGCAAGAGGCCACGTCCGACCGCAATGGCGACGCCATCAGCCAAGAGGCCCGCGCCACCCGTGCCCGGGCAGGCAAACGGCGGCACTGGACCAGAGGTGGGGCCGCGCCACAGGTGATGGCCCTGGGCGGCGGCGCACGGATTGCAGCCCCGGGACAGTCCTATGGCGCACTCAGCCCTCTGCCCATCGCGGCGCTGCGGCTGGAGGATCAGGCGGTCGCGCAGTTGAACCGGCTGGGTCTGCGACGGATCGGCGATCTGCTGGGCCAGCCGCGTGCCAGTTTGGCGCGACGGTTCGGGCGCGGGCTGGTGCTGCGGCTGGATCAGGCCATGGGCAGCGCGCCCGAGCCGGTCTCACCCGCCCGTCCGCCGCATCACTTTGCGGTGCGGATAACCCTGCCCAACCCGATCGGGCTGGTTGAAGACGTGATGGCCGCCATTGACCGGGTCCTACCAACGCTCTGCACCAAGCTGGAAGAGAAAGGGCGCGGCGTCCGCACCCTGCGGCTTGAGGCGCACCGCGCCGATCAGGCGGCTGAGATCATCGAGGTCGGCCTGGCCCGTCCGACCCATGACAGACACCGTATTCGCCCTTTGTTAGAGATGAAAATCGATAAGATCGATGCAGGTTATGGCATCGACATGTTGCGGCTTGAGGCGATCCAGTCTGAGCCCATCCACGCCCGCACGGTGGCTGGTCATGCCGAGGCTCGCCGCGTGGCCCGCGAACGTTTGGAGGGTAACACCGCCGTGGACGACCTGATCGGCAAGCTGGGCGCACGAGTGGGGCTGGACGCAATCACCCGACGCCACCCGGCAGCCTCGCATATCCCCGAGAAAACCGCGCAGACGCTGGCCGCCGCATGGTCCGAACCCGCGCGCGACTGGCCCGCCCCACCGCGCCCGCGCCCCTTGCAGATGTGGCAGCCCGAACCGGTGATGGCCCCGGAAACCCCGGACGTGCCCAGTGCCTTTCGCTGGCGCGGGCGCGACTGGCAACTGGCACAGGCCACCGGGCCGGAACGGATCGCGCCGGAATGGTGGCTGGATGACCCCAACTGGCGCAGCGGTGTACGGGATTACTGGGTTGTTGTGACCGAACAGGGAGAGCGGCTGTGGCTGTTCTACGGTCATGGCGACACCATGTCGGCGGGCTGGTTCTGCCAAGGGCAGTTTGGTTAGAAATGCCTTTATTAGGGTCTATTTTCCACGATAGACCAGCCAGTCCGGAAGGTAATCCAGCAACCGTATCACCCAGGAAAACGGCGCCGGAAAATCGGTGCGGAAGCGGCGGCGCGACATTGCTTTGACCACCCGCGCTGCCGCGTCTTCGGGGGTCATCAGCATCGGCATTTTGAAACTGTTCTTCTCGGTGAGGCGCGTCTTGATGAAACCCGGATTGACGATCCTGACCGTCACCCCGGTGCCCGCCAGATCGAACCGCATCGTTTCCGCCAGCGAGACCAAAGCCGCCTTGCTGGCAGCATATCCCACCGCAGCCGGCAGACCGCGATAGCCGGACAGAGACCCGATCAGCGTGATATCCCCCCGGCCCTCGCGCACAAACCGCGGCACTGTTTCTCCCAGAACCCGCAGCGCGCCGGTATAGTTCACTTCGGTCATCGCCAAAACGGCCTCGGTATCCCAATCGCCCGAGCGCATCGGCTCATAGGCCCCGGCATTGTAGACCAGCCCGTCCACCTTTCCGACCTCAACCGCCGCACGGCGCACGGTGTCCAGATCAGTCACATCACAGGGCACGGCCCGCGCATTGGGAAGCGCTTCGCAAATCTCGGCCAGACGGTCGGCATTGCGCGCGGACAGGATCAGATGTGCACCCTCGCGGCTCAGAGCTTGGGCCAGCGCCCGTCCCAGCCCTTCGCTGGCGCCGACGATCCAATAGGTTTTTCCGTCAAAATTGCTCATGCCTTCGCCGTATCTGTTGTAATGCAGGTTCTACGGCTGAGCAAAACGGCTGGATCACCTCACTTAGCCTCACGACATAGTGCATCTGAGAAAAACTTCTAAACTGATTGATCCACCCCCGCATATGCTGCGTATCCTATTGTAAAATGTCGCACAAAGAGGATGGCATGTTCGACGAAACCCGCGGCGCGCGCAAGAAAATCGCAGTAGTAGGTGCAGGAATCTCAGGTCTGTCGGCTGCTTACTATCTTTCCGAAACCAACGACGTGACAGTGTTTGAGGCCGAGCCCCGACTGGGCGGGCACGCGCGCACTGTGATGGCCGGCAAGAACGGGGATCAGCCCGTTGATACCGGGTTCATCGTGTTCAACTATGCCACCTACCCCTATCTGACGCGGTTGTTCGACGAGTTGAACGTGCCGGTCACGAAATCCGAGATGAGCTTTGGCGCAACCATCGACGATGGCCGCATCGAATACGGGCTGAACAACCTGCGCACGCTGACGGCGCAGAAACGCAACCTCGCGCGCCCGGCTTATTACAAGATGATCGCTGACATCCTGCGCTTCAGCAAAGAGGCGCCCGAGGCCGCACAGGATGACGACACGACAATCGGAGAGCTGGTAGACCAGTTGCGCCTGGGCTATTGGTTCCGCCACAACTATCTGATGCCGATGTGCGGTGCGATCTGGTCCACCCCGGTGGAGTTCGTGGATCAGTTCCCGGCGCGTTCGCTGGTGCAGTTTTTCAAAAACCACGCCCTGCTGGCCAGTGGTCGGGTCAAACAGCATCAGTGGTACACGGTCAAAGGCGGAAGCATTGAATATGTCCGCCGCATCGACGCCGCCCTGCGCGCCCGTGGCAGCGAAATCCGGCTGGCGTCTCCTGTCGACCGAATCCAGCGCGATGAAACCGGTGTGACCGTGCACAGCCAGGGCCAGGCCGATCTGTTTGATGAGATCATCCTCGCCACCCATTCCGACCAGTCGCTGGCCATTCTGGGTGAGGCGGCAACCGATGCAGAAAAGGCTGCATTAGGGTCTATTCGTTATCAACCCAACACTGCCATCCTTCATTGCGATCCAAGCCAGATGCCCCGCCGTCGGGCGTGTTGGTCCAGTTGGACCTACCGCTCGCAAGCAGGGAATGTCGGGGTTACCTATTGGATGAACCGCTTGCAGAACATTCCGGACAGCGATCCGCTGTTCGTAACGCTGAACGCGTCGTCAGAGATTCGCGCGGATAAAATCTATGATCAGGTCGAATTTGCCCATCCGGTGTTCGACAAAGCCGCCCTCAGAGCACAAGGGCAAATCCGCGAGATGCAGGGACAGAACCGAACCTGGTTTGCCGGTGCGTATAACCGGCATGGCTTTCACGAAGACGGGATTGCCAGCGCGATGCATGTCGTCGAGCGCATGAACGGCACCCCGCAGACACTCGGAGCTGACAATGGAATTCTTGCAAAAGGTCCGGCCATCCCTGCCTCGGCCGGGATTTAATACTCTTCGCGCGGCATTTCTGTCGCTTGCCGTGCTGACCCCGGTCGGGTTGGAAGCGTCTTCCGGGCTGAACGCTTTGGACGACGCCCAGCTGCGTGGCACCGCGACGTTCCGGTATCTGGGCTTCCCGCTATACGACGCGCAACTGTTCACTCCGGGCGGTGCCGCGTTCAACTGGACTGAGGATTTCGGGCTGGAGCTAAAATACCGCAGAAACTTGACCCAAAAGGCGTTGATCAATTCAACCTTGGACGAAATGGCGCGCATTGGCCGCCCAGCCCCGGTGCGTGATCAGCTTCAGGCCTGCTTCAAAGCCGTCAACAAGGGTGATCGTTACCTGGCGGTATCAGACGGACCGGACGCTGTCTCGTTTTGGCTGAACGGGCGCAAGACCTGCACGATGACCTATCCGGGCATCAAACGCAGCTTCATGTCCGTCTTCCTGGGCGAGAACACCCGATCAGCTGCGTTTACGCAAAAACTGCGCGGGCAGTGATGCTGTATCCGAGGGTCAGTCTCTATGCGCTGATGCTGGCTGCGGCGGGTATCCCGCTGTATATCCACCTACCGCGCTTTGCCGCCGTCAATCTGGGCATCGGGTTGGGAGTTATCGGTACCGTTCTGCTGGTGATCCGACTTGTCGATCTGGTGCAGGACCCGCTGATTGGCTGGGCAATCGACCGTTGGCCAAACGCCCAGGCGCTGTTTGCAGCCGCCGCTGCAATTGGCCTGGCGATCGGGTTTCCCTTGTTGTTTGGCTTGCCCGATGGAGCCAATGTTGCTTTGTTAGTGTCTGTTTTGATACTTTTGTTCTCGGCCTATAGCCTTGGCACCATCCTGCTTTATGGTCGCAGCGCGACGCTGGCCAAGCGCCCTGACCCCAAAGAGCTGATGACGCTGGCCGCATGGCGCGAAGGTGGGCAACTGACCGGCGTTATCCTCGCCGCAAGCGCCCCGGCCCTGTTCGTTGCCTTCGGGGCCAGCGCGCAAGGTTATCCGGCGTTCGGCCTGTTTTTGGGGCTGCTCGCCATCCTGACACTAACCGTGACCCTGCCAATGTGGCGTCGCGCGCCGATCACCGGTGAGAGCCTTTCCTTTGCCGGTCTCGGGCAGGCCGGCGCGTTGCGGCTTCTCTTACTGGCGCTGGTCAACAGCCTGCCGGTTGCGATCACCTCGACTTTGTTCCTGTTCTTTGTCGAAGACCGGCTGCAATTGCCCGGAAAAGCCGGGCCGTTGCTGATCCTGTTCTTCCTCAGCGCCGGGGCAAGCGTGCCGCTCTGGGCCAAGCTCAGCAACCGAATTGGCCCGAAACAGACTCTGATGATCGCCATGCCGCTGTCGATTGCGGGTTTCATCGGCGCCGCCCTGCTGTCCACCGGAAACCTGACCGGGTTTGCGCTGATCTGCCTGACCTCGGGCGCGGCGTTGGGCGCGGATATGGTGGTGCTGCCCGCCATGTTCTCGGTGGTGCTGACACGCGCGGGGCTGAACGCCTCGGCCGCTTTCGGCATCTGGTCCTTCGCGGGCAAGCTTGGCCTTGCGCTGGCTGCTTTTTTCACTCTGCCGCTGCTGGAGCGCAGCGGGTTCACGCCCGGGCAGGCGAATTCGACGGAAGCGTTGAGGACACTCACCCTCGCCTATGCCGTACTGCCCTGTATCCTGAAACTCGGCGCGTTCGGGCTGGTTCTGACGCTGCCTACGGAGGTCTCAGCCAAATGACTGTCGTTGCCATCCTTCTGCTCGCCATCCTCGCCCTGATCATCGCCCAGCGCCGGTTTCTGAGTTTCCGGTCGCAAGCGCCATCGGATTACACGGGCACCGGGCCTGCTTTCGAAATGAAGAAGAACCTGAATGGTGAGATCCTCTCCGAAGGGCTGATCTATGGGCCCAACGGCAAGATGTCGAACAGCTTTGTCGCCCGCATGGTTGGCGAATGGAATGGCAATACCGGCACGCTGGCCGAGTATTTCACCTATTCCAACGGCAAGACAATGACCCGTAAGTGGTACCTGACTCTGGGCACCGGAAACACGTTTATCGCCACGGCAGACGATATCGTGGGGGAAGGCCACGGCACCATTTCCGGTTCCACCGTCAAACTAACCTACAAAATCACCCTGCCAAAGGATGCAGGCGGGCACACGCTGGATGTCACCGATTGGATGTATCTGACCGAAAACGGCGTGATCATGAACCGGTCCGAGATGCGGAAGTTCGGTATCAAGGTCGCCGAGTTGGTTGCCACCATGCGCCCGGCGCCCGAGGCAAAGTCCACCCATGTCAGCGGATCGAACGGCTATGACGCCAAGGCGGAATCGAGGACGTTGCAATGACCTCGCGCCGGTTTCTGATAGCAGCTCTTGCCGTCATTGGGCTGGCGGCGCTGGCCGCCTGTTCGGCAAAGCCGCGCGTGCCCAAGACCTTCCTGTCCGACCGACAACTGAACCTTGAGGAGTTTTTTGAGGGCAAAACCGTCGCCTATGGTCAGTTTCAGGATGTGCTGGGCAATGTACCCCGCCGCTTTATGGTCCAAATCGACGGCACATGGGATGGGGAAACCCTGACGCTGGTTGAAGATTTCGTCTATGACGATGGCGCGACCGAACAACGTATCTGGACCCTGACCAAAACCGGCGAGGATAGCTGGACCGGCACCGCTCCGGGTGTGTTGGGGACCGCCAGCGGGATCGAGCGCGGGGATACGTTTAACTGGACATACAAGATCGACCTGCCGGTGAAAGACGGCACTATGCGGGTAAATTTCGACGATTGGATGTGGTTGCTGAGTGATGATCGGCTGCTGAACCGCGCCTATGTTTCGCGCTATGGCGTACGGCTGGGTGAGGTCATTCTGTATTTCGAGAAACTGTAAGTCACCGGCGGCTCATTTGCTGGAATAGACAAATGACAGCGATCGGCTAACGCCCCCGGGTGGTCTCGGAAAAGGAGAAGCCGCTTGGACCTGCGCCTTGGCCGCCCGTTCAAGATCTGGTGAGCCATTGGTATCCACGACTTCGACATAGGCCAGGGTTCCGTCCGGGTTGATCACGAAAAACACCCGCGCAAAGCCTCGCGCCGCTGTGTAGACGATCGGTGCGCGGTTCAGATGCACCAGAACTTTCCCGGCATAATTGGTTCTGTCCGAGTTTCCGGGACCCCGCCCACCCGAACGAGTGCCGCTGCTGCCCGAGGTGAACAGATCCTTGCCCTGGCGCCGATAGGTGGTCAGGGGCGATTCAACCTCTTGCGTCGGATATCGCAGGTCACTGAAATCCCGTGCCCCGCGCAGCGTGGCCGGAGGATCTGGCTGCGCAAGCCGGTCCGGCAGGCGTGGTCGGATCGAAGACGTCAGCGCCTGCTCCGGTTCCTCGTTGCTTTCGTCAGCGTCGGGCACTGGCTCGGCCGGTGTGGCGGGGATATCGGTCTCAAGTGTTTCACTTTCAGAAGGCACGACCGGCGCAACCGAGGGCACGGGGTTTTCTGCTGGCTCCGGCAGGGCCGCGATCTGCTCGGCCTCGGTGGGTTCAGGTGCCGCCGGGGTTTCCTCTGCCGGTTCCGTGGCCTCGGGGCTGCCTTCGGGCGCTTCGGCAACCTCCGCTTCCTCGACCGGCGGGGTCTCCTCCACATCATCGCTGGCAGATTTGTCGCCATCCGCGGTGTCCTGAGTTTCGGGAGCCTCGGCCTCGACCGGCTCGGGCGCGACAGGCTGCAGGATTTCGGACGTGCCAGTGTCGGGGGAAAAAGTTTTCTGCGGGTCGTCCGAGGCCACATGCACCTCGGTGGTCGGAATCTCAGCAGGTTCGGGCGCGGGTTCCGGGGGGTCCTCCACAGCGGGCTCGGGGGCCTCGGGCGGTTCGGGTTCAACCGGTTCGGCGATGGTGTCCACAAGGTCTTCGAAGCTGTTGCTCAGCTCGACTGAATCCCTTCGACCATCGTCAGCCGACTGTTGCGTCAATCTGGGTGCGGTCAGGCTCAGCCCCATCAGGTGCAAAAACAGAGAGAGCAGCGCGGCAAGGGCCGCGATGACGACCGACCCCCGGATCATTCCAGCGCCTTCTCGGTCACGACAAAGACGGATGCCGCACCCAAACGGCGCAGCTCTCCGGTCACTTCGATCAGCCGCGCGCCCGAGGCTTCGCGATCCGGCACGATCCGCACCGGCCCGGGGTCGCGCCCGGCCATATATGTTGTCGGCTCTATCGGCGCTCCGCGAAAGCTGAGCGTGCCGTCCTGGTGCAGCACCAACGCGTCCGGCGGCTCGCGCCCGTCCAATTCAGAGGTGTCGACCAAATTCAGATCGGGGTCCAGCGGTGTGGCCACCGTGCCCGCGATCAGAAAGAAGATCAGCATCAAAAACACGACATTGATCAGCGCAATGGTCGAGTCGCGTTTGCGGCGGGGGCGGCTATAGCGGATCATTCCAGCACCAGCACGCTCAGGCCCTCGCGCCCGCGCAACAGAACCAGAAGATCCACCAGCCGTTGCGCCGTGGTGTCAGGATCGAGGCTGACAAGCACCTGCCCGGTGGTTACCTGCGCCGTCAATTCCTCCAGCGTCACGGGTGCGCCATTCAGCACCAGTCGCTCAGCCCCTATTTGGACAAAGGCGCGGTTTTGTGGCGTGTCCGTCGATGCGCCCCCCGTCGTGGCGTTGCTGAGCTCGATCTCACCGTATTTCGAAAAGGTCGAGGTCAGCATGAAGAACAGCAACAGCAGAAAGATCACGTCGATGAGCGGTGTCATCGCCATGGGTCGTCTGACAAAGGGTGCGGGGTTACGCATGTCCGGGCGTGGCCGCCATGGGTTGCGCATCTTCGGCCAGCGGAATCGCCCGCCCCGGTACGAGAACCGTGCGCAGGGCTTTGTCAGCAAACACCCGTTCGCGCGCGGTGCGACTTTCGAACCAGGACAGCACCATCGAGGTCGGCATCGCCACCGCCAGACCCACAGCCGTTGTCACCAGTGCCACCCAGATGCCGCCCGCCAACAGCGACGGGTCAACCGAAGACCCAGCGGATTGCAGGCTGCGAAACGCTTCGATCATGCCCAGAACAGTGCCGAACAGACCCAGCAAAGGCGCCAGTTGCGCCACTGTATCCAGCAAGCGGAAACCGCGTTCCAGCCCGGCAAGCGCCAGCCCGGCCTCGGCATCCAGCCGTTGATCCAGGCCGGGCGCATCCGGTGCGTCCATCGCAACCCCGACCAGCGGTGCTAGGTAGCTGTGGCTTTTGGCCAGACGCGCGCGGGCGGTCTGGTGATCACCGGCATCCCACGCTGCCAGCGCCTGCGACAACACACGGTGCCGTCCTACACCCGAAGCGGCGAATTGCCAGAGCTTGTAAAGCGTCACCGCAAGCGTCACCACGGACATGGCGATCAGGATGGCGACAACTGGCCCGCCAAGGGCCAGGATTTCGCGCAGGGCGTCAAGAAAACTCATCCCAAAAGCTCCACTTCTGTTCGGCTGTGCAAGGTTGGTGTCTGGTCGCAGATATCGCTGTCAGCACCTCCGACGGTGCAGCTGCTTACGCCATTGATCAGAACACGCCCGAGGTTTTCGCAGGTGATGCCTCGGATATCAAACTGACGCACCCGCGGGCGTTCTGCCGGCAGGTCCCGAAACCCGAAAAGAGTGATCCGTTCGAAAACACCCGCGGCATCGAATATAACCACCTGATAACTGGCACTGTCTATCGACGTTGTGGTTTGGTTTTCGACCAGAAAGGTCAGGCGGCAGGCGCTTTCGACCTCTTCCACCGCATTCAGCTCGACCATCAGGCCCGGCTCGACTTGCGTGGTTTCGGCCAGAGCCGCAACAGGCAGCGCACAGAGAATGGCGGCAAGGGCCGGACGGCGATACTTCATAGATGCGCTCCTGATCGTTCTACGCAGGCAGGACTTTGGCGGCGTTCCACCCGTCATATCCAAGACCACTGGGGCTCGAAAGGGTTGCCGACACCTTTGTGATAAAGGGCGATTTACAGCCCGTTCAACCCTGCCGTTTCATGACTTCCATCGCAAGTGCATGATATTGCGAAGGCTCCGGGTCGGGCTGATAGACTATCGCACAGGCCACCAGCCATTCCATCGCGTTCGACTTGACCCGATGTTCGGCGAAGATCGCGATGTTTCGGCGTTCGAATACCTGCGCATAGATGAGCCAATCGCCCTGTACAGCCGGGAATAGCGCACCAGCGGCATGCGCTGTTCGCCGCCCGCGAGGTCAACCTCTGCAAGGTTAATGGGTGTCATCAATACATCCAGCACCTCTGAAGAGGCTCAAATCGTCGTCACTTGTACACCTAAAAAGAAATCTCAGCGCACCCTGAAATTAAGGTTTTTCAAATCCCAAAGACGATCGGTTCTGTTCAGGAGGAAATCGGCAAGGCAGCCTGGGGGGCGATCCGGTGATCCCGTCACTCAGACGCCTTCTCCGCGCCGGTTTTGCTGTTGCCTGCAGCACGGAAGCGTTCGGCCGAGCTCTGCGTCCACTTCAGTCCGCCGCCCTGTGTTTCCAGGGTTTCGACACTGTCGGCCTCCAGCTGGAACGTCGCGCGCATGGGCATCAGCCCATCCACCACCATTGTGTTTTGTTCTGACGGATCGATGGTCAGCTTTCCGGTCAAACGAACCGGCTCGTGGACGTAACCGGGCTCCCAGTCGCCGTTCAGCCGTACCCGGATCATCTGATTGGGCGGCGGCGGCGGCAAGTGGCTGCACATCCCGGGCTGAGGCACCAGATAAGCGATGGGGTGCCCATCCGCATCGGGCGGCGCCGGAATGGCAAACCCCGCCAGCGTCACCGTTTGACCGTCGAATTCAGGGTTTCCGGCCGCACCGGCACGATCCCGGCGCTGGGCGACGACAAGTCGCTGGTCCAGCAGCCAGTCGATATCGATGCCGTCCGCAGCCAGGGCTTCCTCGGTTTCGACCAGAAGCTCCTGCCACTTCCGCCGCTCATCGGGGCTGCCCACTTCCTGACGCAGCCTGCCGCGCAGGCGCACGACGAAAATCAGATCGTCGAACTGCTCCGGGCTGAGATCGCGGTAGGGGTCTTCGAAGACCTGAACGGACGGGTCAGGCAATTCGGACCATTCCAGTTCAGCCCCCGGTGCCGCCAGCGCAGAAGAACCGCACAGGCTCAATGCCAGAATCGTTGCAAGGTGAAACCAATATCGCATGATCTGAGTCTATCTCCCTGCCGAGATCATTCCAGCCAGTTTTTGCGAACAACGTCCTTAACTGGCCACCCTTATGCCTCAGAGCTGGCCGGTAACGAACGAACAGGATGAAACTTTCATATTGACGCACTGGGCGATCTCGGGCAGTCAATCTGATGATGGTTCCCCCAATTGGGGATGAAAAGGGAATACGGTGAGGTCCGCTAACCGGCGCCAACTCCGTGACTGCCCCCGCAACTGTAAGCGGTGAGCGACGCCATAAATCCACTGGCCCACAGGCCGGGAAGGATGGCCAAGCCAAGACCCGCAAGTCAGGAGACCTGCCATCATGTTTTCAATCAACCCGGGGCGGGGCGTCCCGGAAGGAGGCAAAGTGACGAACGCGTTACGCTATTACATTGCCGCCACCTCGCTTCGGCAATAAGCGGAGTGGGCAATGGCAAACGATCCCCAACACTTCCTGCTGATTTGCGAGACCTGCAACGGCACGGACGCCGCGCAAGCGATCGGAAAGGCGCTGACGCACCGGCTACCTTCCGGGTTTTCCATACGCATGGTTTCCTGCATGGCTGGTTGTGACCGACCGACAACCGTAGGCTTTCAGGCTGTTGACAAAGCGCAATACCTGTTTGGTGACGTCAAATCCTCGCAGGACATTGATGCTCTGGCCCAGTTTGCGCGGCAATTCCAAGACAGTGGGGACGGCTGGACCAATGCTTCTGACCGTCCGCGTGCATTGTTCAACAAAACCTTGGCTCGTATGCCCCGTCTGAACGTGGAGGTGCACCCGTGACAAACTCAGCGTTTCTGATCGCGCGTGGCCTAGAATACTACGCACTCAACGGCGACGTCCTACTACAGGGAGCATCCTTCGAACTGGACAGGGGTGCGGTTTTGGCCATAGCCGGACCAAACGGGGCCGGGAAAACAACGCTTCTGAACCTTTTATGCGGTGCAGCCGAGATGGTTCTGGGCGACGTTCTTGTCGATGGGCGCAGCCTGAAACAGATGTCGTCCAAAGACCGTGCACGCATGATCGCCGTTGTCAGCCAGCAGGAGTTCCCGGACGGTCGGCTGCTGCTGCGAGACTATGTAGCGCTGGGTCAGATTCCGATCCGCTCAGACCGATCCGCCGAAGACCACGCGGTCGAGCTTGATCGGATACTGGACCTGACCGGGCTGGGCTCACTGGCGGACAAGCGGATGGCCCTGCTGTCCGGCGGTGAACGCCAGCGCGCGCATATCGCCCGCGCCCTGGCGCAAAACCCGTCTCTGTTGTTTCTGGATGAACCCACCAACCATTTGGACCCGGACGCCAAGGGGAGAATGCTGTCGCTGGTGGCCGAACTGGGCATCACGGTGGTCATGATCGTGCACGATCTGGTCATGATCCCCGAGTTTGCCACCCACGTGGCGCTGATGAAATCCACGCGTCTGACCAGTTTCGGCCCCGTGGCCGAAGTGCTGACGCCCGCGCATGTGCGCGACACGTTTGGCGTCGATTATCTGTGTTTCCAGCATGAAGGCCGAGTGATCCCGGCACTGGATATCCGAAGAACCCCAGTTTCAAATTAACTTAAGGAAACTCTCCCCAATGAAACATATCTGGTCTGCGGCCCTGATCACCGCCATGGCAGGCAGCGCCTCCGCGCATGAGGTAACGATTGACAATTGCGGTGAACCGCTGGTTTTCGAATCTCAACCCGAAAGGCTGGTCGTTCATGACATGAACATGACCGACATGGCCTTTGCCCTTGGCCTGCAGGACAAGATCGTGGGCCTGACCGGCATCACCGGCTGGTACAAGACCAGCCCCGAATTCGACACCCTGCGCGGTAACATCCCCGAACTTGCGCCGAAATACCCGACCGTTGAAAATCTGGTTGCGGCCGAACCCGACCTGTTCTTCGCCGGTTGGTATTACGGCATGAAACCTGGCGGCGACGTGACACCCGACACTCTGGAGCCTTTTGGCATCAAGACCATGATCCTGACCGAAAGCTGCGTGCATCTGGACAAGGATCGCCCCGAAGCCAGCATGAATCTGTTGTTCGACGATGTGCTGCGTCTGGGCAAGGTCATGCATGTCGACGACAAGGCGGAAGCACTGGTCGGCGGCTGGAAAGAAGAACTGGCCGCGATCGAAGCACAGACCGCCGATCTGGCCAAACCGCGTGTCTTCCTGCTGGATGGCCCGGCAGACGCGCCCTTCACCGCCGGTAAATTCGCCATTCCCGATGCGATGATCGCGGCCGCCGGCGGCGAGAACGTCACCCATGACATGGACACCAGCTGGGGTCGCACCTCATGGGAGGCTGTTGCCGCATCCAACCCGGAATTCCTGGTGTTGCTGGACTACCAGACCGGCAATGGCGCGGGAGATACATTCAAGTTCCTGCAGGAGCATCCGGTAATGTCACAAACCGACGCCGTGAAGAACGAGCGCTGGATCGGCCTGCGGTACGAGGAACTAACCCCTGGACCGGCAAATATCGAGGCGATCTCGAAAATGGCCAACGCCATGCACCCGGGCCTCAACTGATATGAACCGATTGAGCCTTGTGCTCGTGCTGGGGGCGGTCGTTCTGACCGTCCTTTTGCTGATTTCGACCGTCTACGGAACCACACCCATTCCAGCGACAGACGCATTCAACGCTGTCCTGTTGGGCACCGGGATGATCGACGGAGAGATGTCGGCGCTGCACCGGATCGTGTTTGACCTGCGCCTGCCCCGCGCATTGTTCGCGGCCGTCATTGGTGCCGGGCTGGGGATTGTCGGCGTGGTTCTGCAGACCACCACGCGCAACGATCTGGCCGACCCCTTCCTGTTTGGTCTATCCTCGGGCGCGGCAGCAGGAGCCGTGTTCGTCATCACCGTGACCGGCGATATTCTGGGTTTCTGGACCTTGCCGCTGGCGGCGTTTTGCGGCGGTCTTGTGGCGTCGGGCATCGTGCTTGCGCTGGTGCACGCCATGCGCACAAGCGCACCGGAAAAACTGATCCTTGCCGGACTGGCGGTTTCCTTCCTGTTCTCGGCCATCACCAATTATCTGATCTTCGCGGGCGACAGCCGCGCGGCGCATACGGTCATCTTCTGGATGCTGGGCGGGCTGGGTCTGGCACGTTGGGAAACCTTCCCACTGGTCTGCGTCGGACTGCTGCTGATCCTGTCCTATTCGCTGTATCGCAGCCGCTGGCTGGACGCCCTGCTGACCGGAGACTTGACCGCCGCCACGCTGGGCGTACCGGTCCAGGGCCTGAGGTTCAGCATGTTCTTCACTGCGGCCCTTGCCACCGCCGTATTCGTCTCGGTCGCAGGTGTGATCGGCTTTGTCGGCCTGATGGTGCCTCATATCGCCCGCGGTATCGCCGGACCGCTGCACAATCGGCTTCTACCCACGGCGGCGATTGTGGGTGCGGCCTTGCTGACGGGATCCGACATTCTCAGCAGGCTTCTTCTGGCGCCACAGGAGTTGCCGGTGGGGATCGTGACAACCTCGATCGGTTCGGTGTTTGTTTTTCTGCTGCTGTTCAGGACCGCAAGGGCTCAGCACTAGAGCCAGGTATCACTCCTGCTTCGGCCCATTGATTTGCCACCGGCGCGGATACTCCCAACAGATCGATCGCGCGGGCGGCAATCTGGACGACGATATCCGACACGCATTGCGGTTTCAGATAGAAGGCCGGTACAGGCGGCAAGACAATCGCGCCCATTTCGGTGGCGGTTGTCATGTTCCGAAGATGTACCAATGTCAGCGGCGCTTCGCGGGTCAGCAGGACCAGACGCCTGCGTTCCTTCAGTTGGACGCTGGCGGCGCGGGTTAGTAGGTTGTCATCCAGACCATGCGCGATTGCCGCCAGTGACCGCATCGAACAGGGTGCCACGATCATCCCCGTCACCGGGACCGATCCTGACGCAATGCTAGCGCCAATGTTGTCGATGGAATGGTGGCGGGTTGCCAATCCCCTGAGGGTTTCAAACGCATCACCTCCACACTCTTCAAGAAGCGTACGATTGGCTGCGTTGCTGGTGACAAGGTCGATTTCGACGTCCAAGCCGGACAATTGCCGCGCAACCGACATCCCGAGTGCCGCACCCGAGGCTCCGGCCACGCCCAGGATCACACGGTGTTGGCTCATGACGCCGCTCCTTTCATCAGGCGGGAAACAAGATCGGCGGCAAAGTCCGCGTCTTTGTTCGCCGTTTTCATCACGGTTCCCCATTCCCGGCTGGTTTCGCTTTCGATCTTGGTCGTGGCGTCGATGCCCATTTTCCCGGCTAGCCCCGGTTGCGGAGAGGCGAAGTCCAGGTAGTCCATCGGTGTGTTCTCCAGCGTCATCACATCCCGACCCGGGTCCATTCGCGTGGCAAGCGCCCAGGCGATGTCATCCCAGTTTGCGGGGTCGATGTCGTCATCGACTACCACGATCATCTTGGTATAGCTGAATTGCGGCAGCATCCCCCACAACGCCATCATCACCCGGCGCGCCTGACCGGGATAGCGTTTGTCGATACTGACAACGGCCATGCGGTACGAGCACGCGGCGGGCGGCAGCCAAAGGTCGCGGACCTCAGGAATCTGGGCGCGTATAGTGGGCAGCGCGAGGCGGTTGAAAACCTCGCCAATGATCGCGGGCTCGTCTGGCGGGCGGCCGGTATAAGTGGACAGGTACAGCGGGTCCTGCCGATGGGTCACGGCAGTGACCTGCATGACCGGGAAAGGCTCGGCCCGGTTGTAATACCCGGTGTGATCTCCGAACGGCCCCTCGGGCGCGGTTTCGGTAGGCGACACCCAACCTTCAAGGATGATCTCGGCCTCGGCCGGAACCATCAAGGGCACCGACTTGGCGGCCACCATACGGGGGCGGGCGCCGTTGAGCGCGCCTGCAAAAGTCATTTCGGACACGGTCTCGGGAAGAGGCAACGCGGCAGACAACAACGTGGCCGGATCCGCCCCCAGAACAATGGCAACCGGAGTCTTTTCACCCCGCTTCGCCCAACTCCGGTGATGGGCCGCGCCGCCGCGATGGGGCAACCACCGCATGATCAGCTTATCCCGGTCCAACACCTGTGCGCGGTAGATGCCCGCATTATACGACGTGACATTGCCCGCCTCGGAACCGTGCGGTCGGGTGATGACCACCGGCCAGGTCACAAGCGGCGCCGCATCGCCCGGCCAATGGGTCTGCACCGGGATGGAGGCCAGATCAATATCCGACCCTTCCAGTACAACCTGCTGGCTAGGGCCAGACTTGGTGATCTTGGGTCGCGTCGCCAGAGCGGCCTTCAACATCGGCCAGCGCGACAGGGCGTCCCGCACCCCGTCCGGCGGCGTCGGAGTTTTGAGCGCGGCTAGAAACGCGCCCATCTCGTCCAGTTCCTCCGGTTTGACCCCAAGCCCGGCGCATACACGTTCGGCGGTTCCGAACAGGTTCGCGACAACCGGCATTTTTGAAGGGATACCAGCACCCATCACCGGAAAATCGAACCGCAACACCGGACCTGCCCGTTCCAGAACGTTGCGGTGAACTGCTGTCATTTGGTGGCGAACCGAGACGGGCTCGGACACGGTCAGTAGCTGATTGGCGTCCCCGCACCAGTCAAGGAAACTGCGCAAGCTGGGGAAGGAGGGCAAAGATCGCACGGGAGATCCTGTTCATGAGAGCCCGGCCTGCCTATCAGCCAAATTCCACAGCGAAATTGACAATGATCAACTTGGGAACGCGCACAAACATTTATCAGTGCCCGGCAAGAGACGTGTCGACCGTGCCAAAGGAGCCCTGCTTGTCCCAATCGCCCGCTCAGATTCCGCGCTTTCCGCAGATGGCCACCTATCCGTTGCGCATTTTGCCTTTCGCCCCCTTGTCGGCCATCCTGTCCACCTTTTCCCGCAAGATTGCTCAAAAGCACCCGGGCATGTTCCGCAGGCTTGGAGAGCATGATCACACCCGGTTCATCCTTGATCCAACCGACCTGCCTTTTGTGATTTGCCTTGATCCGAACGGTGGAAGCCCGCGCGTGACGGTCATGCGCGGCCCGGCAGAAGGTGCCGCAAGGATCGCCGGGCCGCTGGCTGCCCTGTTGGGCCTTGTTCACGGCGCCTATGATGGGGACGCGCTGTTCTTTTCCCGCGATCTGGTGATCGAAGGCGATACGGCCGCCGCGCTGGCCTTGCGCAACGCCGTCGACGATGCCGAGCTGGACTTCGCGCAGGAACTCTCGGACCTGTCCGGTCCATTGGCGCATTCCATGCAGAGGGTTCTTTCACTGATCGAGCGACGAACCGGCGTTAACCTGAGCAGACCTGAAGAGGCAGAACTATGGTAATGGAAATTGTCTGCCCCGCCGGCACCCCCGCCGCGTTGCGTGCGGCAGTAAAAGCGGGCGCACACACGGTTTACTGCGGCTTTGCCGATGAAACCAACGCCCGGAACTTTCCCGGCCTGAACTTCGACCGCGCGGAAATGCGCGAGGGCGTGGCCTTTGCCCACCAGCATGGTGCCAAGGTTCTGGTCGCCATCAACACTTTTCCGCGCGCCGGGCACGAGGCCATCTGGCACAGCGCCGTGGCCGATGCCGAAGCTTGCGGTGCCGATGCGGTGATCCTGGCCGATGCCGGCCTTCTGGCCCACACCGCGCGCCATCACCCCGGCCTGCGCCGTCACCTGTCGGTACAGGCAGCCGCCGCCAATGCGGAAGTCATCAACTACTATGCCGAAACCTTTGGCGTGAAACGTGTGGTGCTGCCGCGCGTGCTTTCAGTGCCGGAAATCGCCGCGATCAACGCCGAAACCGAGGTTGAAACCGAGGTGTTCGTCTTTGGTGGTCTTTGTGTGATGGCCGAGGGCCGCTGTTCGCTGTCGTCCTATGCCACCGGTAAATCGCCCAACATGAACGGCGTCTGCTCTCCGGCAAGTCATGTGGAATACCGTGACGAAAACGGGGTGCTGGATGCGCGTTTGGGCGGTTACATCATTCACCGCGTCAACAAAGGCGAAGCCGCCCCTTACCCGACCCTGTGCAAAGGATGCTTCAGCGCAGGTGAAAAAACCGGCCACCTGTTCGAAGACCCGGTCAGCCTGAACGCTGAGAAGCTGATCCCGCAGCTGCAAAAGGCGGGCGTCACCGCGCTCAAGATCGAAGGCCGCCAACGGTCGCGTTCCTACGTGGCGCAAGTGGTGCGCAACTTCCGCGCCGCCGTGGATGCGCTGGATGCAGGCCGTCCGCTGCCCGAGGGCATGTTGGCCCGTCTGTCCGAGGGTCAGGCCATGACCACCGGCGCCTATAAGAAAACCTGGAGATAAGCCATGGATCTCACTGCTGGGCCGACCCAGTTCTTCTGGTCCAAAGACCGTTGGCTGGAGTTTCACACCTCACTGGCCGACACCCCCGTTGCCCGTGTCGTTCTGGGCGAGTTGGTCTGTTCCAAACGCCTGCCGTTTTATCAAGAGCATATCGCCGAGGCGATCGACACGCTGCAAAACGCAGGCAAAGAGGTCGCCCTGACCAGCCTGGCGCTGGTCACCCTGAAACGCGAGCGCAAGCTGACCGCCGACCTTGTCGAAATGGGATTGCCGGTCGAGGTCAACGACCTCTCCGCCCTGCCCCATCTTCCCAAGGGCACGCCATTCTGGGTAGGTCCGCTGGTCAATGTCTACAACGAAGGCACGCTGACATGGCTTGCCTCGCTGGGTGCCACACGGGTCTGCCTGCCGCCCGAACTGCCATTGGAAAGCGTTGAGGTGCTGGCCAAAACCGCCGCCGATCTTGGTGTCGCCATTGAGGTCTGGGGCCATGGCCGCCTGCCCTTGGCGATCTCGGGCCGCTGCTATCACGCACGCCTGCATGGCCGCACCAAAGACAACTGCCAATTTGCCTGCGAAGACGATCCGGACGGGCTGGAGGTGAAAACGCTGGAAGGTCAGCCGTTCATGACTATGAACGGTGTGCAGACCCTGTCAGACACGCACGCCGCCGCGGTCTACCAGACCGAGACATTGGCGCGCGCAGGTGTCGCTGCCCTTCGCCTTTCTCCGCAATCACAGGGTTTCCCTGCCATTTGCACCGCCTATCACGCCCTCCTGCAGGGAGATACCACAGCGGAAGCAACGGCCGCAAAGCTTCAATCCCTCACGCCGGACACCCGTTTTTCCGATGGGTTCCTGCAAGGTGCATGTGGCGCGGACTGGTCCGCCGACCGGGCCGTCCCGGCAGAGTGACCTCAAGATCGTTCTGGGCCGCGCCCTATCGCCCAATGTTCAGCGGCGCGGCACTCTGGGCACTTGTCTGCGTCGGATGGTGGCCGCTGAGCGTACGCCTGGGCCTGCCCGCCCCAGCGTTTGAGCCAAATGTTCTGTGGCATGTACATGAGCTGCTGTTCGGCTTTGCCGCGTTGGCTGTGGGCGGCTACCTCCTGACTGCCCTGCCCAACTGGGTGGCCAAGCCCCCCGAACAGGGCACAGTATTGAAGCTTTTGATGGGATTCTGGGCTTTGGGCCGCGTTACAACGGCCTTGGCTGACCGCCTCCCTCTCAGCCTGATCCTGGTCTGCAATGGTCTGTACTACATCGCTTTGTTTGGCCTTCTGACATGTCGCATTGCAGCCGCGGGCGCCTATGTCAAAATTCCGTTTGCTATCGCTGTACTGGCTCTGGGCCTGGTCGAAGCCATTTACATGACCCTCAGTAAATCCGGTGATGTCGCGGCCAGCCTGTCGCTTGTGCGCGCGGTTTTGATCGGCTTCGCCATGCTGATCACCGCCATCGGCGTTCGTGCCGTCCCCGCCTTCACCACCACTTGGCGTCAACATCAAGGCTTGCCTGCGCTAGACATACCGTACAACGAAGGGCTGCGCTTGATCACCCTCGCGTTGCTGGCCTGTAGCGTGCTTGCTCTGTTGTACGACGTTCCCGGTATTGCAAATGCCTTGCTGATCATCGCCGCCGTTTCCGTGCTTGCCGCGATGTCGCTCTGGCGCAGTTTCGACACATGGCACAACCCACTGCTCTTCGGGCTACACGCGGCGTTTCTCTGCCTCCCACTTGGACTGCTGCTTATTGGCTCTGTGTGGTTTCTTCCGGCAGCCTATCCTACGGGCGATGCCCTGCACGCCCTCACCATTGGGGCGATCTCTGGCATGGTCATGGCCTTCACTGGCCGCGCCGCATCCCATACTTCAGAGGGTTCACTACGCGCACCACGAAGTCTGACCTGTGCCATGGTGTTGCTGTGGTGCGCCATCGTAACCCGCCTTGCCGCACCGTTATCTGTTTCTGGCAAGCTTCTGGAAAACACCGCCGCCCTGTTCTGGTGCTGCAGTTGGTTGTGTTACCTGATCGCCCTGCGCCGCGCACTCATGGGTCCTGCGGTCCGGCCTGTGCTCAGCGGCAGAATCTCCAAGATCCAGATCATGCCAACAGATGGGGCAAAAGGAAAAAAATAGGGTCTATTGCGCAAAAAAAATAAGCAAGGGCTCCTTTGATCGAGTGGAAATCCTCTTGGTATTCAACCGATCATAGAAGTTCGTTATGTTGATGTAGGGCAGCTCGGTTTTTTGATGGTACCGCCAAGATATCCGAACTGATAGTTCCAGGCATCCCGCGGCCGGGGCATCCCACGGTTCAAGTTCCGTCCACCCGCGGCCTCGATAGCAACATGACAACCCCACCCTCACCTGTTTTTCGAATGTGATCGTTCAGAACTTGATTCTTCTGAGCGGACGACATGTCGGCGATCAATTTGGCATGCGAAGAGAGTTTGCTGTCCGTCATGGAAAGCTCCTGCGCTATACGAGGTTTTTGATTGTTGTGATGGTGATCAGCCTCGCTTGGGTGGTCCAATTTGATTGTTAGTGCATGACCGGCCTTTGGCCCATCTGAACGATGGTTTCCGGAGCCGGTGGTGTATATCCCAGAGCATTGTGCGGGCGGTGCTAGGTGGTTGCTGTAGGCGTGAGAAATTCTCGCCTATTCTTGCTAAACCCTAAGAAAAAAGTGGTGAGCCGTGCAGGATTCGAACCTGCGACCCACTGATTAAAAGAACGGCCAGAGCCATTTCTCCGCATTTCGCCAGATTTCGCCATACTGACAAAAATATAGCGAAAACAGATATTTACGTTGACCTCCGCTGCGCCATGAATTCATGAATTACTCTAGAATTCACCGCCATTTGCTTCCGTATAGCTTCCGGAAGCAGGCCGGAAGCAAGGAGTGTTCTGGATATGTTCAAACTGACCAAACGCGCAGTTGAGGGATTTGCCGTTGAGGCCAAGGAATACCTCGTTTGGGACCGGGACATGCGTGGCTTTGGGCTGCGCGTCTACCCCTCCGGCAAAAAGACCTATCTGGTTCAGTATCGGGCCGGACGTCGGACGCGACGGATCACCATCGGCCAACATGGCGTTCTGACCGCCGAGGAAGCGCGGACGCAGGCGAAGCAGCTTTTGGGCGATGTGGCGCGCGGGTCGGACCCTTCCGCCGAGAGACAGGCCAAACGTCGCGCACCAACCGTCGCGGGTCTCTGTGACCGGTTCCTAGAGGAATATGTCGACCAGCATTGCAAGCCGACCACCGCGCGCGACTACCACAGTGTCATTCGCCGGTTCATCCGTCCCAAACTTGGCCCAATCCCGATTGCCGAGGTGACTCGCGCCGATGTGGTCGCCTTTCATCACGGGCTGCGCGAAACGCCCTATCAGGCCAACCGGGCGGCGGCGATGTTGTCGAAGCTGTTCAATCTGGCCGAGGATTGGGGATTGCGGCAACCGGGATCGAACCCCGCGCGCCGGATCAAGAAGTTCCGTGAAGAAGAAAAGAAACGCTACCTGTCAGACGCGGAGCAGATACGGCTTGGCGAAGTGCTGGCAAAGGCGCTGGAAGACGGCACAGAGACTGTCTACGTGGTTTCGGCCCTCCTATTGCTGATTTATACCGGATGCCGCCTCAGTGAGATTCTGACGCTGCGCTGGGATTATGTAACCTCGCACCATCTGGAACTGCCGGACAGTAAGACCGGACGTCGCCGTATTCCCCTGCCTAGGGAAGCCTATGACATCCTGATGGATCTGCCCCGGCAACCGGGTAATCCCTACGTCACATTGGGCGAGTCGGAGACCGGACCGCTCAACAACCTGCAAAAGCCGTGGCGACGTATACGTAAGGCGGCAGGTCTGGACGATGTCCGTATACACGATCTCAGGCACACATATGCCTCAGTGGCGATGAAAGACGGGATCGACCCGTTCACCCTTAAGGAGATTATGGGCCACAAGAACCTGACCACGACCCTGCGCTATGCACATCTGGCAGATGATGCGGTACAACGGGCAGCGGGATCGGTTGCAGCCCGTCTGGCACGCGCCGTGCGGAAGGACGTCCGGACCACCCCTTTGCGGGTCGTTCAATAGCCTCACATTGCTGCGACCCGCCGCTTTGGCAGTAAAGTCGCAAAGCGAGACTTATCGACGGGTATTTGGATCGGGTGCCGTTAGGTAAGGTTGTACACCGAATCTCTGAACCTCAATCGCGTTGCCAAAAAACAACGCGCAATACCGGAGTTAATTTTTGACGCGAGAAAAAAAGGCGCAAAAAACCTTTGTAAAACAAATATGAATTTTGCCGCTTAAATTTTAGGCAAACAGAGCGAAACCTTTAGTTTTTAAGATGAAACGCGTACTCAACACCAAATTATCCGCGTACTTATCCACAAAATCCGTGGATGTCTTACCTGTTGATTGAAGTCAGCAGCCATGTAAAACAGGCGATTCCAAGAATCTGGGTTACCGGCCTGCATGATTCATTGGTGGACCTCCCCCGCAAATTACCGGAAGTCAACTTTGCTCGGCTTGCTGATTTCAGCGCCAATTGAACCTGCGGTTCGTATAGAGCAAAGCCTACGGGGCGTCGTGATGATTTAGGGCCTTTGAGTTCAGTGCTCCTGCGACACCACCAAGGGTTGTTGGGTTAGCTACATTACATAGAGGGCAACTCAGGAGCCGCGACGCCCTACGTATAAGTATACTTATACATGTGGGCCTATGTAGTCGGCATTCCAAAGTGATGTTTCTACGTATACGAGACGCGTGGGATTGAATGCTAAATACGGAGCAGAGACTGTGGTGGAAGAGATAGAGTGCAGTCTGACCATTCGAGACGAAGTAGACCAAAACCTATCGACCGAGCTATTAGACAGGATGCGCATCCTGATCGGAGCGCAGCGAGAAGAAGACGACTTCCGAGAACGGCTTGTTCACATTCTGACGCGATACAAACGTTATCTCGCCAACACGCCCCAAGTGACACGTGTTCACCGGCGTAAGCAGCTATCCACACTGCATGACAAGACAAGAAGCTTCCTTGCTGCCATGGACTCATTACATCCCGAGATCAGGCAATCTCTGGAAAGTGTTTTGGACGCCCAATCACTTGACGACAGGTGGCAGGATTTCGATGTCTTTGACCTCGAGCAACCGCTCCCGGAAGACGATGATAATCTGGATCGCGCTCAATCAGCGGCACGCAAGATCGCTGAAGCGTGCCGCGTCGAGTTAGACTTATTGGACGAAATCAAGGGTGTTAAGAAGCGCAGCGCTAACCCTGCGCTTGACCAACTGTTGATCGACCTGGCTTCGCTCTACGAAGCGGAAACCAGCCACTCCGCCGCCTCACATTGCTACCGAGACGAGACATCGAAAGACGAGTTTGGCGGCAATTTCTTTAATTTGGCAAAAGCCGTTTTGGATGCCTACGCGTCGAGCAGTTACGGCACTGCTGTCGCACTCGGAAAACGCATAAATCGAGCACTCCGAGATTCATGAATAATTACACACCACATAGGTTGTGAAAAAAAACCTATGTGGTGTTACCGATTGAATTGAAAACGCTGCAGTCTGCCTTCAACGCATTTCAGAACAGGGAGGCGAAGATGCAGACACAACCTAACCCAGACTACCTTGATCAATTGATCGACGAAAAAGCGGCTGCAGATTACCTGTGCTACTCCATCCGGGCATTGCAAAATTGGCGTGTGCGCGGTGGTGGGCCACTCTTCATCAAAGTCTCTGGCCGCTCTGTTCGTTACACACGCCGCGATCTTCAAAATGGATTGCTGAAAAGCGGGTTGCCAATACCAGCACCGCCCCTTCCTGACATTCGAGTTTTGCCCGCTCAGAGTTGGCAGCGCTGAGCGGGATTTTGGGGCCGGATGGCTCTCAGGGGCGCGGGGTGTCGCCACCTCGCGCCTTTTCTGTGTCTGCCAGACGGTTCAAAAACGGAGTTCATCATGACACAGCAACCCGCTTTCAAATTCAAAATCGGGCTCATTACCGCAACGATCTGGGACAATGAGGGGTTCTTTTCCGTCGACATCTCGCGGTCCTATAAGAATACAGAGGGTGATTGGCGCACCACCGCCGCCTTCTCGCATAACGACCTGCTCAACGTCGCCAAATGCGCGGAACGTGCAGAAAATTGGATTTCACGAAAGCAAGCTGCAGCTAGCAAATGACATCCGCCGGGCTCACAGCCCGGCCCCAAAACAATAGCTGCCCCGCCGGAGGCACTATCGAAGGGCGCGCTAGCGCCCGCCCCTTTCCAAACCTCAACCAAATCGCGCGGCATTCGCCGAAAGAGGGGGGTGATTGTAGCACCCCCCTCTGGAAATACCGGAACCCAAGGAGACCCCAATAGTGCAAGTTGTTCATTGTGGATTCGACACCATCGCACTTTCGATTCAAGCTAATATCTCTCAGGAGCTTTTCGACTCGCTTAGTACTGAACGTGACAGAGCCGAGGAAGAACGGCATCCGGTTCCCTTCAGCTATGGTGGAGCGGATTTTGATCTCTTGCCGCATGGCGGCAACGGATATTGCTTTATCCTCAAAGGCGGCCCTTTGGACGTCACTTGGTTCTTCAAGAAACCAAATCCGCGCGACCCGTGGGGCATTCGGGTTTCGGTCGGTTCGACGCTTCTTGCAACGCAAGGCCTTGGGTACGCGCGATCATATATAGATAAGACCCTAACTAGGCTCGGAATCCGCTTTGAGTCGCATCAAGTTAGTATCAGTCGCGCCGACTTTTGTGTCGATATCCTTGCACCAGAGTTTGAACTCGTTCCCGAAAACTTCGTCATTCACAGCCACACGAACCGTGCCGACTATCTCACCGCTCAAGACGATATGCGCAGCAACGGTAAATCTGGTCAGTTCACATCCGTCACTGTCGGTAAAATGCCGGGGCGGCAGGTCATTATCTATGACAAGCGTCGCGAAGTGGTCGATAAGAAATAGCCGATCTGGTGGGATATCTGGAACGCCAACCTAGAGCGGGACGGTTCAGCACCTTTGGACCATTCTGATGCCTCTCAAAGCCGGGTTTGGCGCATTGAGATGCGTGCCGGAAAGGATTTGCTCAAGGATCGTTGGCAGATCAGGACATGGCCTCAATTCGACGCGATGTTCGGCGATGTCATTTCCGAGGCATTGCAGAAGATACGCTACTGTGAGCCTGATCCTGATGACAGCAATCGCGCCCGGTGGCCAAATCATGAAATTTGGGACTTGGTTGCTGGATCGTCGGAGGATGACTTGCAGGAAATGCGTAGCTATGTCGACGCCACCAGCATAAAGCACGTACATCGCACTGAGCAAATTAGGTTGATAACAGCGCAACTGACGGGCCTTGGTATCACTCTGGCCGCACTGGAAGATACTCAGGAAAGTGAGTTGAGTGATTTCATGGTTCAGATTGGTGGCAGGCTTTCAGAGAATATCACGGCCGATTCTGAGCGCGCGGCTCATAAGTTAAATGAAGCAAGGAACAAGTATCGTTTTGTCGCGTAAACCGTCAAAGACCACTCGCTTATTGCCCTGTTGTGGCCGGGTGGACCCACGGACGCTTGTTGCATCTCACCTCATAGTCACTAGCTTTGGACTCGCCCAATCTTCTGTGGTCGGAGAGCAAATACGCGAGTCAGTCTACGTTCGTGGCTCCTTAGAAAGCGATGCCCCACTCTAGATTATTGCCTACAACTCATCAGCGATGCGTTTCATAACAGACCTAAGCGAAACACCCTCTTTGTCTTCTAACTCGGCCACAATTGAGTCTCGAATTCGTACGGCACCGCTTCTACCACTGAGACCCTGAAACGGACCGGTTTTACCCCAGTCCCAATCGGGTCCAGACTTCAGAATTCTGACCATATCTTCAGGTTTGTACTTCCCTTCACCCAAGGCACGGTCGATTACTTCTGCTCCAAGGAAACAAGCGCCCCAAAAACCTGCGCCGCGCAAAAGAAGAAATTCCTTCGGTTTCTTGAAAGCATCTGGCTGCCACTTTTTGAGGGCCAAGAAGTAGTTCTTTACAACGGCGGCCTGAACGTCACGGTCGTCAAGTGCAGTCAATTTTGTTGGCCTTGAAAACATGTACTCTAGACCAGTCTTGAGGCTTCTCAAAGGCATGAACCGGGTTACGTCAGACTTTCCTCCGTCGTACACAACACCAAAAAACGGACTATCGGCGTCATCGCGAAGCTTGTTGGCAATGTAGAGCATAGGATCTCTCCGCGCCAATTCGGTAGCCGACGACAAACGGAGTTTGATATTATCTAAATGACTAGTGTTCATCCTCCGCTGGTTGTTGTTTATGTCCCTAAACAGTTTGATCTCTTCATCTTGGGTCATCGCTAGAGCGAGACAAAAGGATACGACCTTCTCAATTGGCGGGTAGCTTTCGGTCTTACCATCAGCAAAATGAAGCCTGTGGTTTCCGTCTATACGGGAAATCTGAATATTATCCGCCTTCGAGATTGCATCGATATCAATTTCAATCTTGTGAAGTGAAGAGTTCTTCGAAGTTGGTTTCAAAGCAACGTGCGAGTCGTCCCTCAGGGCTAAGAAGACCTCTGGCCAGAACGCTAATTCTTCTTCCTGTACGTAGCTGTATGCATCACGCGCGTGCTTAGGGCTCAAGTCCCTCTGAGTACCCGTTGGGTTTGTTTTTGCATCGTAAATGTCAGGTCTCGACATCCTAGAGAGGTCAGAGAGCTTTGCAAATCCCCGTGCAACCCTAACACCCAAAACATCGTCAACGAGAACGTCGAGTTGAATTGGCGACTTTTTGCGTCGGTTCATGCTGCCTCCTCCTTCACGCCTAGCGCTAACTTCTCAAGGTGTTCGCGCCAGTTCTTTGGGTCGTTCTCAGATATGAAGTCAGTCTTCGATAGAATTGATAAGGTCGCCAGTTGAACAATCTTGCTCCAGTTAGCGTCAAACCATTCGTGATCCATTGATTGAGTGCCATGGACTATTTTGCTTCGCCAAGAGTAGAATTTTTTCAGAATCTTAAAGGTTGCATGGCGGTTAACAGCTTTGGCCTCAGCCAGAATTGCATTATACAAAGAAAACTGAAAAGCGATTTCTGTCTGACTGGCAAACATAGACTCTAGGCAGATTGCTAGATCGATTATTTTTTCCTCTGGAGAGTTTTTTGCCATCGACGCATTGAAGCGGCGAAGAGCTATCGAGAATGTCGGGTCCTTTTTTATCGCCTTTCTAACACTCGAATAGATCGCCGATATGTCGGAGGGCTTAGTGCCACCCTTTACAGCAAAGCTATGATCGTCGGCAGCGGCAATGGACTGGTAATCATGAACTTCTGTAGCGAGATGGACCTTGTTGTAGCGTATCGTAATTGGTTTGTGGTGAATTACCGACCCCTTACTGGAAAATGCATTTAAAGCGAAGGTGCAAGCTAACAAATCATTAAGGATAGCCTGATGGTCCGGTGGCGTATTCTGGCAGTCTATAATGATGGACTTGGAATTTGCCTTGATAAGCGCAGCATGGCTCGGTGACTTCTTTAAGATCGCCCCAAGGTGCTCATTTCTTATAGTTCGCACAGAGACTCTATCGCCCAAGGTGATCGGCGACGCCTTGATGAGGGTGCAGGGGTGGAGTATCGGACTCACAACAAAAAATTGGTTTGGCATATCGATCCCAGTTCTGCACAGAAACGGCAACTTACACAAGCCACTCGCTGAGGTAGAAGAAGGCCATCTGGCAACACGTAGCAATACAGCTGCCGGGTAAGGTCACAATTGCATCTCAATACGCTAAGGCCTTCGGATTGAGCGGTGCAAGAAACGTGCTGGCAACTTACAGACTTGTGGATTGGATTCTTGATGCAATACTCCCTCTGAAATTGCTATGAGAGAAATACGTGAACATAGAGCAGTTTAACGAAGAACTCTGGAAACATAGACTTGCCAATAGCCTTGTTGGCTTGTCCGAAGCACAGAAACCATTCCTGCAAAGATTCTGGGAAGCTAACGGTTTTCCCACCAAGGTGTCATTCAACGACCAAGACGAAACTCCGTTTCCCAGCAATGATCTACTAGCCGTTTACAATGGGGCACGATATTCGGCGCGCTTTGGGAATGCTGAGTATTTTGCGCCTTTGACAACGGCCCTCAATCCAGTACGTGGTGTATTGGGAGACCATCCAATCATAGCCCGCGCACTGGGGCGTAGGATACCTTGTGACGATGTCCAAATAGGGATTCTTAACTCAGCAACGCTCACCAGCCTATATCAGTTCATAGTTGGTCAAATGGCGCAAAACCCGACGTCAACTACTGAGGGGTTCATAAGAACTGCTTCGGACTTGAACTTTCTACTGACAGCACCGGAGACCAATGTACTTCCGCTTCGGACCGCAGCTGCAAATATAGGGATGAACGTCGCTCTGTACTTTGGGATTTGCGTCGAAAAAGAGATTGATCTGGGCGAGGGGTACTCACTGTTCCCGTTTAGCCAAATTGAAGAATATGTCGATCGTGAGTGGCTTAGGGAAGTGGCTCCTGAACATGTTGATCGGCGTCGAATGGAGGGCGTGTTTGCCATTGTGCACAAGTTTCGCTGGCGCCCGCTGGTTCGTAACAAGTACTCGTTATGCGATAGCGAGTACCGGATGCCGCCGCCTCTGTTCCATCGCTGGGCGGAGGAATTCGCCAACGTATTGGCTGTGTTGGTCGGATCTCGTGTTTCTTGGATAATGACTCTAGAGGGCTGCATCTCACGAGTGGCATCTGAACTACTCGGACAAGGTCACAGACCAGGATCGCGTCATAAGGGTCGTTCGATCAGTCATTTGTACAATCCCTTCGACAAGCTGAAAGAGGCCAGCAACAAACAAATTCATGAGGCGAGAACTTTGTTCTCTCGCCGGAGTAACACTGCTTACGCAGATCTGGCTCCTGCAGTTTACCGATTGGCGGAAGCCTTAGCCCGCGATGGCCGCTTTGCGAAACAGGATAGGATCTTGGATGTTGCGGTCGTTTTTGAGCGAATCTTCAGGCCCCCAAAACGAAACATCAGCGAGTTTCTTCAAAACCAATCCGCAGCACTTCTGAGCGACAACATAGAAGAAAGGGATAGCATAAAGGCCGAAGTAAAACACTTCTATGATGTTCGATCAGCGATCATCCACGGCCCTTCTGACGCCAAGAAACAACAGCTCCTCAGAGAAGTCGAAGAAGCATGGATAGCTGGCGCACGTATTGCCCGAGCATCGTTGATAAAAAAGTTGGCTTAAATATCGCCAACAAAATACCGAAGATACTCCGTGTTAAGCCAAGCCTCTTCAAAACGCAGTCGGACATTCTCAGAGTGGAGTGATGTGATCCGATAGTCACATCACTGTTTGCGTCGCAGTGCTTCCGCATTGCTTCCGGCAAGCCGTGCCTCCCGTGGCACGATCAACTTGGCTTTACGTAACCTGTTGTTTTTATTGAAAAAAGTGGTGAGCCGTGCAGGATTCGAACCTGCGACCCACTGATTAAAAGTCAGTTGCTCTACCAACTGAGCTAACGGCCCACTCTTTTGTCTGGATCTTGTTGATCCGTGGCGCTCTCTAAGGCATTTTCCCGTCCGGGTTCAAGCCTTTATTTTGCGCCTCGTTTCGCCTTCACTTAACTTGTTTCCGGCGACCCGATAGGCGGCCTAATTAGGCAGGTGGCGCGGGGGGGTCAACCCCTTTTTTCAGGAATCTTCACCGCAGGGTGGATTCCTTTCAAGCGCAGGGTTATATGCGCGCCATGCAACGAATACTGACCTCCGGTTTGCCCTTCATGAAGATGCACGGACTAGGCAATGACTTTGTTATTGTCGATGCGCGCGCGCAAAGTGTTGAGATTGCGCCGGCTCTGGCGCGGGGAATCGGGCATCGGCAGTTTGGTGTCGGATTCGACCAGCTGGCGGTGATTGAAAACGGCGAATCGGATGCGCACCTGGTGTTCTACAACGCCGACGGATCGACCTCGGCCGCCTGTGGGAATGCCACGCGCTGTATTGCGCGTTTCCTGATGGAGGAAACCGGCAAACCCGAACTGACACTGACAACCGAACGCGGCACCCTGTACGCACGCGATGCAGGCGAAGGGCTGACCTCGGTCAACATGGGGCCGCCGCAGTTGGACTGGCACGAGATTCCGCTGGCCGAAGAAGTCGAAACGCTGGAGCTGCCGATCGAGGGTGGGCCAACCGCCACCGGAATGGGCAATCCGCACTGTACCTTCTTTGTCGAGGACGCCGAGGCCATCCCTCTGACCGAGTTCGGGGCGCGGTACGAATACCACCCCCTCTACCCCGAGCGCACGAACGTGCAGGTGGCGCAGGTCATCGGCCCAGATCATATCCGCATGCGCGTGTGGGAACGAGGCGTGGGCATCACGCTGGCCTCGGGCTCGTCTTCTTGCGCAACTGCCGTTGCCGCCGCACGGCGCGGCCTCACCGGGCGTAAGGTGCAGATCGACCTGGACGGTGGCACCATCTGGATCGACTGGCGCGAGGATGGCGTCTGGATGACCGGACCCACCTGCCACGTGTTCTCGGGTACCCTGACGCCCGAGTTTCTGAGGACGCTGGGATGAGCGCCCCCAAATTCACCACTCTGGGCTGCCGCCTGAATGCCTATGAGACAGAGGCAATGAAGGAATTGTCGCAACAGGCAGGCCTGACCGATGCCGTTGTTGTGAATACCTGCGCCGTGACCGCCGAAGCGGTGCGCAAGGCAAGGCAGGAGATTCGCAAGCTGCGCCGTGAAAACCCGAATGCGCGGCTGATCGTGACGGGATGCGCGGCACAGACCGAACCCGAAACCTTTGCCGGAATGGAAGAGGTCGATGCCGTCATCGGCAACACCGAGAAAATGCAACCCGATACCTGGAAAGGCATGGCCGCGGATTTCATCGGCCAGACCGAAGCTGTACAGGTCGACGACATCATGTCGGTCACCGAAACCGCTGGTCACCTGATCGACGGGTTTGGCACTCGCTCACGCGCCTATGTGCAGGTCCAGAATGGCTGTGATCACCGCTGCACTTTCTGCATCATTCCCTATGGCCGCGGCAATTCTCGCAGTGTCCCTGCGGGCGTGGTGGTGGACCAGATCAAGCGGTTGGTGGATCGCGGCTATAACGAAGTGGTTCTGACCGGCGTTGACCTGACCTCGTGGGGTGCCGACCTGCCGGCACAGCCGAAGCTGGGCGATCTGGTGATGCGGATTCTCAAATTGGTTCCCGACCTGCCGCGCCTGCGGATCAGTTCGATCGACTCGATCGAAGTGGATGAAAACCTGATGCAGGCCATCGCAACCGAACCGCGTCTGATGCCGCATCTGCACCTGTCGCTGCAGCACGGGGATGATCTGATCCTGAAAAGGATGAAACGCCGCCACCTGCGCGACGACGCCATCCGTTTCACCGAAGAGGCGCGCAAGCTGCGCCCCGAGATGACCTTTGGCGCTGACATCATCGCGGGCTTTCCGACCGAATCCGAGGCGCATTTCGAAAACTCACTGAAGCTGGTCACCGACTGCGATCTGACCTGGCTTCACGTCTTCCCGTATTCCAAGCGCGACGGCACTCCAGCGGCCCGCATACCGCAGCAGATTAACGGCACCATCATCAAGGACCGGGCCGCCCGGCTGCGCACGGCGGGTGGCGCTCAGGTGGCCAAGCACCTGACCCAGCAGATCGGCAGGACCCATCATATCCTGATGGAAAACCCCAATATGGGCCGCACCGAACAATTCACCGAGGTGTCATTCGGAACCCCTCAGACAGAAGGGCAGATCGTGACCGCCACAATCACTGGCGCCACCAAAACCCAACTCACTGCCTGATCCGCTCTTCATCTGGCCCAAAATACCTCGGAGTTGAATTGGCCGCAGGCCAAGAAGGGGCTGGCCCCTTCCCCCCCCAAATAAAAAACCCCCGCAGCCAGTGGCGCGGGGGTTCTTAATTCTAAGGAAGATCATCAGCGCTTAGTGCTTCTTCTTACCCTTTACAGCGGCCCACAGGCGCTTGTTGACCAGGTACAGCAGCACCGACAGCAGCGACAGGAAGATCACGCCGACGAAGCCGGAATATTTGCGCTCCATCATCTTCGGTTCGGCCGTCCACATCAGGAAGGCGGCGATGTCCTCGGACATGGCTTCAACCGTGGCCGGGTGACCATCGGTGAACTCGACCTGATCATCCGCCAGCGGGGGTGCCATCGAAATCCAACCACCTGGGAAGGCAGTGTTTTCGTACAGGACCGTGCCGGCCTCTTCCTTTTCGTGGCCGGTGTACCCGTCCAGCAGCGAGGCGATGTACTCCGCACCACCCATGCCTTTGATCAGCTGGTTGATACCCAGACCGTAGGGGCCATGGAAACCGGCGCGGGCCTTGGCCATCAGGCTCAGGTCCGGTGCGCCAACGCCGTCATTGGCCGGGAAGTGGTCGGTCGGGATGGCCGGGCGGAAATCGTCCAGCTCAGGATCGAACACTTCGAAGTTGGCCGCCGAATACGCAATAACTTCTTCTTCCGAATAGCCCAGCGCCTCAAGGTCGCGCAGGGGCACGTATCTCAGGCCGTGGCAGGCTGCGCAGACCTCGGTATAAATCTGAAGACCGCGCTGCAGTTGGTTCTGATCCCAGGTTCCGAATGGCCCCTCGAACGAGAAGTGGAAGTCCTCGATATGCTGCTCGCCACCACCTGCCGCGTAGGACGCAGCAGGAGCAAGGGCCAGAGCAAACGCGGCACCGATTGCAAGTTTTTTGAACATGTTTCCGGTCCCTCTTCTTACTCGGCCGGCGTGGCGTCGGCGTCAGCCTTGCCATAATGCGCGTTGAAGTCTTCTTCGATGGTCTCGGGCTGTGCCAGAGGCTTCTCGATCACACCGAGGATCGGCAGGATCACGAAGAAATAGGCGAACCAGTAGGCGGACGCGATCAGCGAGAAGGTCGCATAGGGCTCTTCCGCGGGCATCGCACCCAGCCACATCAGGGCAAAGAAGTCGATGATCAGCAGGTAGAACCACCATTTGAACATCGGACGGTACTTGCCCGAACGCACGCTCGAGGTGTCCAGCCAGGGCGCCAGGGCCATGGCCAGGATCGCACCGAACATCGCGATCACGCCAAAGAACTTGGCGTCAACAATGCCGCCGGTGATGAAGCTAGCGAACTGTACAACCCAGACCTCACCGGTGAAGGCACGCAGGATCGCGTAGAACGGCAGGAAGTACCATTCGGGCACGATATGTGCAGGCGTAACCAGCGGGTTGGCTTCGATGTAGTTGTCCGGGTGGCCCAGGTAGTTCGGCATGAAGCCGACGATGGCCCAGAACACGACCAGGATCACGGCCAGTGCGAACAGGTCCTTGATTACGAAGTAGGGCCAGAACGGCAGCGTATCTTTCTCGGCCTCGGCTTTCGAGCCACGGCGCACTTCAACACCCGTGGGGTTGTTGTTGCCGGTGGTGTGGAAAGCCCAGATGTGCACGATCACCAGCGCCGCGATTACGAACGGCAGCAGGTAGTGCAGCGAGAAGAAGCGGTTCAGCGTGGCGTTGTCCACCGCGGGTCCGCCCAGCAGCCAGGTCTGGATCGCGTCGCCCACAAACGGGATCGCACCAAACAGGCCGGTGATCACGGTCGCACCCCAGAAGGACATCTGACCCCAAGGCAGAACGTAGCCCATGAAGGCAGTGCCCATCATCATCAGGTAGATCAGCATCCCGATGATCCACGTGATTTCACGCGGGGCTTTGTACGAGCCGTAGAACAGGCCACGGAAGATGTGGATGTAGACCGCAACAAAGAACAGCGACGCGCCATTCATGTGCAGGTAGCGCAGCATATAGCCGCCATTCACGTTGCGCATGATGTGCTCGATGCTGGCGAAGGCCAGGTCAACATGCGGGGTATAGTGCATCACCAGAACAATACCGGTGACGATCTGCAGCGCCAGGCAGAACGCCAGGACGATGCCCCAGATCCACCACCAGTTCAGGTTCTTGGGGGTGGGGATCATGATGGTGTCGTAGATCAGGCCGACGATAGGCAGTCGGCTGTTCAGCCACTTCTCACCGTTTGTCTTCGGCTCGTAATGATCGTGGGGAATTCCGGACATCTGGGTCTCCCTTAGCCGAGCTTGATGGTTGTCGCGTCCACCCATTCAACGGGCGGAACGGGCAGGTTTTCAGGCGCGGGGCCTTTGCGGATACGACCGGCAAGGTCATAGTGCGAACCGTGGCAGGGGCAGAACCAGCCACCGAAATCACCGGCATCGCCCAGAGGTACACAGCCCAGGTGCGTGCAAACGCCCATCTGAACAATCCATGCGCCGGGCGCTTCGCCTTCTGGCGACGGCATCACGCGGTTGGCATCGGTTGCAGGGGCATCGGCGGGCAGGTTGAAGTTGCGCGCCAACGGATCAGGCAGTGCGTCTACGCCTTCAGCGTCCTGCTCCTGAGCCTCTTGAATCTCAGCGCCGGTACGGTGACGGATGAATACAGGCTTGCCCAGCCATTTCACAGTCAGCTGCGTGCCCGGCTCGACGCCGCTGACATCCTGGCGAATCGAGGACAGCGCCTGAACGTCTGCCGATGGGTTCATTTGGTTGATCAGGGGCCATACGGCTGCACCCGTCGCAACGACACCTGCGCCGCCAGCGACGTAGTAGAGGAAATCTCTGCGGGTGCCTTCGTTGTCTTCTGCGTGGGACACGAGGTTTTCTCCGATTCCGGCGCCCGCGGTTGCGGGCAAACATGCATCAACACCGCATCAAAGCGGCGTCTCATCGCGGCTATCTAGCCGGGAGAAATCGGTTCGTCCAGCGGTCATAGGCGCGCACTACGCCGCATCTGGGCATTCATGTCACAACGAAGGGGTGAATTTTCAAGTTTTAGGCAGGCTTAAGCGGGGGAATCCGCCAATAATGAGAATTTTCTGTCTATGTGATTCGGTTCAGGTACATCCCGACAGGAACAGACCATCAGGATCAGCTATCCTCCCGTCACAAGCCGCATGACTTGCAAGATTCTGACCTATTTTCGCCACGCAATTTTCCACTTTCGGGAAATTCGTGACCGGGAAAAAACTGAGTTGAAAATAGATATTTTATAGAGCCTTACGCTGGTTTGATTTCGATTGCACTTTTAACGGGAATCTAGGAAGGCCCGATTAATTCCCAACCACAGCAGGACGCCTTCAATGCAAAAATTCATTCCAACAGTCTTGACCCTTATGATTGCCCTTACGTCACAAGCCGTGGCGGCTGGTGATCCGTCCAAGGGCGAAAAACTCTATAACCGCTGCTCTTCCTGCCATGCGATCATTAAAGATGGTGAGGTTCTGGTCAAAGGCGGCATCACCGGACCGAATCTCTACGGCGTGGTCGGCCGCGTCGCCGGAGCCGAAAATGACTACCGCTATGGCAGCGAGCGCCTGCCTGTCGGAATGTTCACCGATGATATGATCCGCGCCGGCGAAGAGGGTCTGGTCTGGACTGAAGAAACTATCTCTGCCTATTCGCAGGACCCGATCGGGTTCATTCAGGAATATCTGGATGACGAGACCGCGCGCCCGAACATGAGTGTGAAACTGAAAAAAGGCGCCGACGACATCGCCGCCTATCTGGCCACGTTCAGCGCGCCCTGATCGACCATGCGCTGGCCCTTCCTGTCATGGCCAGCGCAGCTGAAACCGGGCTCAGCTCTCGGGGCGGGTCGCTACCATGCTGGGCCGTTCGTTGAAGGCGGAAAACCATTCGCTAAGCGCATCATTGCCTTTGCGCCAATTCCGGGCATCGTGGCGCAAATCCAGATAGCCCAGCGCGCAAGCCACGGCCACCTGCCCCATATCCAGCGGGCCTGACAGATGCGCCATCCAGCGTTGGTTCAGCGCGGCACAGGCCCGTTCGATCTTACCCCATTGCGCATCCAACCACGTATCCCACTGCTTGTCCTCGGGACGCAAGCGCGCTTCGTAGGCCATCCCCACAGCCGAATCCAGAATGCCGTCAGCCATCGCTTCCAGCGTCAGCACATCCCAGCGCCCGGTCCCGTCAGGATACATCCCCACCTTGGCGCGCGTGTCCAAAAAGGCACAGATCACCCGACTGTCGAACAGTGTCGGGCCATCGGGGCGCTCCAGCGCGGGAATGCGCTGCAGCGGCACTTTACCCTGCAACTCATCGGCCGGAGTCAGCGGGGTGGTGGCAATGGTCATCACCTCGACATCCTCAAGCTGGCCGGTTTCGTGCAGCAAAACCATCACCTTGCGGACATAGGGCGAGGTTGGACTGTGATAAAGTTTCATTCGCGCTCTCCTTGGTTGCAGCGACCTTACAGGACGACCATGGAAACAAAACCCGTCAATTGCCCGGACGCGAACCCTCTTGCAGAAGTGAACGCGTCTTGCCAAATTCCACCTCGTTCTCAGGGCGGGGTGGAATCCCCCACCGGCGGTATGCGGGCCACGACCCGTAAGCCCGCGAGCGGCCCCGGTGCCGGGGTGACAAGCAGATCTGGTGAGAGGCCAGAGCCGACGGTTACAGTCCGGATGAAAGAGAACGTGCAGCGTGCCGTTGATGCGGCGCGTCTGCTCGTGATCGCCTTGGGTGACGTGTCTGTTACGAAAGGAGATCATGATGACACACACCCGCTATGCTTTTGTCAAAGCCAACTGGCATTCCGATATCGTCGACCGCGCACTGGACGGGTTCCTTGAACTCATCCCTGCCGAACAGGTTGATGTTTTCGACGTCCCTGGTGCGTTCGAAATGCCGCTGATCGCACGAGATCTGGCACAAACCGGCCAATACGCTGCCGTCGCCTGTGCCGCTTTTGTGGTGGATGGGGGCATCTATCGGCACGATTTCGTGGCACAAGCCGTGGTCGACGGCCTGATGCGTGCCGGAATGGATACAGGCGTTCCCGTCCTCTCGGTCTCGCTCACCCCGCACCAATATCAGGAAACCGATCACCACAACGCCATCTACCGCGCGCATTTCGTGGAAAAGGGGCGTGAGGCTGCACAGGCAGCACTGAATATCACTAAAACCCGCGCCACTCTGACCCGTGCGGCATAGGCACACCTGGTTGGGGCGACCCCGCCCCAACCGCAAATCCGCTTGAGGCCGCGAGCCTTGCCCGCTAATCACGTCGCGCAAAGGAGCACGCCCCATGTCGATGAACAGCTTTGGACACCTCTTCCGCGTCACCACCTGGGGTGAAAGCCACGGGCCCGCCTTGGGTGCCACAGTTGACGGCTGCCCGCCGGGCGTCGCGATTGACGCGGCGATGATCCAGCACTGGCTGGACAAGCGCAAACCGGGGCAGAACAAGTTCACCACCCAACGGCGCGAGCCCGATCAGGTGAAAATCCTGTCGGGCGTGTTCGAAGGTCAGACAACGGGCACCCCCGTGCAGCTGATGATCGAGAACACCGATCAGCGCTCGAAAGACTACGGCGATATCATGGACAAGTTCCGTCCGGGTCACGCCGATATCACCTATTGGCAGAAATACGGGATTCGCGACTATCGCGGCGGTGGGCGCAGTTCCGCGCGTGAGACCGCATCGCGCGTGGCTGCAGGCGGGCTGGCGCGTGAGGCGATCAAGCAGATCGCGCCGAACGTGCAGATCACCGGATACATGACCCAGATCGGCCCGCACAAGATCGACCGTGCCAATTTCGACTGGTCGCAGATCGAACAGAACCCGTTCTGGACGCCGGATGCGCAAGCCGCCGAAGACTGGGCCGTGTATCTGGACGACCTGCGCAAATCCGGCAACTCGGTCGGAGCTGTGGTCGAAGTCGTGGCCCGCGGCGTTCCCGCCGGGCTGGGCGCACCGGTTTATGCCAAGTTAGACACTGATCTGGCCGCAGCGATGATGTCGATCAACGCCGTCAAAGGTGTCGAGATCGGCGAAGGCATGGCCGCCGCCGAACTGACCGGCGAGGCCAATGCTGACGAGATTTTCATGGGTCAGGATGGCCCGCAATACAGCAGCAACCACGCGGGCGGCATTCTGGGCGGCATCTCGACCGGGCAGGACGTCGTCGTGCGGTTTGCGGTGAAACCGACCTCGTCGATCCTGACCACCCGCAAGACCATCACCAAGTCCGGCGAGGAAACCGAGATCATCACCAAAGGCCGCCACGACCCCTGCGTCGGCATTCGCGCTGTGCCGGTGGGCGAGGCGATGATGGCCTGCGTGATCCTCGACCACCTGCTGCTGCACCGTGGCCAGATCGGAGAGAACCGTGGACGGATCGGCTGATCTGCGCTCGCGCCTGCGCGCAGTGGTCGCGCAGCGGATGGAGACCGATCCCGCGCATGACCTGGCTCATTTGGACCGTGTCTGGGTGAATGCTCAGAACATTGCCGATGAGGTAACGGACCGATCCGTGTTGCTGGCCGCCAGTTATCTGCATGATCTGGTCAATCTGCCAAAAGACGACCCCGAACGCCATCTGGCCTCGCGCAAGTCGGCACAAGATTCAGAGCCTATCCTGAGGGAACTGGGCTACAACGAGACCCAGATCAGCGCGATTCAACACGCCATCGAAGCGCATAGTTTCTCGGCAAATATCACCCCGGAAACGCCCGAGGCCTGCATTCTGCGCGATGCCGATCGGCTGGATGCGCTTGGGGCAATCGGGGTGGCACGAAACTTTTCCGTATCGGGCGCACTGGGGCGGACACTATACGATGCGGCGGACCCGTTCGCCGCAAACCGTCCTCTTGAAGATCTCCATTATTCGATCGACCACTGGAAGGTGAAGTTGTTGAACCTTCCGGATGACATGCTGACAGACGCGGGAAAGCGGATCGCCAAGAAGCGCGTTCAGCGTATGATCCGTTTCCTTGAGGAATTTGCAGAAGAGATCGGTAGCCCCCTGCCTCAATCCTGGGCGACCCACCGTTCGGACCGTTGATCTTTGCAAGGTAAAAGCGCAGGGTCGCGCCGATGGCAAAACCCTTAACATCGCATCGACCGGTTCTGGCCGTATCGCTGAAACTTTGCGCGCTGGTGCTGTTCACGGCAATGCAGGCGCTGGTCAAAGCGTTGTCGGTCGATTTCCCGCCCGGAGAGATGGTGTTCTTCCGTTCGCTCTTTGCGGTTCCGGTGATCATCGGCTGGCTGGTCTATCGGGGTGAGCTGGTGCAGGGGTTGGTGGTCAAGAAACCCGTGGGGCATTTCTGGCGCGGCGTTCTGGGCACCAGTGCCATGGGCCTGACCTTTACCGGCCTCAGCCTGCTGCCCCTGCCCGAGGTCACGGCGATTGGCTATGCCACACCGATCTTCACGCTGATTCTGGCCGCGGTCATGCTGGGCGAACGGATCCGCATGATCCGCATTGGCGCGGTCGCCATCGGTCTGCTGGGGGTGCTGATCATGATCTGGCCACGGCTGGGCGGCAACAACATGGACACCGCGGCCACCATCGGCGCGCTCTGCGTGCTGGCGGCCACCATCGCGCGGGCGTTCGTGCAAATCCACATCCGGCAACTGGTGCAGGTCGACCATCCCGCTGCTGTGGTCTTTTATTTCTCGCTGACCGCCACGCTGTTATCATCCCTGACAGCCTTTTGGGGATGGACAATGCCGACGTTGGAACAGGCTCTGATACTGGCTTGTATCGGGTTGATCGGTGGCGTGGCGCAGATCCTTGTGACCTCGTCCTATCGTTTCGGGCAGGCGTCAATGCTGGCACCATATGATTACACGACGATGCTGTTTGCCATTGTCATCGGCTATATGTGGTTCGATGAGTTGCCGACCCTTGTCATGCTGGGTGGTGCGGCGCTGGTGATTGCTGGCAACGTGCTGGTCATTCTGCGCGAACGGCAGTTGGGCGTGGATCGGGGCAAGGACAAATCGGCCCCGGACCCAAAGGCCTGATCTTTACCTTTGGCAAACTTCGCTTAGTTTGGGCGCAAATCAAGAGAGGTTCCGCCGATGAGCGACGCACAAGATCACAAGGAAAAGATGCAGAAGGTGCAGGCCCAGCACCGCAAGAAAGTGTCCGAAGCCGTCGACCCGGAGCGCGGGCTGGTTCTGATCAACACCGGAAAGGGCAAGGGCAAATCCTCGGCCGCGTTTGGCGTGGTGATCCGGGCGTTGGGCTGGGGCCAGAAAGTTGCCGTGGTGCAGTTCATCAAGGGCAAGTGGAAAACCGGCGAGCGGCGCTTTTTCGAAGAGCGCGATCTGGTGACCTGGCACACGATGGGCGAAGGCTTCACCTGGGACACGCAGGACAAGGAACGTGATATCGCCGCCGCCAACGCCGCCTTTGACAAGGCCCGCGCGCTGATGGCCAGCGGTGAGTATGATCTGGTGGTTCTGGACGAGATCAATATCGCCTTGCGCTACGAATACCTGTCGGTGGATCAGGTGATCGACGGGCTGAATGAGCGGTCCGACAAGACCAGCGTGTTCCTGACCGGCCGCGATGCCCCGCAAGCGCTGCGTGACTATGCAGATCTGGTCACGGAAATGACCGAGGAAAAGCACCCGTTCCAAGCCGGCATCAAAGCCCAGCGCGGCGTGGATTTCTGAAGGTTAGAACCTGAACAGCCCCGGCCCGGGGCTGTTACCCCGCCGAGGTTTCATTGAGAAACCGAACCGATCCGCGACGACTTGTGACGCTGGTCGGCAGGATTTCCGGCAGCTGGTTTTCTGATTTTGGGGTCTTGTCGACATAGGCGCAAAAATCATCGTCGCAGCAGCAACCACAAGCGGTGGCTGCCTCGTGCCGTGCCATGATTTCGTCCAGCGGATCACCCATGTTTTACCCTGATCATTCGTTTTCGAGGCGGCGGCGGGCTCTCACCATTTCATGCGCTAAGCCCGCAAACCGCCTCGAAACCCTGTGCCGGATACCTGCGCATCTGGCGTTATGTACTATCTGACTATTTTAGTCGGGAATTTCAAGGGTAAAATGCGCCCCAAAGAACTCTTTGGGGCGCGACGTGGCGGGCGCTCAGATTCCTTGCCGCTGCGGGTCCAGTGTTACCGACCACAGCTCGGTATCTGCGCGATCCATCAGGCGCACGGTCATCTGCTGGGTCGCCCCATCAATGTCGACCAGACCAAAGAACTGCAGGCCCGCACTGGGCGGCAGGTTGGCGCCTTGCTCTTCGGTTGGTGCTTTGACGAATTTCACCTGCGGCCCGAAAGTGCCGTCCAGCGCGTTCGGGCCGAATGTTCCTGCGTGCAGCGGGCCGGAGACGAACTCCCAGAACGGGTTAAATTCCTGAAATTGCGCCTTGTTAGGATCATAATAGTGCGCCGCAGTATAGTGCACGTCCGCCGTGAACCAGACCGTGTTGGTGATGTCTTCGGTCTTGATGAAGCGCAGCAGGTCAGCAATCTCCAACTCGCGGCCCTTTGCCGGGCCATTATCCCCGTTCGAGATCGCCTCGGCCCCCTTCTGATCCTTCCACTGGTCCCAAACGATCAGACCGATCGGCATGTCGGAAGCGATCACCTTCCACGTGGCCGGAGACGCAGATAGCGCGCGCTTGAGCCAGGCCAGTTGCTCGCCCCCCAGAATGCGGGACTGATCGGTGATTTCGCCCTCCATCGACGGCCCGTTTGGCCCGCGATAGCTGCGTAAATCCAGAAAGAACACGTCCAGCATCGGCCCGTACGAGATCTTGCGATACACGCGCCCCGGCTCGGCTGGCGTGATCCGCAGCGGCGTCATCTCGTGGAACGCACGGCCCGCGCGCGATTGCAGGACATGCACCGATTTTTCGGTATAGCGGTCGTCCGAGATCAGGTCCTTGGCGTCCGACCAGTTGTTGACAACCTCGTGGTCATCCCACTGGAAGAAGGTTGGGCAGACGGCATTCATCGCCCGCACATGCGTGTCCATCATGTTGTATTTCCACTGGGCGCGGAATTCGTCCAGCGTTTCGGCCACCTTGCGTTTCTCGTCAATCAAGGTGGTGTTCTTCCAGATCAGCTGGCCATCTTTCTCGACCTGGTCCCGCATCGGGCCATCGGCATAGACCGTATCGCCCGAGTGGATAAAGAAGTCCGGTCGATGCTGTGCTATGGTCGCATAGGTGCGCATCCCGTCGTCATCGATGCCCCAGCCCTGCCCGGCGGTGTCACCCGACCACGCAAAGCGGATATTGCGACGCTTGGAGGGTGCAGTGCGGAATTGGCCAATAATAGGCTCTGATACGATGTTGATATCGCCCAGATCAGCGGCCACGAAACGGTAGAAGATATCCTGATCCGAAGGCAGCCCTTCGACCAGCCGTTTCACCGCAAGATCGTTGTTCGGGATGGCATCCATCGGCGTCAGCTTGCGGGCGTCGGCAAAGCTCTCGGTGGTCGACACCTCCATCATCACCCGGGCCGGACGGTCCGTGCGGGTCCAGATCATGCCCGAACTCATGTCGACATCGCCCGACTGAACGCCGTGCGTGAACGCGGGTCGGGATGATGCACGGCTGATCGCAGGCATGGACAGCGACGCGGCAAAGGCGGTGCTGCCTGCCAGAAAGGCACGGCGGTTGGGGCGAAGGATTGGAGTCATTGGGGCTCTCCTGTCTGGTAACCATTGTTGGCCACGCGATTGGTGAGCGGCAGTGAGCCGCCTGTTTGTAAAACAAGCGGCTCAGATTCTTGAAAGTATCACGATGATTTTGTGACACCTGTGGACAACCTGCTCAGGCAACCACACCTTGTTCCGGTGTGCTGAGCGATATGACAGCGACCACCGCCGCGCCGTTCAACCAGTAGTATATCGCATCCAGGCCCGAGAACCCAAACAGACCCGGTGCAGCCAGGAACACGACACCGACCAGCAGATCAACGGCCAGATGGAACTTGTAGGGCAGCACCCGCCAGACGCCGAGATGGTGATCGGTCAGTACGGTCAGCACAAAAGCCGCGACGCCGGTGACTACGGAAAGCCACAAGGCCATCGGATTGGATTGCCCCAACCCCAGCACAAAGGGCAGCCCCATCAGGGCAAGGGCGACAGGGTAATCCAGGTAAGCGTGTATGGTGCGGGTAACGAAACGAACAGACATCGAAATTTCCTTTCCTTGTTTGGCATGAACCCAAACTAAGAAAGAACACTCGGACGCTTAATTCCGGATCGTCCGTGAAACCGTGCAGATCGTTCAGAATTGGGTCGGATCAGTGCATGGATCGATACGCTGCGGGGGACAGGCCGATCTGCTTTTTGAACACACGGGAAAACGCAGCCTCTGACGCATAGCCGACCTCGGCCGCAGCGTCGGCCACATTCCAGCGGTTCTCGGTCAAGCCGTGGCAGGCGATCTGCATCCGCCAGTCGGTCGAGTATTGCATGGGCGTGGTGCCCATCTTCTCGGCAAAAAGCTGAGCAAAGGCAGTGCGCGACATACCAGCTTCCCGGGCCAGCGATTCGACACTCCAATCCTCAGCCGGGGCCCGATGGAATGCGGTCAGCGCGCGGGATATCCGCGGATCAGCGAACCCTGCCAAAGCGGACTCGCTGGGGCTTTGATGTTCAAGGTGAGCTCGGATGGCCTGGGCGAACAACACCTCGGACAGTTTCAGGGCGATCAGGTCGCCACCGATCCGGGCACCGCTGATCTCGGACCCGATCATGCGCAGTGTAGCCTCGATCCAGGCTCCGGCCTCTTCGCCGTAGTTCTCGATCAGGATGTAGGGCGGCAGCCGGTCAATCAGCATATGACCCGTGCCCTGCCGCCCCGGCGGGCCGGTGAACGAGAAATGACCGCAGATCAGTTGCGTATCTCGGCTTTTGTCCTCTCCACCATAAATCAGCACGCCATCGCCCTGATACCCGGCGTCATCCAACACCTGCTCAAGCGGCAACGCGTCCATCGGTCTGACTTCGTTGCACAGCAGCGCATGGGCCGAGCCATGCGGGATCAGGATCAGGTCACCTTGCCTTAGGCGAAGTGTTTCCCCCGTGTTAGAGACATAAACCTTCAGCTCTCCGCGCTGCACGAAATGAAATCGGGCCACATTTTCAAAAGCAGGAACCTGGATCCCAAATGGCGGCGTGAAAGAGGTGCGGAAGTAGAATGTACCGCGCAGGGACAAGCGGGTGAGGATATCGCTGAGCAGGTCTAACATGAGGTTAACCTATCCTCAGTTGTGCGTTCGTCCAGCCAGCTGAACGATCTGCACAAAAGTTTGAACGTCAGGCAAAGAAAAACCCCCGCCTTTGGCGGAGGTTCAAGAAACACTGGCTTGCGCGGATCAGGCGCGCACGAGCGCCTCATACTCGGAGGCGATCTCGCGGGTCAGGTCTCCGACCTCGAACGTATAGTCACCGATCTGGCCGACCGGGGTAACCTCGGCGGCTGTACCGGTCAGCCAACACTGCTCAAATTCAGCCATTTCCTCAGGTTTGATACGGCGTTCGTGAACGGTGATGCCCTTGTCCTTCAGCATCTCGATTACAGTCTGGCGGGTGATGCCGTTCAGGAAGCAATCGGCCAGCGGCGTGTGAACCTCTCCATCCTTGACGAAAAACACGTTGGCCCCAGTCGCCTCGGCCACGTAGCCGCGCCAATCCATGAACAATGCGTCCGAACAGCCTTTGGCCTCGGCTTTGTGCTTGGAGATGGTGCAGATCATATAAAGACCCGCCGCCTTGGCGTGAACCGGAATGGTTTCCGGGCTGGGGCGCTTCCATTCCGCGATGTCCAGCTTGGCGCCCTGCATCTTGGCGTCGCCGTAATAGGCCCCCCAGGGCCAGACCGCGACAGCCATCCGCACCGGGTTCCTGGCCGACGCCACACCCATATCCTCACCCGAGCCGCGCCATACCAGCGCGCGAACATAGGCATCCTTCAGACCGCTGGCTTTCAACGCCTCTTCCTTGGCCGCTTCGATCTCATCGACAGAATAGGGCATCGGCATGTCCAGCGCCTCGGCCGAGGCAATCAGACGTTCAGAATGCTCGCGGCTTTTAAAGATCTTACCGTTATAGGCACGCTCACCCTCGAACACGGATGAGGCGTAGTGCATCGCATGCGTCAGGATGTGCACATTGGCGTCGCGCCAAGGGACCAGTTTGCCATCCAACCAGATGGTGCCATCACGATCATCATACCCCGCCATGCGAAACCTCCAGCCTCGGGTTGAATTTTCCGATTATTGCGCCAATTAAGTCCGATGCGGACATAAAGTTGCGCAGAAACTGCGGTTCGATACCTGTCCACTCTTGGAATGTCAACAACGCTGACATAAAGTCGGTCCGGAGTAACGAATGAGGCAAACCATGTCGGATACGCGCCCCGCACAAGTCTTTGGCGGTGAAAGCCTTTTGTTTCTGACCGACGAACAACTGCGGCAAGGCATCGAGGCGATGTTCTTTGCCTATCGCGGTTTCACCGCAGACCCCGATCGCATTCTGGCGCAGATGGCTTATGGCCGTGCGCATCACCGGGCCGTGCACTTCATCAACCGGGCGCCGGGGACAACGGTCAACAACCTGCTGGCTATACTTGGGGTCACCAAGCAATCGCTGAACCGGGTGCTGCGGACCTTGATCGAGGATGGCCTGGTCGAAAGTCGCGTAGGCACGGTGGACAAGCGCGAGCGTCATTTGTTTCTGACCGAAAAGGGCAAAACGCTTGAGGCCAAACTGTCCGAGGCCCAGCGCGTGCGGATGCGCGCGGCGTATAAAGATGCAGGTCCCGAGGCCGTGTCGGGATTTCGTAAAGTGCTTGAAGCGATGATGGATGCTGATATGCGTCATGCTTACACGAAACTACGGGATACGACCTCATGAGCGATTTGGATGCCCATCTGCTGATCGTCGACGACGATGAGCGTATTCGTGATCTGCTCAAGAAATTCCTGATGCGGAGCGGGTTTCTGGTGACCGCCGCCCGCGACGCAGCCCATGCGCGGCGGGTGTTGTCGGGGCTGGATTTTGACATGATCGTGCTGGATGTGATGATGCCCGGTGAAGATGGCGTGAGCCTGACCAGGACGCTGCGCGAAACCCATACTACACCGATCCTGCTGCTGACCGCACGGGGCGAGACCGAGCACCGCATCGCCGGGCTTGAGGCCGGGGCGGACGACTATCTGGCCAAGCCGTTCGAGCCGAAAGAGCTGCTGCTGCGGATTAATGCGATACTGCGGCGGATGCCGGAAACACCGGCGCAGGACACCGCGACCAAGATATTGAACCTTGGCCCGATCCGCTATGACGTGGAACGCGGCGAGATGTGGCAGGGCGAAGATCCCGTGCGGCTGACCGCCACCGAGAGCCAACTGATGAAGATCTTCTCGGCACAGCCGGGAGAGCCGATCAGCCGCGCCAAGCTGGTCGAAGATCTGGGCCGCGACAAGGGTCAGGCGCAGGAGCGGGCGGTGGATGTGCAGATTACCCGCCTGCGTCGCAAGATCGAACAGGATCCCAAGCAGCCTCGGTATCTGCAGACGGTGCGCGGCGCCGGATATATGTTGGCGCCGGACTGATCTTAGGCAAATGAACAGGGGATCGTGATGAAAACTGCCCTTCTGACTCATGCGGATTGTTTGGGTCATGTGACGCCCAATGGGCACCCAGAGCGAGTCGCACGGCTGGAGCATATCCTGCATTCGCTTGAGGGGTTGGACCTGAACCGGGTGACGGCGCCTCTGGCGGCAGATGATGATCTGTTGCGGGTTCATCCGGAAAGCTACATCCGGGACATTCGCGCCGCGCGCCCGGACGAGGGGTTCGCCCAGATTGACGGGGATACGTTCATGTCTCCGGGCTCGGTGGATGCGGCCTATCGCGCTGCCGGGGCCGTGGTACGGGCGGTGGACATGGTGCTGGGCGGAGACGCTCCGAATGCGTTTTGTGCGATCCGGCCCCCAGGGCATCATGCTGAAACCGACAAGGCAATGGGGTTCTGCCTGTTTGGTAATGCCGCTCTGGGGGCGAAGCATGCGCTGGATCATCACGGGTTGAACCGGGTCGCCGTTGTGGATTTCGACGTGCATCACGGCAACGGCACGCAGGACTTGCTGTGGGATGAAAAACGTGCGCTGGTGATCACCAGCCAGCAGATGCCTTTGTGGCCCGGATCGGGGCGCCCGGACGAGACCGGCGCGTATGAGACAATTCTGAACATTCCCCTGGCCCCAGGTACGGGTGGGGCCGAGATGCGCGCGGCTTATGAAACGCTGGCTTTCCCTCGCCTACGCGCTTTCAGGCCTGAACTGATCATCCTCTCGGCCGGGTTTGACGCCCATCAGGACGACCCGCTGGCCAATCTGAACTGGTCCACCGGCGATTTCGCCTGGGTCACCGCTGAGCTGTGCAGGATTGCTGATGAGCTGTGTGAGGGACGTATCGTCTCGACTCTGGAAGGCGGGTATGATCTGAACGCACTGGCCGAGGCCACACGCGCCCATGTGGAAGAATTGATGAAGGCAGCCCGATGACCGATACCCCCGTTGATCAAATGACATTCGAACAGGCGATGAAAGAGCTGGAGGCCGTGGTCGGCCAGCTGGAGCGCGGTGACGTGGCGCTGGACCAATCCATTGCGCTGTATGAACGCGGGGCGGCATTGAAGAAGCGCTGTGAAGATGAGCTGAAGCGGGCCGAGGAAAAGGTGGCCGCGATCACGCTGGACGCCAATGGTCAGCCGACCGGGACGACCCCTGTCGAAGGTCAGTAAATGTTTCGCGAAAGGCTAGCGCAGGACGCGGCGCGCATTCAGGATCAGTTCGATCTGGTTCTGAGCGCGCTGGACGATCTGGATGTGACCCGGGCGATGGCCTATGCCACCGAAGGCGGCAAGCGGCTGCGCGGGTTTCTTGTGCTGGAAAGCGCGCGTCTGCTTGGCGTGGACGCGCACCGCTCTATCTGGCCCGCGGCGGGGATCGAAGCGCTGCACGCCTACTCGCTGGTGCATGACGATCTGCCCTGTATGGATGACGATGACCTGCGTCGCGGGCGCCCGACCTTGCATGTGAAATGGGACGAAGGCACCGCCGTTCTGGCCGGGGATGCATTGCAGACTTTGGCCTTCGAACTATGTACCCGCCCCGAGGTCGGCAATGCCGAGGTCCGCGCGGACCTGGCCCTGACACTGGCCAAGGCCAGCGGGGCGCAAGGCATGGTGCTGGGGCAGGCGTTGGATATTGCGGCGGAGTCGGCTGCTGCTCCGCTGACACTTGCCGAAATCACCCGTCTGCAGGCCGGTAAAACCGGCGCCCTGATCGAATGGTCCGCCTGTGCGGGGGCTCGGCTGGCGCAGTCCGATCCGGCCCCGTTGCGCCAATATGCCCAAGCTCTTGGCCTTGCTTTTCAGATCGCGGATGACATCCTTGATGTGGAAGGTGATGCCGAAAAGGCCGGGAAACGCCTGCAAAAGGATGCTCGGGCCGGCAAGGCCACGTTTGTCTCATTGCTGGGTCTGGACGCGGCAAAAGTCCGTGCTGCGGAGCTGATTGATCAGGCCTGCACTGCACTGGATGGGTACGGACCTTCGGCTGAAACCTTGAAGGACGCCGCCCGCTTCGTTATTGCCCGGGACAGCTAAGCCAGGAATGCGCCACATGTCTGACCGCCCGAACACGCCCCTGCTGGACCTTGTGAACCGCCCTGCGGATCTCAAACAGTTCTCGGACAAACAGCTGCATCAGCTGGCGCAGGAATTGCGGGCCGAGACGATCTCGGCCGTGTCGGTCACCGGTGGGCATCTGGGGGCAGGTCTGGGTGTGGTCGAACTGACTACTGCGCTGCATGCCGTGTTTGACACACCACGCGACAAGATCATCTGGGACGTCGGCCACCAGTGCTATCCGCATAAAATCCTGACTGAGCGGCGCGATCGTATTCGCACCCTGCGTATGAAAGACGGCCTGAGCGGCTTCACCAAACGCAGCGAGAGCCCCTATGACCCGTTTGGCGCGGCGCATAGTTCAACCTCGATCAGCGCGGCGCTGGGATTCTCCGTCGCTCGCGATTTGGGCGGCGTCACGCCCGAAGGTCTGGGCGATGCGATTGCGGTGATCGGCGATGGTTCCATGTCAGCGGGTATGGCGTTCGAGGCGATGAACAACGCGGGCCACCTGAGGAAACGCCTGATCGTCATCCTGAACGACAATGAGATGAGCATCGCCCCCCCGGTCGGCGCGCTGTCCAGCTACCTGTCGCGGATTTACGCCGAAGCCCCGTTCCACGACCTGAAAGCCGCCGCCAAGGGGGCCGTGTCGCTACTGCCCGAACCTTTCCGCGAAGGGGCGAAACGTGCCAAGGAAATGCTGAAAGGCATGGCCGTGGGCGGCACGCTGTTCGAAGAACTGGGCTTTTCCTATATCGGGCCCCTCGACGGCCACGACATGGACCAGTTGCTACCGGTACTGCGCACGGTCAAGGCGCGGGCGACCGGTCCGATCCTGATCCATGTGCTGACCAAGAAGGGCAAAGGCTACGCCCCTGCCGAACAGGCCCGGGACAAAGGCCATGCGACGGCCAAATTCGACGTGGTGACGGGCCAGCAGCACAAAGCGCCATCCAACGCGCCATCATATACCTCGGTCTTCGGCAAAACGCTGGTCGAAGAAGCCGGGCGCGATGACAAGATCGTGGCAGTGACCGCCGCGATGCCCGATGGCACCGGGCTCAGCCTGTTTGCGGAGCGCTACCCCTCGCGCTGTTTTGATGTGGCAATTGCCGAACAACACGGCGTGACCTTCGCGGCGGCGCTGGCCGCCGGGGGGATGAAGCCGTTCTGCGCGATGTATTCGACCTTTTTGCAGCGCGGTTACGATCAGGTGGTTCATGACGTGGCGATCCAGCGCCTGCCAGTACGTTTTGCCATCGACCGCGCGGGGCTTGTGGGTGCCGATGGGGCAACCCATGCGGGGTCTTTTGACATCGCCTATCTGGCCAACCTGCCCGGCATGGTCGTGATGGCCGCAGCGGATGAGGCGGAGCTGGTGCACATGGTGGCCACTGCCGCTGCCCATAATGAAGGCCCCATTGCTTTCCGCTATCCGCGCGGTGAGGGCGTGGGCGTCGATTTGCCCGAACGCGGTGAGGTGCTTGAAATCGGCAAAGGCCGCATGATCCAAAAAGGCGCACGGGTGGCTTTGCTGTCCTTTGGCACCCGTCTGGCCGAAGTGCAAAAGGCGGCCGAGGCGCTGTCAGCCCGCGGGATAACCCCTACCATCGCAGATGCCCGCTTTGCCAAACCGCTGGACCGCGAGCTGATCCTTGATCTGGCGGCGAACCACGAAGCCCTGATCACCATCGAAGAAGGCGCGATCGGCGGCTTCGGCAGCCACGTGGCGCAACTGCTGGCGGATGAGGGCGTGTTTGATCACGGGCTGAAATACCGCTCGATGGTGTTGCCGGATATCTTCATCGACCAAGCCAGCCCAGCGGATATGTACGCTGTCGCGGGTATGAACGCCGCACAGATCGAAGCCAAGGTGCTGTCGGTTCTGGGCGTGACAACCATCGGCGAAAAACGCGCTTAAGCGTTAGCAATCTCACCAATCGGGATAAACGTGTTGCCTCAAGAGGGCATCCAATCTTTGTTTCACGGCGTTTCACCGCATCTCAAGAAATCGCGAAAAAATTGATTTTCAGTGATTTTTCAATGTCACTGTGTGCCACTGTGCCCCGCCTATACTATTTGTAGAGGGTGGTTTCTGAGGGGGAAATCACGCCGCTGGAGGGGGCAACTGTCATGGGGCTGGTCGAGCAGTACAGGCGGGTGCCTGAAACCACAGAACTTAAACGCCGGATCACAGCATTGGAGGCAGCAAAGCGAACATCAGGAACCGTATCAACAAGCTGGAAAAGAAGTCTGGCGACGAATTCAAAGTCGTCATCACTAAGGGTGAGTTCTTTGACAAACAAGGAAACCCAATCTCAACAGAGGGTGAATATCCTCAAAATCTGGAGGAAGATGTCCATCGTGCCATCGTGAGCGTTTCGGATTCAGAGGAAACTGTCACTTTGGAGCGAAAAGAAGGCGAGTCAGGCGCTGAATTCATGCGCCGTTTTGATCGAACGGGCGCGCAGATAGGAAGTAGAGCCGGAGCATCAGTGACTTTGCTTTGGAGTGCCAAGTGGATTTGAATGGGATTAAGCACAAACTTGGGCAACCGTTCCCGGCCAAGTTCGGTTTTGTGATGGTGCGTCTGTTGAAGGCATTGCTCCGGCAGTGGGCACGCTCCTGTCAAGTTCAGCTCGGCTCGCAAGCTAGAGCGCATGATTGATGGCGACTAGAGTGTTGTATTGATAGGGTTCGGCCAATGCGCGCGTTTGAAATTCTTTGGATCGTCCTTTTCAGGTTCAACCCGGTTGCGAGAGTTTGGGTCATTTGCCTAATTCTCGTAAATCTGGCCTCGCTGCTTTTCCTCGACACCTTCTATGCATGGTACAACCTGTTTGCGGTTGGGATCGGGATTTCCATAATGATTGCAATCTACCTGAAGCTGGGGTTTGTGAGGCTGCTTGGTCTAGGCCACATTCTGTGGATTCCAATGATACCTTATTTCCTGACAAACCTTCCGAACGTAGACACCGAACCCACGCTTTACTGGTGGGTCATTCTTCTTATCGGTTTCAATACGACTTCACTGGTCATTGATACAGTGGACGTTGCGCGGTTTTGGAATGGCGAGCGGGCTCCGCACTACAAATGGTAGTTTGAAAGTGGTGGCGTTTCGCTTGAATAAACTGAAGATGCGACACGCCGAACTCGTACCCCCTCGTTGAAATCGCTAATCCCCATCAGGCGCGCCGCGTCCTCTTGGTATCTGCTGGCTCTGTCCGAAATGTGTTCGAAAGATTAATTTTGCCAAATACGGGGAACCCCCAATATCGCGGACACGCACAGTTCGTTAATTCTGAGTTAACGGAGCAACCACACACACAACTCCGGGACCCCCAGAGTTTGAGGGGCTGGCTTTACCCCCTCGTCCAGCCCCTCACTCCACCCATCACCTTTAAATTGACGTGACAGGCGGATTCGGTTCTCGGCGGCAGCTTGGTCTAAGTGCATCCTGTTAACCAATCCAGGTACACTCGCTATTTTTGGGGAGGCCATCCGTCCAGCAAAGTGCACCGTTCAACTCTTTTCACTTGCCGAGGTCGCGAAGCGAAACCGTCAAATCGTCCATTACGTAGAAACGGTTTTGGTCCGAAGAGGCGGTCACAGAGATATCTACGAACCCCTCGTTCTGCGGTGCCCCGTCTAGTTCTCTCAGGCCTGCTTCTGCAAATCCTGAATCCAACGATGTCTCGCCAAACATAGCGAGGCGGTACACCATGTTTTCTGGAAACAGGGAAATCAAGACAGTGTGACTGTCACCAATGTTGTAGCTGCCGACTGGGGTGTCGAACATCAACACTTGGCCGTTATCGAACACCACTCTGCCAAAGTATTCCCCCACTACGCCGCTATCTATTATCATTCCTCCGGCATCGAGGAACTGCCCCTGCCACCTGATGTAGATTGGCGCAGCGTCGTCGTTTATGGGCGACGTTCTGAAAATGATGTGGTCCCCGGAAGTGTCTGTAGCAGGGGGTCGCTCGCGGAAATTGAGGGAGAGGTCGCCTTCAATTGCGTCGGCTGTCCCGACAAAGAAGAACTCGTCTGATCCCACGCTGATGCTGTCGCCTGGAGGTGGGCCGGGCGGGTTTGAAAGCGGCGACTGGCCGGGCGTTCCATTTTCGAAATTTGCATGGAAGACATCGCTGCAGGCGGACAGGCTGAAAACAGACCCAAGCAAAAATGCAAGTACTGAATCGAATTTCATTGGGGTGGCTCCAATTACAATTTGGCTTGAAGCGAATACAGAAAGCCTAACCGAATTAATCGTCGCCGCCAAGAAACCCACCGGCACCTTAGCTGCATTCGCCCCCATTTGTTCCGCTCTTGTTCCGTTCTTGTTCTTGCTTTGTGTGGGGTGGCTGGTTACCTAATTGCACGTAAACAACAGGGTGGCGACGAAGCTTGCACGGTCGCGAATTGGGGCAATCATGACCACATTCAACGTTTCAAACGCTTCGGAGATAACAACGGCGCTCGGCAACGCAGTTGGCGGGGACAACCGCGCAGTTTCCCGCGCCGAGCTGGTGTGCCAAGAGGCCCGCGACCTAATCCGGGAGGTTTGTTTCGTATTATCAGAACGGCAAGTCTTGAGGTAAACCACTTACGACAATTGCCGAAAGTATGACAACAAACCCAGAGGCGTAGTCCGTAAGTTTTCGCTCACGCTTCTTTGGGCGCATAGTCCATTCAGACCACTTGTTTTGGCTATCGCTCAGATCAATGTTCACACCAGTTGACATAACGGCCACCCCTAAACTCGTGCCTTGTATTTTCACATATTTGGAAACAATGCCCCAGCATGGCTGAACTCAGCGAGAACACGTCATTCATGCTGTGTTAATCATACACTATCCGGGCCTCTTCTTTTTTAGGAAGCCAGAGACTCCATCAGGGGTACGACAAGGGGCTGGAAACAAGAATTAGGGCGCGCTCACCACAAGCGCGCCCCAGATGCAGGGAAGATAATGAAAACCTGCGCTCTAAAACACCATGAGCGCCAACTCGTTAACTGCAATCAGTCTGGCCGATTCTGCGGGGTTGGTCAGTGATGAGGATTACACACTTCGGTTTTTCTTGTTTGAAACTGCTGGGCTGCTTTAAGTGATAACTCCTTCACCTCAACTTAGGAAATCAGACAGTGCGAGTTCTGCAATCAGTTTGCATCATACTCCTTTCAACGGCACCGGCAGCAGCCGATTCCACTAGGGTCAGGACTCATAGCCAATAGATGACGAGTGCTGCGAGGGCGATGGCTGACAGGAAGACCTTCGGGCACCTGTCGTAGCGGG